>NZ_LFKZ01000130.1:0-295000 GCF_028128975.1 Bradyrhizobium sp. CCBAU 45321
TCAGAATCGATTTCTCTCCAAATCGCAATGCCTTAGGATTACATGCGATTCCCCTGCCCTCCAGGGGAGGGTAAGAGCCCCCTCACGCCGGCTTCAGCGAGGCCAGCGCGTTCTCCAGGAGCGAGCGGACGCGCGCAGCGTCGCCTGATTTCACCACGGCGGGGTCGAGATAGAGCTCGAGGCCCGGCGCGCGTTCGGTGATGATGCCGCTGTTCTCCGCAGCTTTGTCGTTCAGCGCGTCGACCGAATAGGGAATGACCTCGCGGCTGATGCCCTTCATCGTGATCGCGGGCAGCGCATGGGCGCGGACGATGTCGCTAACGAGGGCGAAGGCCTCGTAGCTCAGCACGATGCCGCCGGGCTCGGCGATCGATTGCAGGCGCGCGGCGAGGTTCGCCTCCGCACCGATGATGGTGTAGTCCATCCGGTCGGCGCTGCCGAAATTGCCGACATTGCAATAGCCCGAGTTGATGCCCATGCGCGAGCGGAACGGCTGCTCGATGCCGGACGCCCGCCATTTCGCGTTCAGCTCGGCAAGGCGTTGCTGCATGCGCCAGGCCATCTGCAGACAGGCCTGTGCATCGGCGCGATCGCCCTTGGTCTCGGGGTCGCCGAAGAAGATCAGCATGGCGTCGCCGATGAACTTGTCGATGGTGCCGCCATATTCGTGGGCGATGGCCGACATCTCCGTGAAATATTCGTTGAGCAACTGTGTCAGCTGCTCCGGCTGCAGCCGCTCGGCGGTGGCGGTGAAGTTCTGGATGTCGGAGAAGAAGATGGTGAGCTTCTTGCGCTCGGTATGGATGGTGACGTCCTTCTGGCCCGAGAAGATGCTCTTGTAGACCTGCGGCGGGATGTAGCGCGAGATCTTCATCGACAGCGAGGCCAGGAAGTCATTGGCGGATTCGAGCTCCTTGTTCATGTTCTTGATGCGGCGCGCCTGACGGCGCTGCAATGACAGGAACGCCAGTCCGCTCCCGGCGGCGATCACGAAATAGGCCAGCAGGAACTTGAACGAGAAGATGTTGGCGGCAATCGGCTGGGCGATGATCACCTCCTGGATGCCGCGGACATCCCCTACCTTCCAGTCCTTCTTCGGGCTCTCGGGATGGCTGTTGTGGCAGCTGACGCAAGCCGGCCCCATCGTAACGGGGGCAACGAGACGGACCTTGTCGTTGAACAGCGAGGTCTCGGTCTCCACGATCTTCTGCTCGGGATCTTTCCGCAGCGCCTCCAGCGCATCCTTCTCGAACTTGTCGAGCTGATGCGGGGCGCGGTTCTGGAACGGGAAGTCCGAGACGAAGCGGTAGGTGATGTTCTCCTGCTGGGCGCCGATCACCCGGCCGAGCTCCAGCGACAGCGTCGCGGGGATCGGGATCGCGCCAGGCACGGATTCATAATTGTGCACGACCTTGGTGCTGCCGTTGGGGTTGGCGAGCACGCGCCCGACCACGTTGGAGGCGTAGTAGCTGCGCACGCTCGTGATCACCGAATTGAGATCGATCGCCTGGCGCCGCAGCGCCGTTTTGCTGAGCTCGGTCAGGTCCAGCCACACCGCGACCGGAAGGGCGAGCAGGAGGAAGACGATCGCAGCACCCGTGAGGACGCCGCTCTTGCGCTGTTCTTCGGAGATCGCTTGTTTCACGTCGTGGCTCCGTTGTGTGCGAATTTGTCGCAAATCCTTCCGGAATCCGAGACAAAGCATGCGGCGGCACAGAGCCAAGAATTGCCGGCCGGCGCAACCCCATTTGATGGTGGTCGCAGCAAGCGGCTTTTCGTTTGATCACGGATGCTTAAGATCGGCGCCGACCCGCATCCGCGCCGCCGGGAGACGCCCATGACCGAGACCATCCGCATCAAGCGCTTCCAGGCGCGTCCCGTGATCGTGCCGATGAACCTGCCGCTCCAGACCGCGACCGGGGCGGTCGCCAAGGCGCCGCTGGTGCTGATCGACTGCGAGACCGATCAGGGCGCGGTGGGCCATTCCTATCTGTTCTCGCTCACGCCCTCGGCCTTGAAGCCGCTGGCGGCGATGGTCACGGAGATGTCAGACCTCGTCACCGGCGACGAGCTGCTGCCGTTCGAGATCGAACGCAAGCTGAGCCAGCGTTTCACGCTGCTGGGCCTCGCCGGCCTGCAGCGGCTGGCGCAATCCGGCATCGACATGGCGGCATGGGACGCGCTGGCGCGCACGCGCGGCCTGCCGCTCGCCCGCCTGCTTGGCGGCGCGCCGAAGCCGGTGCGCGCCTACAATTCGAAAGGGCTCGGCATCATGCCGGCGGGCGCCGCGGTGGAGGAAGCCCACAAGCTGCTGGCCGAGGGGTTTCACGCCGCAAAGATCCGCGTCGGCCGAAGCGATGCGCGGGAGGATCTCGCCGTCGTGCGCGCGGTGCGCAAGGCCGTCGGCGACGAGGTCACGCTGATGTGCGACTACAATCAGGCGCTGACGGTCACCGAAGCGATCCGCCGCGGTGAGATGCTCGACGACGAGGGCCTCAGCTGGATCGAGGAGCCGATCCGCCACGACGATCATGCCGGCTGCGCCCGCATTGCCGACGCGCTGCAGACGCCGGTCCAGATCGGCGAGAACTTCGACAGCGCGTTTTCCATGCAAGCCGCG
This sequence comes from Bradyrhizobium sp. CCBAU 45321, assembly GCF_028128975.1. Lineage (NCBI taxonomy): Bacteria > Pseudomonadati > Pseudomonadota > Alphaproteobacteria > Hyphomicrobiales > Nitrobacteraceae > Bradyrhizobium > Bradyrhizobium sp. CCBAU 45321. Next base: position 2,621 of record NZ_LFKZ01000130.1, read on the forward strand.
CTCTCGGCGGAAGCCTGCGACTACGTGATGCCTGACGTCCAGCGCATCGGCGGCGTCACCGGCTGGCTGCGAGCCGCATCGCTTGCCCATGCCGCCGGCATCGAGATGTCGTCGCACCTGTTCTCTGAGGTCAGCGCGCATCTGCTCTGCGTGACGCCGACCGCGCATTGGCTGGAATATGTCGACTGGGCCGACGCGGTGCTGGCAACGCGGCTGCAGATCAGGGACGGCTTTGCGCTGCCGAGCGAGGAGCCGGGCAACGGGATTGCGTGGGACGAGGCGGCGGTGAGGAAGTATCTGGTGGAGTGACGGGTCTCTCATCTCGCCATTGCAAGCACACCATCTCCTCCCTCGTTGCGAAAGCATGCGACACGGATTAACGATCCGCCATGACCACATGGCGCCCCCATCCCCCATATCCGCGTCGTCGCGATCGGCCTGCACTGGCGCGGCGGGCGGCTGCTGGCGGCCGAGGTGCGCGACGATGCGGGGCGGATCAAGGGCGTGCGCCCGCTCGGCGGCGAGATCGAGTTCGGCGAGAGCTGGCGCGCGGCCTTGGTGCGGGAATTCAACGAAGAGCTCGGCATCGACGTCAGCATCGTGGGCGAGCCGCTGGTGATTGAGAACATTTTTGTGCACGAGGCATCGACCGGGCACGAGGTGATGTTCATCGCGGAGGTCGCGTTTCCGGATGGCGCATTCGCCGGCCAGGAGCGCATCGACTTCCGCGAGGACAACGGAGAGCAAATCGTCGCGCGGTGGTTCGACCTTGCCGATCTCGATCTGGACGGCGGGCCGAGGCTCTATCCGACGGGGCTGAAAGACTTGCTGCTCGGGAGCAAACTCGACGTTCCGTCATCCTGAGGCGCGCACTGCCTCCATGTCGTGATTGCGAGCCACCGGGTCCGCGCGAAACGCACGGCCGATGACAGGCTCCGCGAAGCAGTCCAGAATCCCGTCGCCGAAAGACTCTGGATTGCTTCGCTGCGCTCGCAATGACGGAATGTGGGGCGACAGCATGCCTGCATCGTTGCCGTCACTGTGATCCGCCTCCATCGCGCTTGTAGCGGAAATCGCAATGGGAGGCGCCTTGCATGATAGTCTGCGTGCGCGTGAGCCTGATGTCGGGACCAAAACCTTCCGCGGTGGCAAAGTCCGCGGTGCAGATCAGCAGGAAGCCGAGTTCGGGCTCGCCGAGGGCCTTGTAGAATTCGGCATAGGCGCAGCGCGTCACGTCGAAGGCGAACGCGTCCGCCGCGCCCGTTGCGCTTCGGCGCGGCATCCTTCACTCTGCTATCGCGAGCGAAGGATGGTGGGCACGACAGGGATCGAACCTGTGACCCCTACCATGTCAAGGTAGTGCTCTCCCGCTGAGCTACGTGCCCTAGAGGTCATTTCATCGGTGGGGTCCCTATAACGGCTCACGGGACCCTGCGCAAGGACGGAACGGGGCCGATTTAGGCCGCCAGCATCTTGTTCACTTCGCTGACCAATTCGCGCAGATGCACCGGCTTGGACAGCACCTTGGCGTTCTTGGGGGCGTCCGAATCCGAGTTCAGGGCGACCGCGGCAAAGCCAGTGATGAACATGATCTTGATGTCGGGGTCGAGTTCCGAGGCCCGGCGGGCGAGCTCGATGCCGTCCATTTCCGGCATCACGATATCGGTCAGCAGCATCTCGAACGGCTCTTCCCGCAGCCGCTGATAGGCGGCCATGCCGTTGTCGTGGGACGAGACCTGAAAACCGGCGTTTTCCAGCGCCTTGACCAGGAAACGGCGCATGTCGTTGTCGTCTTCGGCGAGCAGGATCTTTGGCATGGCAGGAAACGTCGAATCCCCAGAGGATATCAGCAGAGGTCACTAAGCCCGACAGAGGGTAAATTTGGGGTGAAAATCTTAACCCTGCGCCGGCCCCGCCGCCGGCTCTTTGTGGACCGGAATGAGGTCTGAATCAATCGAGCCGGACCGGCGCGTCCCCTTCCCGCTGGCCGCACGGTTAAGATCTGTTCCAAGAGGCCATCACATCTTTTCGCTTGGCAGAATGGTTGCGATTCCGGACAATGACGACACATAAGAGCCGCGAGATCGGCCGAATCATTGGACCCGGAGCTTGTCCGGATCGGACGGCACGAAGGGACGAAGCCTGAGAAGATGACCCGCTTTGACGGCGACATGTCGCCAGCCTTCGAGATCTTCGAGCCTGCCGAATGGCGCGCGCCCGTCATCTTCAACTCGCCACATTCCGGCTCGACCTATCCTGAGGAATTCCTGGCGGCGTCGCGGATCGACCTGCCCACGCTGCGGCGGTCGGAAGATTCGTTCATGGACGAGCTGATCGGCCATCTGAGCGCGCGCGGCTTTCCGACGGTGCGTGTCAACTTTCCCCGCTCCTATGTCGACGTCAACCGCGAGCCCTATGAGCTGGACCCGCGCATGTTCACCGGCCGGCTGCCGAGCTTCGCCAACACCCGCTCGATGCGCGTCGCGGGCGGCCTCGGCACCATTCCGCGCGTGGTGGGCGACGGCCAGGAGATCTATCGCGACCGCCTCCTGGTCGACGATGCGCTGGGGCGGATCGAGACGCTGTACAAGCCCTACCATCGCGCGCTGCGCCGGCTGATCAACAAGGTGCACCAGATGTTCGGCACGGTGGTGCTGGTCGACTGCCACTCGATGCCGTCGGTCGGCGTCAGCAGGGACGAGCCGCGCAGGCCCGACGTCGTGATCGGCGATCGCTACGGCACCAGCTGCACGCCGCTCTTGCCCGATCGCGTCGAGGAGACCATGAGCGGGCTCGGCTATTCGATCGGCCGCAACAAGCCCTATGCCGGCGGCTTCATCACCGAGCATTACGGCAATCCCGCGAGCGGCCTGCACGCCGTGCAGCTCGAGCTCAACCGCGCGATCTACATGGACGAGCGGCGGCGCGAGCGCAGCGCTCGCTTTGCGCAAGTGGCCTCCGACTTCGGCGTTCTCGCCGACGTGCTGGCGACCACGATTCCGTTCGCCGATCTCGGCCCATTCCAGGCCGCGGCGGAATAGGACGCAGCTTCCTCCGAAACGACGAGGCCTTCTGAGACGAAGAAGCTTTGCGCGCGACTGCGTTTTCGCTTCGCAAGCTTGCGCGCGCGAAATGAAAACGGCGGGGCTCAGAAAAAAGGGCCGCTCGCGAATGACGCAAGCGGCCCAAGTCTAGGGAGGAAACGCCCAAGGAGGGCAGCGGTAACGCGAGGCGCTACCGCACCGCAACAATATGCGACCGCGCCGCACAAAGTGCAAGGGCTTTTGCGCGGTTTCCCATGCAAATCGCACATGGCTCAGTTGCTTCTATGGAAACCCAGATTCAGTTTCTTTGATAAGGAAATTCAATGGGTTGATAGTCATTTGCATACGAACAAGGCAAGGTCGGAACTAAGATTTCAACTCCATGATCGATATTTGGCCAGCAGATGACTGGAATGGGGCAGCCCGCCGCGGCATCCAAAATACCAGGGCGCAACGCCAAGACAGCGCTGCACGCGGCAGGCGAATTGAGCTAGGCAGGAGGCAAGCTCTCCAACTTCGCTTCGAGGATTTCGCCTGTGACGGTGATCGACTTCTCCGCCTTCATCGGTCGGCTCGCCACCGCCTCCGGCGAAACCATCCTGCCGTTCTTCCGCACCTCGCTGTCGATCGACGACAAGAGCAAGACCAAGGATTTCGACCCCGTGACGGAGGCCGACCGCGCCGCGGAGGCGGTGATGCGGCGGCTGATCAAGGCCAACTTCCCCCAGCACGGCATCGTCGGCGAGGAATTCGGCAACGAGCGCGAGGACGCCGACTACGTCTGGGTGCTCGACCCCATCGATGGCACCAAATCCTTCATCGGCGGCTTTCCAATCTGGGGCACGCTGATCGCGCTGTTGCACAAGGGCACGCCGGTGTTCGGCATGATGCACCAGCCCTTCATCGGCGAGCGCTTTTCCGGCGACAACGGTTCGGCCAATTATAAAGGGCCGTCGGGCGAGCGCCGGCTCCAGGTCCGCCGCTGCGCTTCGCTGTCGGAGGCCACGACTTACACCACCAGCCCCCTGCTGATGAACGAGAGCGACCGCGCCATCTTCGGCCGCATCGAGAAGAGCGCGCGGCTGTCGCGCTATGGCGGCGACTGCTACTCCTATTGCATGCTTGCCGCGGGCCACGTCGACCTCGTGGTCGAGACCGAGCTGAAGCCCTACGACATCGCGGCGCTGATCCCGATCGTGACCGGCGCCGGCGGCGTCGTCACCACCTGGGAAGGCAAGCCGGCCCAGGGCGGCGGCCGCATCGTCGCGGCCGGCGACGCGCGGGTGCACGAGGCAGCGTTGAAGCTTTTGAACCAATAACGACTCTCACGCCTCGACGAAGCCGATCAAGCGCGCGCGCCAGCGTACAACCAGCTCACACCGCCTCGGCCCTGAGATGCTCCACCAGCAGCTTGGCCGGCCTTGGCAGCGCCTTGAAGCTGCGCGCGCAGATCACGAGGCGGCGGTTGGCGAAGGCATCGCGCAGGCGGACCATGGCGAGCGGCATGGTCCTGGCGCAGCGGCGGGCCGCGGCTTCGGGCACCAGCGCCACGCCGACATCGGCCGCGACCATCTGGCAGATCGCGTCGAAGTCGCGCAGGCGCGCGCGGAAATGCGGCCGCATGCCGAGCCGCGCGGCGTGCTTCGAGATGTGCATCTGGAGCGCGGTGGCGCTGGTCAGGCCGACGAAGTCGCAAGTCCCTGCCTCCTGAAAGTCGATCTGGCGGCGGCCGGCGAACGGCCCGCGTTTCGACGTCACCAGCGTCAGGCGGTCCTCGCTGAAGCGGAAACGCTCGATATGCTCAGGCAGGGCGTGCTCGGCGGCGAAGCCGAGATCGGCAGCGCCGGCGGTGATCGCCGCCGCGATGTCGGTGCTCTCGCGCTCCTCGATGTCGATGGCGACGTCGCGATGTTCGCGCAGGAAGCCGGCCAGTGCCCTCGGCAGATGCTCCGACAGGCCCGACGTGTTGGCGAGGAAATGCACGCTGGCGCGCACGCCACTGGCAAAGCCGGCGAGATCGCCGCGCATGGCGTCGATCTGATGGATCACGAGCCTGGCATGATCGAGCAGGCTCTCGCCGGCCGCGGTCAACTCGACGCCGCGACGCCCGCGCTTGAGCAGCGCGACGCCGAGCGCATCCTCGAGCCCCTTGATACGCGCGCTGGCCGAGGCCAGGGCGAGATGTGATCGCTCCGCGCCGCGGGTGATGCTTCGCTGGTCGGCGACCGCGATGAAGAGCTGGAGATCGACCAGGTCGAAGCGCATGCGATGTCTCCCTGAGCTCCCTGAGCCTTCGTTGAGGCCGAAGGCTCTCTCCGTAACCTCCAGATTGTGCCCCCGCGCGGCTTCGGTCAATGTGCTGGCATGATCGACCCGCTGCTCATCCTCATCGCCGCCGTGTTCCTGCTCGCCGGATTCGTCAAGGGCGTGGTCGGGCTCGGCCTGCCGACGGTGTCGATGGGCCTGCTCGCCGTGAGCATGGCGCCGAGCCGCGCCATCGCCATCGTCATCGTTCCCGCCATCGTCACCAACATCTGGCAGACCTTCGTTGGTCCTTATCTGCGCGATATCCTGCGGCGGCTGTGGCCGCTGATGATCGGCACCGTGGTCGGCTGCTGGCTCAACGCCGGCGCGCTGACCGGGCCGCATGCGCGCTACGGCACGATCGTGCTCGGCGCCCTGCTCGTCGTCTACGCCGTGATCGGCCTGAACAAGTTCCAGTTCCGCGTCGCGCCCGAGAACGAGAAATGGGTCGGCGGCGTGGTCGGCATCATCACCGGCGTGATCTCGGCCTCCACAGGCGTGCAGGTGATTCCGTCGATGCCGTTCATGCAGGCGATCGGCATGGAAAAGGACGAGCTGGTGCAGGCGCTCGGGGTGTTTTTCACCACCGCGACGCTGGCGCTCGCCTTCAACCTGACCGCGGTCGGACTGCTCACGCCCGCCAATGTCGTGCCGGGCGCCGTGGGCCTCGCCATGGCCTTCGCCGGCATGTTCGTCGGCCAATCGGTGCGGGCGCGAATGCCGGCGGAGGCGTTTCGCCGCTGGTTCCTGATCGCGATGATCCTGCTCGGCCTGTATCTGGCCGGCAGCGCGCTGGCGACGGAATTCGCTTGAACGAGCTACCGTGTCTCCAGCATGGCGACGCGGATGCCGAGATAGACGAAGAGGCCGCCGAGAGCGCGGTTGACCCAGGCGATCGCGCCCTCGGACTGCCGCAGCCGGTAGGCGGCTCTGGCGGCGAACGCCGCCAGCACCAGGCACCACAGTGTCCCCGTGAAGATGAAGATCAGGCCGAGCGTCAGGAAGGCGAGCGGCTTGTGCGGGGCATCGGCTGCAACGAATTGCGGCAGAAAGGCCAGGAAGAACAGCGCGACCTTCGGATTGAGCGCGTTGGTGAAGACGCCCTGGAGGAAGACCCGCTGCAATGAGCTCCGCGCCGGCTCGTCGATGCTTGCAGCCAGCGCCGGGCGCGACCACAGCATCTGGAGACCGGTCACGACGAGATAGGCCGCGCCGACCAGCTTCAGGATCGAGAAGGCCGTGGACGAGGCCATCAGCAGAGCCGAAAGCCCGATCGCCGCGCCCGCGACATGGACGAAGCAGCCGCAACTGATGCCCAAGGCGGCAGCGGCGCCGCCCCGCCAGCCCATCTGCATGCTGCGGCCGATCACGTAAACCGAATCCGGCCCTGGCGTGATGTTGAGCAGCACGCCCGAGAGGATGAAAAGCCCGATCTCGTGAATGCCCAGCATGAAGGTCCTCCGCTGCCGTCCTGGCGGTCCTGGTTCCGCTTAGTCGGTTCGCCCGTTCCCGTCCACTGCCGGGATTGCGCAGGATTTACCTCGAATTTGCAATGCGGATCATGCTTCCGCTGCGGCGCATCTGCTCTATAAAGGCGGGGTTCTTGAAATGCAGGATTCGCGGCAACCGCCACGCTGTGGCCGGTCACCTGATCCCTTGGAGCTTTGAGGATATGGAAAGACGTCTGGCCGCCATCGTCTGCGCCGATGTCGCCGGCTATTCGCGCATGATGGGCAGCGACGAGGCCGGCACCCATGCCGCCTTCAAGGCCCATCGCGCCGCGATCCATCCGATCATCCTCAATCACGGCGGCCGCGTCGTGAAGAACACCGGCGACGGCTTCCTGCTGGAATTCGCCTCCATCGTCGGCGCCACCGAGGCGGCGATCGCGATGCAGACGCTGATGGCCGAACGCAACCGCCATCTGCCGGCCGACCGCGCCATGCAGTTCCGACTCGGCATCCACATGGGCGACGTCATCGCCGACGAGGACGAGGTCTTCGGCGACGACGTCAACATAGCCGTCCGCCTGGAATCGGTGGCGAGCCCCGGCGGCTTCGCGATCTCGGCCAAGGCCTACCGGGAGGCGAGCAAGCATCTCACCGTGCCGCTGACCGATGCCGGCAACCATCGCTTCAAGAACATCAAGGATGCGATCGGGGTCTTTACCTGGACGCCCGAGGGCGCGCCGGCGCTTGCCCCCGAGCTTCGTGAGGCCTCGGCGCTGTCGCAGCAGTACCGCACCGCGATCGTCGGCGTGCTGCCCTTTGCCAATCTCAGCGACGCCCAGGACGAATATTTCTCCGACGGCCTCACCGAGGACCTGATCCACGCGCTATCGCTGCAATCCTTCTATCGGGTGCTGAGCCGCAACTCGACCTTCGCCTTCAAGGGCAAGAATGTGGGCACCCGGCTGATCGCGCGCGAGATCGACGCCACCTATCTGATCCAGGGCTCGGTGCGGCGCGCCGGCGCCAAGATCCGCGTCACCGCCGAGCTGATCGCGCCAGAGACCGGCGAGCAGCTCTGGACCGGCCGCTACGACCGCGACATCGGCGACCTGTTCGCGATGCAGGACGAGATCACCACCAATTTGTCCGCCGCAATCGCCACCGAGATCGTCCGCGCCGAGGCCTCGGCGCCGGCGCGGCTCTCGACCGACATCTCCGCCTGGGACCGTTTCCTCAAGGGGCTTTCGCATTACTACAGGCAGACCAAGGAGGATCTGGCTACCGCCGTCGAGCTATTCCGCGAAGCCATCCGGCTCGATCCCAAGCTGTCGATCGCGCATGCCTATCTCGCCACGATCCAGATCCAGAGCATCCAGTTCGGCTGGGTCAAGGGCACGCGCGAGATGTGGGCCGAGGCGATGAACCTCGCCGAGACCAGCGTGCGGCTCGACCCGCGCTCCTCCTTCGCGTTCTCGATCCTGTCCTGGGCCCATTCGCTGGAGGGGCATCACGAGGCGGCAATGGACGCCGCCAAGCGCGCGGTCGCGCTCAATCCTTACGACAATGGCGCGCGCGGCGTGCTTGGCATCTGCCATTTCATGATCGGCGAGCATCGCGAGGCGATCGAGCTGTTCTCGATGGCGTCGCAGCGCGACAACAGCGACCCGCGCTACCAATGGGCGGCGCTGAACGCGTTCAGTCATTATCTTCTGCGCCAATATGACGCGACGCTGTCGTGGGCCCGCGAGCAGCTCTACATCAACCCAAATCACATGCAGGCGCTGGCGATCCGCGCCGCGGCGCTGGCGCAGCTCGGGCGAAGCGACGAGGCCAGCGAAGCCGTGAGCGTGCTGATGGCAAATTATCCAATGCTGAACGTCGACAGGCACTTGCGCAACTTCCACTGGAAGCGGCCCGAGGATATCGCCCATTATCGCGAGGGGCTGCTGAAGGCCGGCGTACCGCTCGGCAAGCTGACGCTGGTGCAGAGCGACGTGAGACGGGCCGCCGAATCCTGAGCGAAAGGGCCGCAGGCCCGACGTGGTTCCGGTGCGACCGCCTGCTCGTGTTGACACGACAGTGAAATGGGCCACACTCGTCACACGCTGAAGTAGTATATCGTGCTGTCGGTTTGTTAGGACTTTCCGCGCTCTAACAGCGCGCCTGCTTTTCAAGATTCGCTGCTTTCAGGATTTGGGCCATGCATCACCCCGCTTCGAAGCCGCCCCTCGATCCCTCGATTCCAGTCTCGCCGAACAATCCCTGCCCGTTCCTGCGCGGCCTCGTCGGCGAAGGCTTCGTCGAGGGCGGCACCGTCCCGCTCAACACGCTGTCGCAGACCATCGCCAATGCGACCGGCGAGACGGGGCTGAAGAAGGTCTCGGCCCGCATCCAGGTCCGCGGCGTCGCGATGATCGCCAACGGCGTCAAGCACATTCTCAAGAGCATCTTTTCGGGCGCGCAGCTCGACGCGCTGCGCGGCGGCCCGCTGGACAAGCGCGGCGCCGGTTCGCGCATCCTCGGCGTCGACGGCAAGGTCGACGAGGACGAGATCGCGCGGCTCGCGAGCTTCGGCCGGAGCTACACCGACCCGAACACCGGCAGCAGCGAGCCCGGCCTCAACGCCGCGGAAATCAAGACCTTCATGCGCGACAACCTCAAGCGCGCCGGCAGCGCCGCTCGCTGGTACTACCCGCTGCTGATGAAGTTCGAATGGCCCATACTTTTGAAGATCATCGGCAAGGGCAAGCAGGGCGAAGAGCGCTATCTCAGCATGGCCGACGTGCGCACGCTGTTCGAACAGCGCCAATTCCCCGACCGCATCAACCAGCGCATCGTGTCGCAGCCGCTGCTGTCGTCCTGCCAGCTCCGCTTTCGCTGGGCGGTCGCGCTCACGGCGCTCGTCATCGGCCTTGGCCTCGCCGCCCTGGTCGCGGTCGCCGAATTCCCCAACCAGGTTCGCGCCATGCTGCCGCAGAAGGGCGTGCTGGTGAATCTCCTGCCGCCGCCCCTGCCGGCGATGCCCGAAACCAAGGCTGCTTACTGGCTCGAGCAAAACTGGTCGCTGAAGGACCGGCACTGGTTCCACCACGCCAGCCAGGGCACCGCGACGTTCCCGGTGCCCTATGAGTGGTTCGTGGCGCTGGAGCAGCCGCGGCTCCACCTGTTCTCCAAGCCGGGCCTGATCAAGGACAGCGCCTATCTCGAGCGCTTCGGCTTCATCCCGAGCCCGCAATCGGTCCAGGTCGACACGGCGACGCTGCGCCGCTTCGGCTACGCCAATGTCTACGAGACCACGCAAGCGTCGGACTGGTCGACGCGCTGGACGCCGGCGGAGAACGTCGACGGCCTGCCGGTCGGCTTCGCGCGCATGACCGGCGTGGTCGATCCCGCGACGAGCCGCCGCGAGGACGACATGATCGGACTGACCTGCGCCGCCTGTCATACCGGCCAGATCCATTACCAGGGCGTCGACGTCCGCTTCGACGGCGGCCCGGCGATGACCGACCTGAAGAAGCTCGAGCTCGCGACCGGCCTGTCGATCGCCTACACGCTGTACGTCCCGTTCCGCTTCCAGCGTTTCGCCGATCGCGTGCTCGGCCCCGACGCCAGCAAGGCGGACCGCGCTGCGCTCAAGCAGAAGCTGAGCACGATCGGCAGCTTCCTGATCGACTGGGCCAAGACCTACGAGAAAACGATCGAAGGCAAGACGACCTGGGACGGCAAGCAGCAGCAGGACACCGAGGAAGGGTTCGGCCGGCTCGATGCCCTCAACCGCATCGGCAACCAGGTGTTTTCGCAGGACCTTGCAATGAGCGGGGTCAAGGGATTCGAGAAGAACCTGCACGCCCAGGACGCGCCGGTCAGCTATCCCGCGATCTGGACGGTGCCCTGGTTCAAGTTCGCCCAATACGACGCCTCGATCGAGCAGCCGCTGATCCGCAACGCCGGCGAAGCCCTCGGCGTCACGGCGCTGCTCAATTTGTCCGACGCCTATCCACAGGACAGGCTATGGCGCTCCTCGGTGAACATCAGGACGCTCGGCTGGATCGAGGACATGCTGAGAGGCCCCGATCCATTCAAGGCGGCTGATGGTCCGAAGTTCGGCGGCCTGCTCGCACCGAAATGGCCCTCGCACATCCTCGGCGATGCCTGGAAGCTGAAGCCCGACCGCGTCGAGCGCGGCCGCGCCATCTACGCGGAGATGTGCTCCGGATGCCATCTGCCTGACATCAACACCCCGGCCTTCTGGTCGTCGAAGCGCTGGGAGCCGAGCGGCGACAGCAAGGTGCTGAATGCGGTCACGATCCCGCTCGACGAGATCAAGACCGATCCCGAGCAGTCCCTGGTTCTCAGCAAGCGGACCGTCGACGTGCCCGGCTTTCTGAAGGTCAACACGGCCGACCTGCAGACATGGTGGCAGTGCGAGATCCCGACTGCGAGCGCTTCGCCCAACGAGATGGTCTATGCGCTCGGCCTCATGACGGTGGTCGACCTCGTCGCCCGCAAATGGATGGACGACGAGAACATCCCCGAGGCCGAACGGGCGCAGATGTGGAATCTCGCGCGCAAGAACTGTCTCAATCCCGCGCCCGATCCGCGCTATCGCGCGAGGCCCTTGAACGGCATCTGGGCCACTGCGCCTTACCTGCACAACGGCTCGGTGCCTTCGCTGTACTGGCTGCTGAAGCCGCAGAACGAGCGTCCGCAAAAATTCTGCATGGGCCGCCGCGACTACGACCCCGACACCGTCGGTTTCGCAGTCGCCGCCGACGAGCGCTGCAAGACCGGTGAAACGGAGTTCTCCGCGACCGGCTCCGACGGCAAGCCGATCCAGGGCAACAGCGTGCTCGGCCATTCCTTCGAGCGCAAGGACGGCGAGCCAAAGCGTCCCGGCGTCATCGGCCGCATGTTCAAGGACGACGCCGAGCGCTACGACCTGATCGAGTATCTGAAGACGCTGTAAGCTGCTTTTCACCTCTCCCCGCTTGCGGGGAGAGGTCGGATCGCTCTTGCGATCCGGGTGAGGGGGTACCGGTCTCTCGACGATCTCGCGTGCGGAGAGAGGCCCCTCATCCCAACCCTCTCCCCGTAAGAACGGGGCGAGGGAGCGCACCGTCTTCTCACTTGAACAGTGGCGTGCCCGGCACGAAGGCGTCGAAGGCGGCCCAGAACTGCGCGCGGTAGCGGTCCTGCTCCTGGAGGATCTCGTGCTTGGCACCGGCGATCACGAGATGGGAGCCGGCGCGCAAATGATAGGCGAATTCCTCGATCGCCGCGGTCGAGACCACGGTATCGTTGGAGGCCGCCAGCATCAGGATCGGTTGGCGGATCTGTGAGGGGTAGTTCACGCGCTTGAAGGTGTGCATCGCGCGGAAGGCGGTATCGGCCCAGGCGACCGTCGGCGAGGCTAGGCCAAGCGTCGGGTCTTCCTCCAGGATCGCGGCGTTGCGCGCATAGCGGACGGGATCGCTGGTCAAGGGATTGTTGATGAAGGGTTCGAGCCCGGTGAGGCGGTCGCTGCCGCCGGGAACGTAGCGGCCGCCCTGCCCGAGCAGGCGCATCGTCTTGAGCAGCGCACGCACCGGCAGCGAGGTGGTGCGCCCGGGCAGGTCGATCATCGGCGCAGACAGCACCATGCGGTCGAACCAGCGCTTGCCGGCATGCGCCACGCGCAGCAGCACCGTGCCGCCCATGGAATGGGCGAGCGCGAAGAATGGCGGCGGGCAATCCGGCAGCACCACCTGCTGCACGAAGGTCTCGACGTCGATCTCGAAATCGGCGAAGTCGCGCACATAGCCTTTGCGCGGATCGCGCAGGCGGCGCGACGAATGGCCCTGCCCGCGCCAATCGATCATCGCCACCGCAAAGCCGCGGTCGCGCAGATCGCGCACGGTCTCGAAATACTTCTCGATCTGCTCGCTGCGCCCGGTGAAGACGCAGACCGTGCCCTTGCGGCCCGCCGGCGGCGCCCAGCGCGCAAAGCGCAGCTCGACGCCATCAGGGGTCTTGATGGTGCCGCTGACGACGTTTTCGGGGACGGGATTGGCGGGAATCGAGACCAGCGTCATTGGGCGGGAAGTGCTGCAAATCAAGGGGCCAAAGCGCCGAAAAGGCGCCTGTCCCGCCCTCTTGAACGCCGTCTCGTTCCACCCATATCATCTTCGTGCAGGCCGCTACCAGTGTTTCGGAACCGGAACATCAGGCTGCACACAGACTAAAGCCCGGCCCGGTTGGCGGGCGGGTTACCAACAGTCGCTCAATGGAGGACTTGACCATGCGTACCTACGATCTCACTCCGTTCTATCGTTCCACCGTCGGCTTCGACCGTCTCTTCAACCTGCTCGACCAGACCAGCTCCGACGGCAGCCCCGGTTATCCCCCCTACAACATCGAGCGCACCGGCGAGAACGCCTACCGCATCACCGTTGCGGTTTCGGGCTTTGCCAAGGATGAGCTCTCCATCGTGGCCAAGGAAAACACGCTGACGATCAAGGGCGAGAAGGTCGCGAACGAGAACTCGAAATCCGAAGTGCTCTACCGCGGCATCGCCGCGCGTGCCTTCGAGCGCGCCTTCCAGCTTGCCGACTTCGTGCAGGTGAAGGACGCCTCGCTCGAGAACGGGCTGCTTCACGTCGACCTCGTTCGCGAGATTCCCGAGGCCAAGAAGCCGCGCCAGATCGCGATCAACGCCGGCGCCAAGGCGCAGGTGATCGAGAACTCCGCCGCGCAGGCCGCCTGAGCCAGGCGACCAAACCCAGCGACTTCCAGGTTGCGAAAACGCCCCGGTGCCCCGGGGCGTTTTTTCGTTGCAATGCATCACAGAGCAGTGAAGGCGTAACACCGCCGTCCCCGTCTCCGTCCTTTGGGCATCGAACCAAAAACACGGAGAAGATCATGTCACTCTGGCGCAGCCTTTTCGTCGCCGCGAGCCTTTTGGCCGCTCCCCTCAACCTCGCTCATGCCCAGACACCGCAGACGGTCAAGGCGAAGAACGTCGTGCTGGTGCACGGCGCCTGGGCCGACGGCTCGAGCTGGTCGGAGGTGATCCCGATCCTGCAGGCTGCAGGCCTGCATGTGACGGCCGTGCAAAATCCGCTGTCCTCGCTCAGCGACTCCGTCGAGACGACCAAGCGGGCGCTGGCCGAGCAGGACGGGCCGACGGTGCTGGTCGCGCATTCCTGGGGCGGCACCGTGATCAGCCAGGTCGGCACCGACCCGAAGGTCACCGGCCTCGTCTACGTCGCCGCACGCGCGCCCGATGCGAACGAGGATTTCGTTGCGCTGTCGAAGCAGTTTCCGACCGCGCCGGCGCGTGCCGGCATCGTCGAGCGCGACGGCTACACCAAGCTCTCGGAAGACGCCTTCCTGAAGTACTTCGCCAACGGCGTGAAGCCGGAGCAGGCCAAGGAGCTCTACGCCGTGCAATGGCCGACGGCGGCCTCGATCTTCGCCGGCCGCACCACGGAGGCGGCGTGGCGCTCCAAGCCGAGCTGGTACGCGGTGTCGAAGAACGACTACACCATCAACCCCGATTTCGAGCGCTTCCTCGCCAAGCGCATGAACGCGACCACGATCGAGCTCGATGCCGGCCACCTCTCGCTGGTGTCGCATCCGAAGGAGGTGGCGAATCTGATCCTGGATGCGGCGGGATATCCGCGGAGCTGAAGCGATCGTCGAAATGGAAAAGGCGCCTGAATGCTCAGGCGCCTTTGTCTTGGCCAACTCTCTCCCAGATGTCGTCCCCGCCTAGTGCGCAATTGCGCACGGGGGCGGGGACCCATAACCCCAGGGAGCGGTTTGGCGAAGACTCGGAGTCCGGTACTCGCACCTCATCCCCACCGATAGATCACGCGGTATGGGTCCCCGCCTTCGCGGGGACGACAGCGACGGTGTGATGAGCGGTGTCGCGCCAAACTCCGGTCGCCCTAATCCAGCCCCTGCGCGGCCGGCATGTCCTGTGTCGGCAGGATCGTCGGAGCCGGCCTGGCCTGACCGACGGTTGGTGCGATTGCTTGCGGAGCGGCTTCGGCCGGCTTGGCTTGCACCACGGCGGCCTGCTGCGCCGGCTGGGCCTGCACTGCCTGAGCCTGCTGCGCGGTAGGCTCGGCCGGCTTCGCGGCGACCGGCGTCTCGGCACGCCGCGGGGCAGCCTTCGGCAGCGGCACGGTGCGGCTTGCCACATGCGGGATCGACGCCGGCGGGCGCGGCGGGCCGCTGCGGACCACGGTCGGCGGCGGCAGTGCGGTTTGCGGCCCGTAAGGCGCGACCGCGCGTTCGTCATAGGAAGGCGCCATGCCATAGGCATCAGTGGCAGGCATGAAGCGGATGATCCGCCCGTCGCGGGCGTCGATCACCAGCCGGCCATCGTCGCCACGGCGGTCGATCACCGCAATGGTGTAGACGCTGCCGCGCAGGCGCGGGATACCGAGCGGCAAGAAGCCGTTTTCGCGCAGCACCGCGTAGACCTCCGTCGACGGCAGCAAGGCCTGTGCCGGGCCGCGTTCTTCGTAGCCGTAGCCATAGCCATAGCCATAACGCGGCGGCGGGGCGGCCTCCGGCGGCGCGTAAGGCCCGTCGAAATCCGAGACCGCGATGACGGCCCCTCGAGCGAAACCGCTCGCGGGAACCTGGGCATGGACCGCACTGGCAGCCAGCACCAACGCGGCGGCCGCCACACATCCTGTGAAAAACTTCATGATCCAGACGCTCCTGTCAGGCCCTCCGGTGGCCGCCCTGTTTCGCTTCTCGCGGCGTGGCGCGCCTTCCGAAGGGTTGATCCGAAGCTTCATTTGGGATTTCGGCGCCCGCGGGGCCGGATAAGGGCGTGTTTGCCTCAAAACCGGGGCTGCGCAACTTTTGGAAAGCGATTGATTGACTTCTGCGGAATCGGGACTTCCGCGCGCTTGTGTGCTAGACAAAAATTTGGCAAGGTGATGGTTAGGACAGGAAGACTGTCTCATTTTGCTTGCGGTTCCGGCATAGGGATTGCAGCGAGAACTGGTGCTCTCGAGCGCCGGCAAGGTACCAGGCAAAGCCGTTCTCGGGGACGAAGAACGCCTAGGCCTGAATTTAAGAAAATGCGGCTCGCAGAGGACGAGCGGTGGCCCAGGAGCGGGTGCCGCGGGACGCCCAAGGTGCGCCGAAGATGGCGGTGAGGCAGCTTGCCGCATGGAGAGGACAGGAACAATGAACGGGTCGCAATTCGAGCGCGCAAGCATCGTGGCAGAAGAGCTGTCGGCGACGGTCGCCTCGAAAACGACCGATCCGATCACCTCACCGATTCAAGAGCACAATTCGCGCCCCACAGCCGAAGGCCTGTACGATCCGAGCCTGGAGAAGGATTCTTGCGGCGTCGGCTTCATCGCCAACATCAAGGGCAAGAAGTCGCACGAGATCGTCTCGGACGCGCTGAGCATCCTCTGCAACCTCGAGCATCGCGGCGCCGTCGGCGCCGACCCGCGCGCTGGCGACGGCGCCGGCATTCTGGTGCAGATCCCGCACGCCTTCTTCAGCCGCAAGGCCTCAGAGCTCGGCTTCAAGCTGCCGGCGCCCGGCGAGTACGCCATCGGCGCGTTGTTCATGCCGCGCGACACCGCCTGGCGCAACGTGATCAAGAGCATCGTCGCCGACCAGATCAAGGAAGAGGGTCTGACCCTGCTGGGCTGGCGCGACGTGCCGACCGACAATTCCTCGCTCGGCGTCACCGTGAAGCCGACCGAGCCCGCCTGCATGCAGGTGTTCATCGGCCGCAACGGCACCGCCAAGACCGAGGACGAGTTCGAGCGCCGGCTCTACATTCTGCGCAAGTCGATCTCGCAGGCGATCTACCAGCGCCGCGACCGCGGCCTCGCCGGCTATTACCCGTGCTCGATGTCCTGCCGCACCGTGATCTACAAGGGCATGTTCCTCGCCGACCAGCTCGGCAAGTACTATCCCGATCTGCACGAGGCTGACTTCGAGAGCGCGCTCGCGCTCGTGCACCAGCGCTTTTCGACCAACACCTTCCCGGCCTGGTCGCTGGCGCATCCCTACCGCATGATCGCGCACAACGGCGAGATCAACACGCTGCGCGGCAACGTCAACTGGATGGCGGCGCGCCAGGCCTCGGTCAGCTCCGAGCTCTACGGCAAGGACATCAACCGGCTCTGGCCGATCTCCTATGAAGGACAGTCGGACACCGCCTGCTTCGACAACGCGCTCGAATTCCTGGTGCAGGGCGGCTACTCGCTGCCGCACGCCGTCATGATGATGATTCCGGAGGCGTGGGCCGGCAATCCCTTGATGGATGAGAAGCGCCGCGCCTTCTACGAATATCATGCCGCGCTGATGGAGCCGTGGGACGGCCCTGCCGCGATCGCCTTCACCGACGGCCGCCAGATCGGCGCCACGCTCGACCGCAACGGCCTGAGGCCCGCGCGCTATCTCGTCACCAAGGACGATCGCATCGTCATGGCGTCCGAGATGGGCGTGCTGACGATCCCTGAGGACCAGATCATCACCAAGTGGCGGCTGCAGCCGGGCAAGATGCTGCTGGTCGACCTCGAGCAAGGCCGCCTGATCCCGGACGACGAGATCAAGGCTTCGCTCGCCGCCAGCCATCCCTACAAGGAGTGGCTGGAGCGGACCCAGATCGTGCTCGAAGACCTGCCGAAGGTGCCGACCACGGGCGTGCGCTCCAACCTGTCGCTGCTCGACCGCCAGCAGGCGTTCGGCTACAGCCAGGAAGACATCACCATCCTGATGACGCCGATGGCGGCCACGGGCGAAGAAGCCGCAGGCTCGATGGGCAACGACACGCCGATCTCGGCGCTGTCGGACAAGGCCAAGCCGCTGTTCACCTACTTCAAGCAGAACTTCGCACAGGTCACCAACCCGCCGATCGACCCGATCCGCGAAGAGCTGGTGATGAGCCTCGTCTCGATCATCGGGCCGCGGCCGAACCTGTTCGACCTGCAGGGCATGGCCACGACCAAGCGCCTCGAAGTGCGCCAGCCGATCCTGACCGACGCGGACCTGGAAAAGATCCGCTCGATCTCGGAGGTGGCGGAGTCGCACTTCAAGTCGCGCACGCTGGACACCACCTTCCACGCCGGCCTCGGCGCGGCGGGCATGGACCAGGTGCTGGACGAGCTCTGCGCGCGCGCCGAAAGCGCAGTGCGCGAGGGCGTCAACATCATCATCCTGTCCGACCGCATGGTCGGCACCGACCGCGTGCCGATCCCCTCGCTGCTGGCCTGCGCCGCCGTGCATCATCACCTGATCCGCACCGGCCTGCGCACCTCGGTCGGCCTCGTCGTCGAATCCGGCGAGCCGCGCGAAGTGCATCACTTCGCCTGCCTTGCCGGCTACGGCGCCGAAGCGATCAATCCCTACCTCGCGTTCGAAACCATCACCGCGATGAAGGACCGCCTGCCCGGCTCGCTCGACGACTATGAGATCGTCAAGCGCTACATCAAGTCGATCGGCAAGGGCCTGCTCAAGGTGATGTCCAAGATGGGCATCTCGACCTATCAGTCCTATTGCGGCGCGCAGATCTTCGACGCGGTCGGCCTCAAGGCCGACTTCGTCGCCAAGTTCTTCGCCGGCACGCATACCCGCGTCGAGGGCGTCGGCCTTGGGGAGATCGCGGAAGAAGCAGTGCGCCGTCATGCCGACGCGTTCGGCGAGGCGCAGGTCTACAAGACCGCGCTCGATGTCGGCGGCGAATATGCCTATCGCAGCCGCGGCGAGGACCATGCCTGGACCGCGGAGTCGGTGTCGCTGCTGCAGCACGCCGCGCGCGGCAATTCGCAGGAGCGCTACCGCGCCTTCGCCAAGATCCTGAACGAACAGTCGGAGCGCCTTTTGACGCTGCGCGGCCTGTTCCGGATCAAGAACGCGGAGGAAGAGAAGCGCAAGCCGATCCCGCTCGACCAGGTCGAGCCGGCCAAGGAGATCGTCAAGCGTTTCGCCACGGGTGCGATGAGCTTCGGCTCGATCTCGCGCGAGGCGCACACCACGCTCGCGATCGCCATGAACCGGATCGGCGGCAAGTCGAACACCGGCGAAGGCGGCGAGGAAGCCGACCGCTTCAAGCCGATGCCGAACGGCGATTCCATGCGTTCGGCGATCAAGCAGGTCGCCTCGGGCCGCTTTGGCGTCACCACGGAGTATCTCGTCAACTCCGACATGATGCAGATCAAGATGGCGCAGGGTGCCAAGCCCGGCGAAGGCGGCCAGCTGCCCGGCCACAAGGTCGACGCGACCATCGCAAGAGTCCGGCACTCGACGCCGGGCGTCGGCCTGATCTCACCGCCGCCGCACCACGACATTTACTCGATCGAGGACCTGGCGCAGCTCATCTACGACCTCAAGAACGTCAACCCGACGGGCGACGTCTCGGTCAAGCTCGTCTCGGAGATCGGCGTCGGCACTGTGGCCGCGGGCGTTGCCAAGGCGCGCGCCGACCATGTCACCATCGCGGGCTTCGAGGGCGGCACGGGTGCTTCGCCGCTGACCTCGATCAAGCATGCGGGGTCGCCGTGGGAAATCGGCCTCGCCGAAACCCACCAGACCCTGGTGCGCGAGCGGCTGCGCAGCCGCATCGTGGTCCAGGTCGACGGCGGCTTCCGCACCGGCCGTGACGTCGTGATCGGCGCGCTGCTGGGCGCCGACGAGTTCGGCTTCGCTACCGCGCCGTTGATTGCGGCCGGCTGTATCATGATGCGCAAGTGTCATCTCAACACCTGCCCGGTCGGCGTCGCGACCCAGGACCCTGTCCTGCGCAAGCGCTTCACCGGCCAGCCCGAGCACGTGATCAACTACTTCTTCTTCGTCGCGGAGGAAGTCCGCGAGATCATGGCTTCGCTCGGCTTCCGCACCTTCAACGAGATGGTCGGCCAGGTGCAGCTGCTCGACCAGACCAAGCTGGTCGCGCACTGGAAGGCCAAGGGGCTCGACTTCTCCAAGCTCTTCGTCAAGCAGAAGGAAGAGAAGGGTCAGAAGATCTATCACTCCGAGCGCCAGAACCATCATCTGGAGGCGGTGCTCGACCGCACGCTGATCGAGAAGGCGCAGGCAGCGCTCGATCGCGGCGCGCCGGTGAAGATCGAGGCCGCCATCAACAGCACCAACCGCTCCGCAGGCGCGATGCTGTCCGGCGCGGTCGCCAAGATCTACGGCCATGCCGGCCTGCCGCACGACACGATCCATGTCAGCCTCACGGGCACCGCAGGTCAGGCCTTCGGCGCCTGGCTCGCCCACGGCGTCACCTTCGAGCTCGAAGGTGAAGGCAACGACTATGTCGGCAAGGGCCTCTCGGGCGGCAAGATCATCGTCAAGCCGCCGAGGAACTCGGCCATCGTGCCGGAAGAAAGCATCATCGTCGGCAACACCGTGATGTACGGCGCGATTGAGGGCGAGTGCTACTTCCGCGGCATCGCCGGCGAACGCTTCGCCGTGCGTAACTCGGGCGCGGTCGCCGTGGTCGAGGGCGCGGGCGATCATTGCTGCGAATACATGACCGGCGGCATCGTGGTCGTGCTCGGCAAGACCGGGCGCAACTTCGCGGCCGGCATGTCCGGCGGCATCGCCTACGTGCTGGACGAGGCCGGCGACTTCGACAAGCTGTGCAACCTCAGCATGGTCGAGCTCGAGCCGGTGCTGTCGGAGGAGTTGATCAACGCCGGTACCTATCACCATGCCGGCGACCTCGAGGCGCATGGCCGGGTCGACGTGTTCAGGAACCTGCTCGCCTCCGACGTCGAGCGGCTGCACGTCCTGATCTCGCGCCACGCCAAGGCGACCGGCTCCAAGCGCGCCGCCGAGATCCTCGCCAATTGGAAGGACTGGCTGCCCAAATTCCGCAAGGTGATGCCGGTCGAGTACCGGCGCGCGCTGCGCGAGATGGCCGCCAACGCGGACGCCGAGCCGAAAATCGCGATCGGGGCGTAAGACATTACACCTCGTCATTGCGAGCGAAGCGAAGCAATCCAGAAACTCTGCGGAAACAGACTGGATTGCTTCGTCGCAAGAGCTCCTCGCAATGACGACGAGAAAGAAACAGAACGAATCTAGGCGGCAGGGACTTCGGGTTTAATGGGCAAGATCACGGGTTTTCTGGAAATCGAACGGCACGACCGCAAGTACACCCCGGTCGCCGAGCGCGTGAAGCATTACAAGGAATTCGTCGTTCCGCTCTCCGAGAAGGAGGTGCGCGACCAGGCCGCGCGCTGCATGAATTGCGGCATTCCCTATTGCCACGGCACCGGCTCGGTCGCGCCGGGCACGCCGGGCTGCCCGGTCAACAACCAGATCCCCGACTGGAACGACCTCGTCTATCAGGGCAATTGGGAAGAGGCCTCGCGCAACCTGCATTCGACCAACAATTTCCCGGAGTTCACGGGGCGCATTTGCCCAGCGCCGTGCGAAGCGTCCTGCACGCTCAACATTGACGACAACCCCGTCACCATCAAGACCATCGAATGCGCGATCGTTGACCGCGCCTGGGACAATGGCTGGCTCAAGCCGGAAGTCGCCACCGTCAAGACCGGCAAGAAAGTCGCGGTGATCGGCTCGGGTCCGGCCGGCATGGCCTGTGCGCAGCAGCTGGCGCGCGCCGGCCACGACGTCCACCTCTACGAGAAGTACGCCAAGGCCGGCGGCCTGCTGCGCTACGGCATCCCCGACTTCAAGATGGAGAAGGGCGTCATCGACCGCCGCGTGGCGCAGATGGAGGCCGAAGGCGTCACCTTTCACTACAACAGCCATGTCGGCGCTGACGGCAATGTCGATCCGCGCGAGATGCTCAACGAGTACGACGCGGTGGCGTTGACCGGCGGCGCGGAAGCCCCGCGCGACCTGCCGATCCCCGGCCGCGAGCTCGCCGGCATCCACTACGCCATGGACTTCCTGCCGCAGCAGAACCGCCGCGTCTCCGAGGAGCCGCTCGGCGGCGTCCAGGAGATCCTGGCCGGCGGCAAGCATGTCGTCGTCATCGGCGGCGGTGACACCGGCAGCGACTGCATCGGCACCTCGCTGCGCCAGGGCGCGCTGTCGGTGACCCAGCTCGAGATCATGCCCGCTCCCCCCGAGCGCGAGAACAAGGGCCTGACCTGGCCGAACTGGCCGCTGAAGATGCGAACCTCGTCGAGCCAGGCCGAAGGCGCGGTGCGCGAATACGCCGTGCTGACCCAGAAGTTCTCTGGCGAGAACGGCCAGGTCAAGAAGCTGCACTGCGTCCGCGTCGACGACAAGTTCAAGCCGCTTCCCGGCACCGAGTTCGAGCTCGATGCCGAGCTCGTCCTGCTCGCGATGGGCTTCGTCCACCCCGTGCACGAGGGCCTCTTGAAGCTGCTCGCGGTCGAGCTCGACCCGCGCGGCAACGTCAAGGCCAACACGCTGGACTACCAGACCTCGCGCCCGAACGTGTTCACCGCCGGCGACATGCGGCGTGGGCAATCGCTGGTGGTGTGGGCGATCCGCGAGGGCCGGCTGTGCGCGAGGTCGATCGACACGTTTTTGATGGGGAAGACGGATTTGCCGCGGTGAGTTTTTGCTCTGCCGCCAGATCAGCAAACAGTGTCATCGCCCGGCTTTGACCGGGCGATCCAGTATTCCAGAGACGCCGGTTTGATGCGGACAGGCCGCGGCGTACTGGATGCCCCGGTCAAGCCGGGGCATGACAGCGAAGTGAATAGTTAGAGGGCAGGCCTCAACCCAAGACGTGCGGAAAGTGCTCCGCGTCCCACTCGTCAAGTCGGAACAGCACCTTGCCGTATTCGAGAATCTTATCGTCCGGTCGATAGGGGCGCGTCGAAACTTCAATGTCCGATGGGACTTCACTTGGCATCAAGTGAAAGTGCTCGTTAGTTTCGCTCAGAGCCAGTAGCTGCTTCACAAGAAGGTCTCGGCCTTCCGGGTTAAGCCATAGCTCGAATTCGCCAGCCGAATTGATGTCCAAGGTAATTCGAGCGGCCATGGCGGCTTTCCTCTAATTCTGCAGCCTCACCCCCAGCAGCACCACCGTGCCCTGCGAGCTCGATCCCGGCTGGCTCGAATTCAGGATGTCGTGGCGCAGCGTGCCCTTGACCCAGATGTTGCGGTTGAGCTTGTAGATCAAATTGCTTTCGAACGAGTAGGTCTTGTCGTTGCGGTTCTGGCCATGGTAGTCGAGCGTGCCGTAGGTGAACTTGCCGACCGCGGTGAGCCAGCGGCGGAAGTCGTGGTCGACTTCGGCCGAGTAGGTGCGCACCAAAACGCCGGATGAGCCGGGGACCGTGGTCTCCGAGATCTGCGTGTCGGTGAAGAACTTCACCGTGGTGAGGCCGCTGGCGCTCCAGATCAGCGAGCCCGTGGTCAGAAGCCCTGCGAGCTGGCTGAGGCGCGGGTCGGTGTAGCTGCGCGCGGAATAGCCGACCGAGATCTCGCCGGTGAGGATGCGCGAGAACTCGAAGGACGAGCCGACCTTGGCATAGCCGCCGTTCGAATCGCGGAAATAGCCGTTGCGGTCGGCCGCCTGGTCGTGGACGCGCCTGTCGCCCTGGACCTCGACGAAGGGCTTCAGGCCGGGCTTGAGGTCGTAGGAAAAGCGGCCGACGCCGCCGTACTGGTTGAAGTTGCGGTCGTCGTTGCTGAAGGTCGAGCCGTCGGTGAGCTTCGAATCGGTGTAGGCGGTGCGATCGATCGTGGCGCCGGCGGCGACCTGGAAGCGGTTGAAGGTCTGGTCGAAGCCGAGCGTCGTGCCGTAGGCGGCGTAGACCGGATATCTCTGCAGGCCGGCCTGCACGTTGGGGCTGCCGGGATTGTCTGTGGCGAGCCGCAGGCGCAGCTGCGAGGTCAGCTTGAAATCGCGGGTGACGTCGAGCCGGCCGTCGACATGGCCGTTGAAATCGGGACGGTTGGCCTCGACCGGCGACGGCGAGGCGAAGCCGTTGATCGTCGCCGGCATGTCGTTGGTGTAGCCCGAGAACGAGCCGCGCAGATCGGCGACCAGCGCGTGGCGCTCCCAATCCGACACCACGAGCAGATCGGGCGCGATGACATAGGCGGGCGAACCGACCGGCCTGTTGAGGCGCGTCGGATTGCTGTCGTAGCCGGCGGAGAGCTCGAGCCCGCCCTTGATCAGGAAGCTGCCGGCGTAATCGCCGACCGCGCCGAACGGATCGTCATCAGCCCTGAGACGGCGGCGCAGCGGCTGGCCGGGCACGTTGCCGGCCATCGCCGCCGGCACCGGCACCTTGTGCGCGGTCTCCGAGGGAGGCGGCGCGATGCGCGGCGGGCCGAGCGTCGTGGCAGGCGTTGTGGGCGGCGGCGGCGGCGAGCCGGGACCGGCGCGCTTCGGCTTCGGCTGGCCCGGATAGAGCTTGGGCTGCTGGCGCTTGCGGTTGAGGGAATCGTAGCCGGAGCCGCTCGCGCCGGTGGCGGCCGGCAGACCGTAGGTCGGGACCTGACCGACACGCGAGCTCGCCGGCGTCTGCTGGCGCTGGCGCGGGTCGGCGTTGGGATCGGGCAGTCTCGGCAAGGCGTCGGAGGGCGCCTGAGGTACGCCGGCGGTGCGGCGGGTCGGCAGCGTGTCGGGCGAGGCGAAGGCGCCGCGGTTGGGGTTGAACAGGTCGGGCGTCAGGCCCTGGGCCGCCGCCGGGCCGCTTGCGAGGGCGGTCAGCGCGAGGCACGGCAAAGCGGCGCGCAGGAAATGCGCGACCTTGCTCCGGCCCCTGCCTGGAGACGACCCCACGATGGAATTACCCCAACGAAATCAAACACTTTCTCGATCATCCCCGCCGACTGGCGAGAACCATCGTTAATGGAGTTAAAACAATTATGGTTAATGACCGGTTGAGGGCGTCGGGGCGCGCGTCGCCTCGCTGATCGGGGCGTGCTAAGCAGGCGCCAATGGGCGAACGCCCCTCCTCCCTGGACCCGACCATGCCGAGCTCGAAACCGCTGATGACCCAATCATCCGGCTCCATCCCTGACAGCGTCGAATCCGCGCTCCGCACGCTGGAGACGGAGAGCGGCGGGATCAATGCGCTCGCTAGCGCGCTGCGCGGCCCGCTGGGCGAGCCGTTCGCGAAGGCGGTCGAGCTGATCCGCAATGCCAAGGGCCGCGTCATCGTCACCGGGCTCGGCAAGTCAGGCCATATGGGCCGCAAGATCGCCGCGACGCTGGCCTCGACCGGCACGCCCTCCTTCTTCGTGCACGCCGCCGAAGCCGGTCATGGCGACCTCGGCATGATCACGCCCGACGACGTCATCCTGGCGCTGTCCTGGTCAGGCGAGCAGCCGGAGATGAAGAACCTCGTGAACTATTCGGCGCGCTTTGCGATCCCGATGATCGCGGTGACCTCAAGTGCGTCGTCCTCGCTCGGCCAGGCCGCCGACCTCGTGATCGAGCTGCCCAAGGCGCGCGAGGCCTGCCCGCACAATCTGGCGCCGACCACCTCGACGCTGATGCAGGCCGCGATCGGCGACGCGCTCGCGATCGCGCTGCTGGAGGGACGCGGCTTCACCGCGCTGGAGTTCGCGCATTTCCACCCCGGCGGCAAGCTGGGTGCGATGCTGAAATTCGTCCGCGACTACATGCGCACGGGCGCCGAGATTCCGCTCAAGCCACTCGGCACCGAGATGTCGGAAGCCGTGGTCGAGATGTCGGCCAAGGGTTTGGGGTGCGTCTGCATCGTCAACGATGCGGGCGAGGCCGTCGGCATCATCACCGACGGCGATCTGCGCCGCCACATGCGGCCCGACCTGCTGACGGTGACCGTCGACGAGATCATGACGAAGCAGCCCAAGACCGTGCCGCCCTCGATGCTCGCGACCGAGATGATCGAGGTGCTGAACACGCGCAAGATCACCACGCTGCTGGTGACCGAAGCAAACAAGGTGGTTGGGATCGTGCACCTGCACGATCTGCTGCGCGCGGGGGTGGCGTAGGGCACGCAGCCCGCTTCACCCGTCATTCCGGGGCGCGCCACTTGGCGCGAGCCCGGAATCCATTTCACCCCGGGTCGCTGCCCGATGGATCCCGGGCTCGCGCTTCGCGCGCCCCGGAATGACGGTGAGGATGAGACGCTCCTCGCAATGACGGTGGAGAGACCTACGCCGGAAACCGCGCCGCGTTCTGCTCCAGCGGCAAGCGCAGCCCGTTCGCCAAGTACGACACCGTGCGATAGAAGCCGCATAGCAACATGATTTCCAGGATCTGCGCTTCATCGTAATGCGTCGACAGCGCGGCGAACTCCTCGTCCGCGAGTGTCGCGCGATGATGCAGCGCGTCGACGGCTGCGATCAGCGCCTGCTCGGCCGGCGACCAAAGCGCCGAATTCGTATCACCCAGCACCGTGGCGCGCACCTCGTCCGCGGTGAGCTTTGCCAGCCCGGCGAAGATCGCGACATGCACGCCCCATTCGTATTCGCATCCGTTCAGCGCACAGGTACGGTCGATGACGATCTCACGCTGGCGCAGCGAGAGCGGCCCCGGATCAAGCAGCCCGCCGGCGCGAAACTTGTCCCAGGCCCGGCCATGGCCCGCCATCACCCGGAACAGCACCAGCGGCGGCGCACCGCGCATGATGCGGTCGAACTGCGCCTGGATGTCCGGGGGATAAGGCGGCGAGAGCGGGGCGATGCGCGGTGAGGCCTGGGACATGAGCGGTTTCCGTTGCTACATTTACCGTAGCATTACGCTACATTATCCGTAGCAGGACGCAAGAGGTGACCATGGCGAAACGGGCGACAACAGCAGAACGCCGCGTCCGCGGTTCGCGTACCGGGCGGCCGATCATGGCTTTGCTCGACCTGCTCGGCCGGCGCTGGGCCTTGCGGATCCTGTGGGAGTTGCGCGGAGAGCCCCTCACCTCGCGCGCCCTGCGCAGCGCCTGCGACGAGGCCTCGCCCACGGTGCTGCAGGCCCGGCTGACCGAGCTGCGCGAGGCGGGCTTCGTGGAGCTGGGCGACGGCGGAGGTTACGGACTGACACCGCTGGGCCGGGAATTGTGCGAGACGTTCATGCCGCTGCACAGGTTTGCGGAGCGATGGAGGAGGTGAGACGGCGCTCTCCCTCTCCCCGTTCTTGCGGGGAGAGGGTCGGGGTGAGGGCCTCTCTCCACGCTTGAGATTCTCGAGGGACCTGTACCCCCTCACCCGGACTGCATCTGCGATGCAATCCGAACTCTCCCCGCAAGCGGGGAGAGGTGAAGAAGGGGCTACGCCGCGGCGACCGTCAGGTTGGCGCCGTCGACCTGTACCACCTTCACCCGCGTGCCCGCCGGCGTATCGGGCCCAGCCACGCGCCATACCGTGTCGCCGATGCGCACGGTGCCGGTGCCGTCGATGATCGGCTTCTCCAGCGTGAACTCACGGCCGAGCAAGGCTTCACTGCGCTTGTTGAGGAACGGGCTGGCACTAGCCTCCGGCTTCGGCTTGGCGAGACGGCGCCAGATCGGCACGGCGGCGGCGGCGAAGATCGCGAACATCACGAGCTGGATCTGCCAGGAGATCGCAGCCGCGAATGAGATCAGGCCGACCAGCAGCGCAGCGAGCCCAAGCCAGAACAGGAAGATGCCGGGCGCCAGCACCTCCAGCGCCATCAGGATGAAGCCGAGGATCAGCCAGTTCCAGTTGCCGAGCGATACGAACATGTCGGTCATGACACGACCTCTGTGAATAGTCCCGTTACTGCTGCGGCACGAACGGCGGTGTCGGGCCCGACGACGGTACCGATCCCCCGCGGCGGGCGGCGGTCGCCGCGCTCTCCCCGAACGTGGCCTTCGCAATTTCGCCGATGCCGGCGAGCGAGCCCAGCATGCTCATCGCTTCGACCGGAAGCATGATGACCTTCTGGTTCGGCGAGTCGGCGAGTTGCCCGAATGCCTTGATATACTTATCGGCGATAAAATAGTTTAGCGCAGCGACATCGCCCTTGGCGATGGCCTCGCTGACCATTTGCGTGGCCTTGGCCTCGGCTTCCGCCGACCGCTCGCGCGCCTCGGCATCGCGGAAGGCGGCCTCGCGGCGGCCTTCCGCCTGGAGGATCTGCCCCTGCTTGGCGCCCTCGGCGCGCAGGATCTCGGACTGGCGTTGGCCTTCGGCCGCGAGAATGTCGGCGCGCTTGACCCGCTCGGCCTTCATCTGCCGTCCCATGGCTTCGACCAGGTCGGCGGGCGGCACGATGTCCTTGATCTCGATGCGGTTGACCTTGACGCCCCAGGGCGAGACCGCGGCGTCGACCACACGGAGCAGGCGCTCGTTGATTTCGTCGCGGTGCGACAGCACCTGGTCGAGGTCCATCGAGCCCATCACCGAGCGGATGTTGGTCATGGTCAGCACCGTGATCGCCTGGTTCAGGTTGGCGACCTCGTAGCTCGCCTTGGCGGCATCGAACACCTGATAGAAGGCGACGCCGTCCACCGTCACGGTGGCGTTGTCCTTGGTGATCACCTCCTGCTCGGGAATGTCGATCACCTGCTCCATCATGTTGATCTTGCGCCCGACGCGATCGAAATAGGGCACGATCAAATTGAGCCCGGGGCTCAGCGTCTGGGTGTATTTGCCGAACCGCTCGATGGTCCAGTCATAGCCCTGCGGCACCGTCTTCACGCCGGCGACCAGCGTGACGATGACGAGCAACACCAGAACAATCGCGAAAATGTCGAAACCGCTCATATCTCCTCCAAGCCGGGAAAAGAAATCAGGAAAAAGCCCTTTCCGGCGCTGTCATTGGTCGGGATCACGATCCTACCGGTTCAGCGGTCGCAAGTAACGTCGGTACCGGCGCAATTCTGCACAAGACACACAGCAAGAGAGCGGTCGCGAGGCGTCAGTCACGGACGGGCTCATTCGATCACGTCATTCGCAATTGCAAGCAGGCCCGGGGAAAGCGTGACGCCGAGCGCTCTCGCCGCCTTCAGGTTGAGCGCGAGCTCAAACTTGGTGGGATTCTGCACCGGCAGGTCGGCCGGCCGTGCGCCCTTCAGGATCCGATCGATATAGTCCGCGGCGCGGCGAAGCTGCTCGACGCTGTCGGTGCTGTAGGACATCAGCCCACCCTCATCGACGAAGGTGCGGCTCCAGAACACCGCGGGCACGCCCGCCTGTGCGATCGCCGAGAGCAGTTGCGCGCGGTTGGCCATGGTGAAGAAGTCCGGCAGGACCAGCAGCCCATCGGACTTGCGCGAGGCCAGCGCCGCGATCGAGGCCGCGTCATGCACCGGCGCGGGCTCGACCGTCATATGGAGCGCGCGGCCGGCGTCCTCGATGGTGCGCAGCATCAGGGGCGCGAACGGCGCGGTGGCGGGGTTGAATACGACCGCAACGCGGGACACCTTCGGCGTGACCTGCGTCAGCATCTCCAGCCATTTGCCGGCCAGCGGACCATCGTAATCGGTAAAGCCGGTGAGATTGCCGCCGGGATGCGCGAGGTTTTCGACAAAGCCCTGGCTGACGGGATCGGTGACGACGGCGAACACGATCGGGATGGTCGTGGTGCGCCGGCGCAGCTCTTCGACCGAGGGTGTGCCGACCGCAAGCAGGATGTCGGGCTTGAGCGCGATCAGCTCGTCGGCGAGCTGCGCGATGCGGGCGCGCTCGCCGCCGCCGCTGCGCCAATCGATCTTGAGGTTGTCGCGCTCCTTCCAGCCTTGGCCGGCGAGCGCTTCGACCAGGGCCATGCTGCGCGTCTGGCCGATCGCATCGTCAGCAGCCGTGACCGAGAGCACGCCGAGCCGCCGCGTCGCGTTCGGCTGCTGCGCCAGGGCCGGGGCCGGCAGCGCCGCGAGCATCCCAAGAAGCGCCAGGCACCGGCGGCGGTTCATGGGATGCCCATCAGATCCAGCCCTGGAGCTCGCGTAGCACCAGGGTGCGGATCACGCCCATGCCCGGTCCGCTGTCGTTGAGGCAGGGGATCGCGGAAAACTCTTCGCCGCCATTGTGCTTGAATATCTCCGCGTTCTCTTGCGCGATCTCCTCCAGCGTCTCCAGGCAGTCGGCGGAAAAGCCCGGCGTCACCACCGCGATGCGGCGCACGCCTTCTTTGGCGAGCCGCTCCATGGTCTTGTCCGTATAGGGCTGCAGCCACTCGTCGTTGCCGAAGCGCGACTGGAACGTCAGCAGCAGCTTGGTCTCGTCCATGCCGAGCCTGCGGCGCAGCGCCTCGGTCGTCGCGATGCAGTGCTGCTGATAGGGATCGCCCTTGTCGACGTAGGATTTCGGCATGCCATGGAAGGACGCCACGATCAGCTCCGGCTTGAAGGACAGCGTCGCCAGATGGCCCTCGATCGAGGCGGCGAGCGCCTCGATATAGGCTTCGTCGTCATAGTAGGGCGGCGTCACCCGCAGAGTCGGCTGGTTCCGCAGCTGCGCGAGCACGCGGAAGACTTCGTCGCAGACGGTCGCCGAGGTCGAGGCCGAATATTGCGGATAGAGCGGCACGGCCAGGATACGCTCGCAGCCCTTCGCGATCAGCGCGGCGATGCCCGACTTGATCGACGGATTGCCGTAGCGCATCGCCCAATCGACGACGACGTTGTCGCGGTCCGACAAGGCGGCCGCGAGCTTGTCGCTTTGCGAGCGGGTGATGGTTTTCAGCGGCGACTCGTTCCGCTCATTGTTCCAGATCTTCTGGTAGTCGAGCGCCTTGGTGCGCGGACGGCTGCGCAGGATGATCCCGTTCAGCACCAGCTTCCAGATCAGGCCCTGGTCCTCGATGACGCGGGCGTCGCTGAGGAACTCCTTGAGGTAGACCCGCACGCCCGGAGCATCGGCCGTATCGGGCGTTCCGAGATTGATCAGGAGCACGCCGACGCGCGGCAGGGCGGATCGGGTGGCCGGTTTCGCGGTCTCGAGGGGGAGGACGCTGTTCATGACCGGTTGGGTCGCGCGTTGGTCCGAACTTGTCAAGATGAGCCGGGGTTCGCTAGGGTCGCACCCAAGCGGGGGGAGGCAGGATGACACTCGCGGAATGGTGCGTCTTCGGGGCGCTGCTGCTCTATCTGTCAACGATCGTCTCG
This sequence comes from Bradyrhizobium sp. CCBAU 45321, assembly GCF_028128975.1. NCBI lineage: Bacteria > Pseudomonadati > Pseudomonadota > Alphaproteobacteria > Hyphomicrobiales > Nitrobacteraceae > Bradyrhizobium > Bradyrhizobium sp. CCBAU 45321. The sequence continues at coordinate 33,407 of NZ_LFKZ01000130.1, forward strand.
GTCAAATGGATCAGGTTTCGCCGCTTCGACAATTCCCGGCCGCGCGACCCCGCCTTCTATGAGGACGCCCTGTCGCAACGCGCGCTCGGCGCGCACCAGAACGGCATCGAGACGTTTCCGTTCTTTGCGTTCGCGGTGCTGCTCGCCGAATACAGGGAAGCGCCGCAGCGGCTAATCGACGAGCTCGCGGCGCTGTTCCTGATCGTGCGGATTGCCTATGTGCTGACCTATCTCGGCAACCGCCCGACGCTGCGCTCGATCCTCTGGAGCATCGGCTTTGCGATCAATCTCGGCATCTTCTTCATGCCGGCGTTGAAGCGGTTTCTGCCGGTGTGAAACGGCCTCACGCCGACAGATGCCGCTCGCGCGTTCCAATCAGCGCCCGCATCGATGCCGGGATCGTGACCGGACGATGGGTCTTCTGGTCGGTGTAGACCCAGACGATCTCGCCGGTTACCAGCGCCTCAGTGCCGCCCTTCCGGAAGATGGCGAGCTCGAACAGGAGGCTCGAATTGCCGATCCGCGCCACGCGCGCGCCAACGTCGAGCTCCCAGTCGAACCTAACAGGCGCCTTGTACTCGATCAGCGATTTGACGACGTGGAAATCGATGCCGCTCGCCTGCGCATCCGCATATTGGTCGAAGCCCAGCGCGCGGAAATATTCGGTGATGGTGGTGTCGAAATAAGTCAAATAATGCGCGTTGAAGACGACGCCCTGGCCATCGATCTCGGAATAGCGCACCCGGAACGGATGGAAGAACCAGAAGTTTTCGCGTGACATGGAGTCCCCCGACCAAGCTATTTCAGGCTCGTCATTGCGAGGAGCCCTTGCGACGAAGCAATCCAGACTGCCGCTGCGGAGACACTCTGGATTGCTTCGCTACGCTCGCAATGACGGAACAAGGTGCACGATCATCGTGCTCAACTGAGCGCCGCGAACCGCAGGGGCTACTCAAAAACACGTGGTCCGTTCGGCGGCGATGTAGCCGAACAGGAGGCCGACGCCGAACAGCAGGACCAGACCCGCGGCGCCGAACTCGATGCCGCGCATGAACAGCGCACCGCCGCCGTCGCGGCCGGCGCTGAGGCGGGCGGCGATGTCCTTGGCGGAGACGGCGACGACAGCAATGGCCGCCACCGTGATCGCGGTGCCCAATCCCATCAGGAAGGTCGCAGCGATCCCTGCCCAGAACAGGCCCTGCGCCAGCGCGAACACCAGGACCAGGATCGCGCCCGAGCAGGGGCGGATGCCGACGGTCAGGATCGCAGCGAAGCCGCGCCGCCAGCCGCTGGGGCCGGCGAGTTCGCTTGGCGTCGGTCCGTGGGAATGGCCGCAATGCTCGTCATGAACGTGGTCGTGCCCATGGTGATGGTGAGCGTGGCCGTGGCCATGGTGGTGATCATGGCCGTGATCGTGGTGATGATGATCATGCCTATCACGATGATGGTGATGATCGTGATCATGGTCGTGCGGCACGCCTGCGATCGCCGGCACCGGCTGGGCGGCCTGAAACGCGCCGATGAAGGTGCGGCCTTTGACCCAGACCAGGCGCAGGCCGAACAGCGCGATCAGGGCGTAGCTCGCAATCTCGATCACGCCTTCCGCCTTGCACATCGTCTTGGCCGTCGCATTCAGCACCCAGGCCGAGATGCCGACGATGAGGATCGCGACCAGCGACTGCATCAGGGCCGAGGCAAAGGACAGCGCGATGCCGCGCCGCGCCGTCTCGCGGTTGGCGACCAGATAGGACGCGATCACGGCCTTGCCGTGGCCGGGACCGGCGGCGTGGAAGATACCATAGGCGAACGAGATGAAGAGCAGCGTCCACACCGCCGAGCCATCGGACTTCGCGGCGCGGATGGTGGCCGACATCTGGCGATAGAATTCCGACTGCTTGGCCAGGAGCCAGCCGATGAGGCCGCTCGCTTCAGGCTCGGCCGCCTGCGCCGGTCGCGGTGCGCCGAAAGGGTTTTGCGCGAGAAGATCGTGAAGCGCTGCATCAGTCACAGCCACGACCAGCAGCACAGCGGCAGAGGTGAGCAGCCCGCGTGCGAGCGGAGAGAGTTGCGGCTTCAAGGGCAATCCACCGTGATCTTGTTGGCGAACATCATGCCGAAATTCGAGTTCTCACCGTTCAGGAAGGTCTGTTCGTTCAGCTTCTGCGCGCTCGCGGTGCCGTCGTTCGGCCGTTCCAGCTTCATCTGGCAGCCCGCAGGCGCACCGACCAGCTTGACCGGACTGTCCTTGGCCATCTGGAAGTCGATGAAGAAGGAGCGGTCGAACACTTCGAGCACCAGCTGCCTGGGCTTGACCGGGTTCTTCAGCGGCAAGGTGAAGTGCAGGGTCAGCACCGTGTCCTTGTAGTCGAGGAAATAGTCGACCGGCTCCTGGAACCGCTCCTTCTTGCCGTCGGCTTTTGCGAAGGTGAAGTAGGCGTATTCCTTCAGCGACTCGACATTGGTCTGCGCCAGGGGCTTGAGCTCCTCACTCGTGTAGGTGCCCTTGGTCTTGCTCTCGAGCCCCTGCACCGCATAGGCCGAGAACATGTCGTCGAAGGTCCAGGCATGGCGCACGCCGGTGATGCTGCCATCGGCGGCATACAGCAATTCGCTGGTCGCGGTGATCCAGACATGCGGATGAGCGCTCGCCGCGCCCGCGGCGAGCGTCATCGCGGCGGCGAGCAGGCATCCGAACAGGGCGCGCATGCTCATCAGGCTGCCCTGGCGTCTTCGAGCAGGCCGCGGCGGCGGAGCAGCGCATCCGGCTCCGGCGGACGGCCGCGGAAGGCCTCGTAGGCGGCTTCCGGATCGACCGATCCGCCCGACGAATAGATGTCGTCGTGCAGGCGCTTGGCCACGGCGGGATCGAAGATGTCACCGGCCTCCTCGAAGGCGCCGAAGGCGTCGGCGTCCATCACCTCCGACCACATGTAGCTGTAATAGCCGGCGGCGTAGTGGTCGCCGGTGAAGATGTGGCCGAATTGCGTGGGCCGGTGACGCAGCGCGATCTCCTCGGGCATGCCGATCTTCTCCAGCTCGCGCCGCTCGAAGGCGCGGACATCCTGCGCGGCGGCAGCCGGCTGGGTGTGGAATTCCAGATCAACCAGCGCCGAGGAGACGAACTCGACCGTGGCAAAGCCCTGGTTGAATTTTCGCGCGGCGAGGAAGCGTTGCAGCAGGTCGTCCGGCAGCGGCTCGCCGGTCTGGTAGTGGCGGGCGAACTTCTGCAGCACCTCGGGCCGCTCCTGCCAGTGCTCGTAGAGCTGCGACGGCAGCTCGACGAAGTCGGTGAACACGGAGGTGCCCGACAGCGAGGGATAGGTCACGTTGGAGAGCATGCCGTGCAGGCCGTGGCCGAACTCGTGGAACAGGGTGCGGGCATCGTCGGGCGACAGCAGCGACGGCTCGCCGCCGGCGCCCTTGGCGAAATTGCAGATGTTGAGAACCAGCGGCGCGACGTCGCCGTCGAGCTTCTGCTGGTCGCGCAGCGAGGTCATCCACGCGCCGGAGCGCTTGGACGGTCGGGCGAAGTAGTCGCCATAGAACAGCGCCTTGTGCTTCCCATCCGGCCCCTTCATCTCCCAGACCCGGACGTCGGGGTGCCAGACCGGAACGTCCCTGCGCTCCTCGAAGGTGACGCCGAACAGGCGCGTGGCGCAGTCGAAGGCGGCGGCGATCATGTTGTCGAGACCGAGATACGGCTTGATCGCGGAATCGTCGAAATTAGCGCGCTGCAGACGCAGCTTCTCGGCGTAGAAGCGCCAGTCCCAGGGGGCGAGCTTGAAATTGCCGCCCTCCTCCGCGATCAGCGCCTGCATCTCGTCGCGGTCGGCGAGCGCCCGCGCCCTCGCGGGCTTCCAGACTCGCTCCAAAAGGCTGCGCACCGCACCCGGCGTCTTGGCCATGGAATCCTCGAGCCGGTAGGCGGCGTAGGTCGGATAGCCCAGCAGCCCGGCGCTCTCCTCGCGCAGCTTCAGGATCTCGACAATGGTCGCATTGTTGTCATTGGCGTTGCCGTTGTCGCCGCGCGCGATGAAGGCCTTGTAGACCTTCTCGCGGAGGTCACGCCGGGCGGAGCTCTTCAGAAACGTTTCGACCGAGGAGCGCGACAGCGTGACGATGGCCTTGCCTGCCATGCCGCGCTCTTCCGCCGCAGCCTTGGCGCTGGCGACGAAGCTCTCCGGCAGGCCCTGGCGATCGGCCTCCCCAAGCTCCAGGAACCAGTCCTGCTCGTCGCCGAGCAGATGGTGGCTGAAGCCGGTGCCGAGCTGGGCCAGCCGCTCGTTGATCTCGGCCATCCGGGTCTTGGCCTCCTCGGAGAGGCCGGCGCCGGCGCGGTGGAAGCGGGTGTAAGTACGTTCCAAGAGGCGGAGCTGCTCGGGCGTGAGACCGAGACCCGCGCGGTTCTCGTGCAGATGGGCGATGCGGCCGAACAGCACGGCGTTCATCATGATCGGATTCCAGTGCCGCGCCATCCGCAAGGAAACCTCCTTGTCGATCTCGAGGATGGCCGGGTTGGAATGCGCCGAGACGAGGTCGTAGAAGACCGCCGCGACCTTGCTCAGGAGCTTGCCTGAGCGCTCCAGCGCCGTAATGGTGTTGGCGAAATCTGGTGCCGCGGGATCGTTGGTGATCGCCGCGATCTCGGCGGCGTGGTCGGCGAAGGCCTGCTCGAAGGCCGGCAGGAAATGCTCCGGCTTGATCTCGTCGAAAGGCGGGGTCGCGAACGGCGTCACCCAGGCCTTCAGCAGCGGATTGGTCTCGGCGTCCGTAGTTTGGCGGGGTTCTGACATCACAAGTCCCGGATTTCGTGGCTCGATTGTTGCGGCCAGCTATAGCACGCGTGGGGCTTTTTTGGGCCGTTTGCCCTTGCCCCCAGCCTCCTTTTCGGGGAGATTGCGGCCCTCGAAGCCAGGACCCTCTGAAGCCATGAACGCGCCTTCTTCATCGTCCCGCCAGATTGTCTGGTCCAGCGTCATCACCGTCATCAGCGCCGCCATCTTGATCGGCGCGGAGGTGTTCGGCGCGGCGTTTGCCGGCGGCTGGGCGCTCGCGATCCTGTTCGGGCTCGGCGACCAGGGCGCCCATATCCTGCAGGCCGTGCTGTTCGCACTCGGCGTGCTCGTGATGACCGCCTTCATCCGCGGCGCTCAGCGCATCGAGCCCTTCACCAAGCGCGGCTGACGCGTCTCGCGCACGGGCAGCACGCGCAGCGCGGCGAAAACTTAACGCGCGTTCATCTTCCGCGGCGCTCGCGCAACAGCGCGCAAGCAGATGTTAGGCAATCCTGTCCGCAGCCTAAAAAAATTCTTGCGAACCAGAGTCAAAACGCTTATGTGCGGACTTGCCCAATTTCGCACGTGCCTGTGGTCGTGTGTCAGTCGGTAGGTATCCGGACAAGAGGCCGGACAGCCGCCAAGGGGTGAAGAAGCCGAGGGGCTCTTCGGAAGTGCGGAAGTCGAGACTGAAACGTCGAGCGACCGAAGCAAACCCGGAGCGCCCAGCATCTCTCTCAAAGAGATGCCATGTCGAAGGTGACTTCACTCTTTGCAACCGTGACTGGCAGCCGGAGGCGAACCGGCGCACCCCGCTCTCAACGGGGGACGCGACTTAAAGCAACGACGGATCGGGCTTTTTTGGTCTCTACCGGCAGTCCAACGCCGGCGCGGGCTACTGAAAAGGCTTGTCCTTCATTGCCAGGTGAGCGGGCGGGAAACTCTCCCAACCAATCCACGGCAGCACAGTCTGGTTTGAGTTTTTTGGCCTCGGCGCGCCTCCATCGCGCGATGCGGCCGAAGCACTCTCATCAGACGTCACGTTGATACGGCTCCCGTCGCTGGGACCGTTGGAGAGTGCCATGACCGAACGTATCCAGGAATTCCTGCGCAACCGCCGCAACGAAGGCCTCGACACCGAGCCGTGCCTCGTCGTCGACCTCGAGGTCGTGCGCGACAATTACCAGAGCTTCGCCAAGGCGCTGCCCGACAGCCGCGTGTTCTATGCCGTCAAGGCGAACCCGGCGCCGGAAGTGCTGGCCCTGCTGGCGTCCATGGGCTCCTGCTTCGACACCGCCACGGTCGCTGAGATCGAGATGGCGCTGGCTGCGGGTGCGACGCCCGACCGCATCTCCTTCGGCAACACGATCAAGAAGGAGCGCGACATCGCGCGCGCCTTCGCGCTCGGCATTCGCCTGTTCGCGGTCGATTGCGCCGCCGAGGTCGAGAAGGTCGCTCGTGCCGCCCCCGGCGCGAAGGTGTTCTGCCGCATCCTCTATGACTGCGCCGGCGCCGAGTGGCCGCTGTCGCGCAAGTTCGGCTGCGACCCGGAGATGGCGGTCGAGGTGCTCGACGCCGCCAAGCGCCTGGGCCTGGAGCCGTGCGGCATCTCCTTCCATGTCGGCTCGCAGCAGCGCAAGGTGAAGGCGTGGGACCGTGCGCTGGCGATGGCCTCGCAGGTGTTCCGCGACTGCGCCGAGCGCGGCATCAACTTGTCCATGGTCAACATGGGCGGCGGCTTCCCGACCAAGTACCTGAAGGACGTGCCGCCGGTGGTGACCTACGGCCGCTCGATCTTCCGCGCGCTGCGCAAGCACTTCGGCAACCAGATCCCGGAGACCATCATCGAGCCGGGCCGCGGCATGGTGGGCAACGCCGGCATCATCGAATCCGAGGTCGTGCTCATCTCGAAGAAGAGCGATGAGGACGAGGTGCGCTGGGTGTACCTGGACATCGGCAAGTTCGGCGGTCTCGCCGAGACCATGGACGAGTCGATCCGCTACGCCATCCGCACCCGTCACGACGGCGCGGACATGACCCCGTGCGTGCTCGCAGGTCCGACCTGCGACAGCGCCGATGTGCTGTACGAGAAGACCCCGTATCCGCTTCCGGTGACGCTCGAGATCGGCGACAAGGTGCTGATCGAAGGCACCGGGGCTTATACGTCGACCTACTCGTCGGTGGCGTTCAACGGCATTCCGCCGCTGCGGACGTACCACATCTGATCCGCCTCTGTTTTCCAGAGGCCTGACGAACCCGGGAGCCGGTCCGCCGGCTCCTCATCCAACATCTCGATTTCTGACGACGTCTTGGACAGGCGTGCTGTGCGCACGCCGCTTCAAGCGGGGACTGACGTGCCATGACTGCTCATCGGAAGCCGCAAATTGCCCTCACCTCGAAAGCCGCTCCGTTCGTGATCCGTGCGGAACGTGCTGGAGACGTCGCGACGCGTGAAGCGCTGCTCGATGCCTGCTTTGGCGAGAACCGCCATGGCCGCACCTGCCAGCGCCTGCGCGACGGACGCGCGCCCGCCGCAGGCCTTGCCCTGTCGGCGATGCGCGAGGGCAAGCTCGTGGGAACCGTGCGGCTGTGGCATGTCAGCGCCGGAGGCAGGCCCGCTCTGGTCCTCGGACCGCTGGCGGTCGACCCTGCCTGCCGCGAGCTCGGGATCGGCGCCGCGCTGATGCATCAAGCGCTGGCTGCCGCCCGGGCGCGCGGGCATCACGCCGTGATCCTGCTCGGCGATGCCCCCTATTACGCCCGCTTCGGCTTCACAGCCGAGAAGACCGCCGGGCTGTCGCTGCCCGGCCCGTTCGAGCGCAACCGCCTGCTGGCGATCGAGTTCACTGATGGCGCGCTCGATGGCGCCGCCGGGATGATTGTCCCGACCGGCGCGGCCCTGCCCAAACGGAGGTCGGTTCGCGCGCCTGAGGCGCACGCGGCCTGAGGGATCGCTGGGGTAGGTACAACCGCAGCCGCATCGAGCCAGCAACGCCCTGCCGCGCCTGCGCGAGGCCCGTTCCTTTGGGGTTGCGCAGGCGCCGGAAACGCCCTTTAACCCCGCGAAACACCCCTTCAGTCGAGGCCCATGACCATGTCCCGTCGCCTGATCTCCACCGGCTCCCCGCTCGAGAAGACTGTCGGCTACAGCCGTGCCGTGATCGACGGCGAGTTCGCCTTCGTCGCGGGAACCACCGGCTATGACTACACCACGATGACGATGCCATCAGATGTCACGAGCCAGTCACGCAACTGCTTCAAGACCATCGCAGCCGCCCTGCAGGAGGGCGGATTCGAGATGGCCGATATCGTCCGTGCGACCTATTACGTGACCGACGCCAGCTATATCGATGCCCACTTCGCCGTCTGCGGCGAGGTCCTCGGCGACATCAGGCCGGCGGCGACGTTGCTGGTCGTCTCTGCCCTCGCCAGGCCCGAGATGAAGGTCGAGATCGAAGTCACCGCCAAGCGCCGCAGCATCTGACAAGCGCCGCAGCGCCTGATCCATCCTCACTGCCAGCACGTTCCGGAGAATCCATCCCATGAGCCCTCCCTCGCAGATCTACGCGAAGATCACCGGACCCATCGTCATGGTCGGCTTCGGCTCCATCGGCAAAGGCACGCTGCCCCTGATCGAGCGGCATCTCGACTACGACAAGTCGCGCATCACCGTGCTCGATCCCAAGGACGAGGGCCGCAAGGCGCTTTGTGAGAAGCACAATGTCCGCTTCATCCAGAAGGGCCTGACCAAGGACAATTACCGCGAGGTGCTGACCCCGCTGCTCACCGAGGGCGGCGGCCAGGGCTTTTGCGTCAATCTGTCAGTCGATACCGGCTCGACCGACATCATGGAGCTCTGCAACGAGCTCGGCGCGCTCTACATCGACACCGTCAACGAGCCCTGGCTCGGTTTTTATTTCGATTCCTCGAAGGGTCCGGAAGCGCGCTCAAACTATGCGTTGCGCGAAACGACGCTGGCCGCCAAAAAGGCCCGTCCCGCCGGCTCGACCACGGCCGTGTCCTGCTGCGGCGCCAATCCCGGCATGGTCTCCTTCTTCGTCAAGCAGGCGCTGCTCAATGTCGCCGCCGATCTGAAGCTCAATGCACCCCGGCCGAAGACCAAGGGCGAATGGGCGGATTTGATGCGGCAGGCCGGCATCAAGGGCATCCACATCGCCGAGCGCGACACCCAGCGCTCGAAGAAGCCGAAGGAGCCTGACGTCTTCGTCAACACCTGGTCGGTGGAAGGCTTCCTGTCCGAAGGCATGCAACCATCCGAGCTCGGCTGGGGCACCCACGAGAAATGGATGCCCGAGAATGCGCACACCCATGAAGCCGGCTGCGGCGCCGCCATCTACCTGATGCAGCCCGGCGCCAACACGCGCGTGCGCACCTGGTGCCCGACCCGCGGAGCCCAGTACGGCTTCCTGGTCACCCATAACGAGTCGATCTCGATCGCCGATTACTTCACCGTGCGCGATGCGTCGGGCAAGGCGATCTACCGGCCGACCTGCCACTATGCCTACCATCCGGCCGACGATGCCGTGCTGTCGCTGCATGAAATGTTCGGCCGCGCCGGGAAGATGCAGGAGAAGCACCACATCCTCGACGAGAACGAGATCGTCGACGGCATCGACGAGCTCGGCGTGCTGCTGTTCGGCCATGACAAGAACGCCTATTGGTTCGGCTCGCAGCTGTCGATCGAAGAGACCCGCGAGCTCGCGCCCTACCAGAACGCCACCGGCCTGCAGGTGACCTCCGCCGTGCTCGGCGGCATGGTCTGGGCGCTGGAGAACCCGAACGAAGGCATCGTCGAGGCCGACGAAATGGATTTCGAGCGCCTGCTCGAAATTCAGCTGCCCTATCTCGGTCCGGTGAAGGGCTTTTATACTGAGTGGACGCCGCTGACGGATCGTCCGGGACTGTTCCCGGAGGATATCGACAGCAGCGATCCCTGGCAGTTCCGGAATATACTGGTGCGGTGAGGCGGGGCTCTCTCCGCCCGTCATTCCGGGGCGACGCGTGGCGTCGAGCCCGGAATCCATCGGGCGGCAGACTCTGCGGGTAAATGGATTCCGGGTTCGCGCTTCGCGCGCCCCGGAATGACCGGAAAAAAACTACTTCTTCTCCATGGGCGGCGCGATCTTCTCGGCCGGCGCTGGCGGCAGCGCTGGCCTGGTCGCCGCGCCCTGAGTCTGCGGATCCGGCCGTGCCGGCTCGGGGGCCGGCGTCGTCGGGCGATCACCGCCGGGCTTCGCCTCCGCGGGCACCTTGCTCTGTTCGTCGGACGGGGTGCCCTGGAGCGGGGGCGTCGCCTGCGCCAGCTGCATGCGGCTTTCGGCGCGGATTTGCGCCAGGGACATCACCGACACCGCAACGCCTGCTGCGAACAGTGCACCAGCGATTGCCAGGTTGAGCTTCAGTGTGCGCTTGTCATCTCGGCCGGGCATGTCGATCACCGCCTTTGTTCGCGGGATCAACGAAACTGGGGCGCGCCGGTTCCGGAACCGAAAACGCGCGGAACCCACCGGCACGCGCCAAAACGCCGCGCTACTCGGTCGTGCTGACTTCCCAGGTTGCATGCCGCACGCCCCGGCAGATGCTGCAGATCGGTCACGACGGCGTTCAGCTCGTTCGGGTCGACCGCGGTCGCAACCAGCTTGGCGGCGATCTCGAGAATATCCTCGCTGATCTCGGCGACTTCGATATCGGCCACGGCATATTTCGCCGCTTCGAGCTTGTCGACGAGGCGGTCGCGCATGTCGGGCAAGGCGTCGGCCGCAACCGCGAGCTTGAAATAGTAGGTCGCCTCCAGCGCCTTCTCGTTCAGCGGGATGCGGTTGATGGCGTTGACCAGCGGGCGCAGCATGGTGTTGCCGGCGATGACGAACACGGTCAGTGCGGCCGCCTGTGCGATCATGTCGGCGCCGGCACAGGAGCCGACCGCGGCCGAGGCCCACAGGGTCGCCGCGGTGTTGAGCCCGCGCACGTCCATGTCCTGCTTCATGATGACGCCGGCCCCCAGGAAGCCGATGCCGGAGACGACATAGGCGATCACCCGGACCGCGCCGTCGGCGCCGTCCAGCTGCATGGCGAGATCGACGAAGGCAGCAGCGCCCACCGCGACCAGCACGTTGGTGCGCAGGCCGGCGGTGCGCTGGCGGTATTGCCGTTCGGCGCCGATGAGCGTGCCCAGCACGAAAGCCGTGATCAGGCTGACCAGGGTGTCGCCAAAGTCGGCAAGCTGGAAGGTCGTCAGAAATCGCATGGTTCCCTATACGGCGGGAACCATGACAGATTAAAGCTCGAGCAGACCGCCGTCCCCATTTTCGTCGGCAAAAGCCAGCAGCGTGCCCTTCGCATTCCAGCCGATCGCGGCCACGGGCGGCGTGCCGTTGCGGCGGACCAGGATCTCCGCGCCATCCTCCAGCCGGACCATCAGCACCGTACCATCGCTGTAACCGGCGGCGAGAATGTCGTTCTTGGGATGACAGGCGACCGCGGAGACGCGCGCCTGCAGCGGCGCGAGCATCGCGGGCTCCTTGCCCATCGGACCGTCCTTGCTGCCGAACGGCCAGATGATCACCGTGTCGGCGCCCGAGGTCGCCAGCCCCTTGCCGCCGGCGCTCCACGACATCGAGCGGACGCGGCCCGGATAGCCGGTCATGCGCATGTGTCTGTTGTCGGCGAGCCGCCAGCCGTGCAGCGCCGGCTCGTGCATCGCGGTGACCAGGAATTTGTTGTCGGGGCTGAAGGTGACCGCGTGATGCGAGCCGGCCCAGGGCAGGAATTCGGCCGATCCCGCCATGTTCGGAAACCACAGCGTCACGCCGTTGTAATGCGCGATAGCGAGCCGCAGGCCCTTCGGCGCGAAGGCAAGGCCGCCGACGGTCGAGGGCACGTCGATCGACTTCTCCTCGGCCTTGCCGCTCTTGACGGTCGCGGTCTTGCCGGCCGACCAGGCGAAGGCGCCGTCGGCGTGCAGCGCCACCGCGTCGATCCAGCGCCGCTTGGGATCGGTGGCGAGCAGCGTCACCTCGCCCTTGGCATCGAGCGAGACGACCTTGCCGTCGTCGCCGCCCATGACGAGGCGCTTGCCGTCGGAGGCGGTCGAGAGAATGCCGCCGCTATGCACGGCAACCGTGGTGATCTCGCAATTGGCATCGACGAATGCGACGTTCTCCTCGCCGCCGACGAAGGCGGCGCGATCCTTCAGGAAATGCACCGAGGTCACTGCCATGCCGAGCGCAATCGGCTTGACGCGGTCGGTGACGGAAACGATCGAAGCGGACTCGGGCGCGGGCGTAAACTCTTTCATCACGAGACGATGCAGCTCTCGAAACCCTTGCGGATCGCCTCTTCGGGCAATTCGCGGCCGATGAAGACGAGGCGGCTCTCGCGCGGCTCGCCCTCCTTCCACTTCCGCTGGTGGTTGCCCTCCAGCATCATATGGACGCCCTGGAAGACGTAGCGGTCGTCGTCGTCGTGGAAGGCGAGGATGCCCTTGGAGCGCAGGATCTTGCCGCCCTCGACCTGCACCAGGTTCTGCAGCCAGGGCATGAACACGTTGGGATCGAGCGGCTTGTCGGTCTTGAGCGAGAGCGACTGCATCTCCTCGTCGTGATAGTGCTTCAGGCCGTGACCGTGATCATGGTGATGGTGATCGTGGCCGTGATGATGGTGATGATCATGATCGTGGTCATGATCGTCGGCCTCCAGGAAATCAGGCTCGATGTCGAGGATGCGGTCGAGATCGAACGCGCCGCGGTCGAGCACGTCGGCCAGCGCCACCGCGCAGCGCTCGGTGCGATGCAGCTTCGCATACGGATTGATGCCGCGGATACGGGCCTCGACCTCGGCGAGCTCGCCCTTGTTGACGAGGTCGGTCTTGTTCAGAACGATGACGTCGGCAAAGGCGATCTGGTTCTTGGCCTCGGGTGCATCCTTCAACCGGTCGGACAGCCATTTGGCGTCGGCGACCGTCACGACCGCATCGAGCCGGGCGTTTTTCTGCACATCCTCGTCGACGAAGAAGGTCTGCGCGACCGGCGCGGGATCAGCGAGGCCAGTGGTCTCGACGATGATGGCGTCGAACTTGCCCTTGCGCTTCATCAGGCCGTCCATGATGCGGACGAGGTCGCCCCGTACGGTGCAGCAGATGCAGCCGTTGTTCATCTCGAACACTTCCTCGTCGGCGCCGATGATGAGGTCGTTGTCGATGCCGATCTCGCCGAATTCGTTGACGATGACGGCGTATTTCTTGCCGTGGTTCTCCGACAGGATGCGGTTGAGGAGCGTGGTCTTGCCGGCGCCGAGATAGCCGGTCAGCACGGTCACGGGAATCTTTTGGGAGGTCGCGTCAGACATAACAACTCCGGACTTCAAGGCTTTTTCGCGCGACGCGAGGCGGGGTGGCCCCTGCCCTAATGGTCAAGCGCGCTGGTCAGGGCCTTTATATTGTGCCTGACCATGTCAATGTAAGTGGGTGCAGGGCCCTTTTCGCCGGTCAAACCGTCCGAAACCAGGGTCCCGCCGACCTTGGCGCCGGTCTCGGCGGCGATCCGCCGGATCAGGCGATCGTCGCTGATATTTTCAAGGAACACGGCGGGGATTTTCTGGGCCTTGATCTGGCCGATGATGGCGGCGATATCTCGCGCGCTCGGCTCGGTCTCCGTGGAGACGCCCCGGGGGGCGATGAACCGGATACCGTACTCGGCGGAAAAATAGCCGAAGGCGTCATGGGTGGAGATGACCTTGCGCCGCTCCGGCGGGATTTTTGCGACGGCGTCGCGGACCTCGCGGTCCAGTGTTTCGAGCTTTTCCAGATAGGCCTTGACCTGGCCGCGGAAGAACTCCGCGTCGTCAGGAGCGGCCGCGGCGAGCGCGCTTGCAATGTCGGTGACGTAGATCCTGGCGTTCGGGATGGACTGCCAGGCGTGGGGATCAGCGGCCGCACCCATTTTTAGCGGCGTGATGCCGGCGCTTGCAGTCACGACCTTCGCCTTGCTGCCGGAGGATTGCACGAGGCGCGGCAGCCAGCCCTCCAGCCCGAGCCCGTTGACAATGACGAGCTTCGCCGCCGCGACCCGCTTGGCATCGCTAGGGGTCGGCGCATAGACGTGGACATCGCCGTCGGGCCCGACCAGCGTCGTCAGGTTGATGCGGTCACCACCGACATTGCGGACGAAATCGCCGAGGATCGAGAAGCTCGCGACGACGTTGAGCCGCTCCGCGGCCTGCAGCGGCGAGGCGATCAGCAACAGTGCAAAGACCAGGATGAGCCGCATCGTCATGCTTCCAGATGCCGGCCGGGAAACAGCTGCCGGACGATGCCGCCGACGCGGCCGAACAGGATGGAGACGATGTAGAGCACCGTCGCCACCAGTATGATCGCAGGGCCCGAGGGCACGCGGGTCTGGAATGAGAGCACGAGGCCGGCATAGCCGGAGACCGCAGCAGCAATGACGGCGATGCAGATCATCGCGGTGAGATCGCGCGACCAGAACCTTGCGATGCCCGCAGGCAGGATCATCAGTCCTACCGCCAGCAGCGTGCCCAGCGCCTGAAAGCCGTTGACGAGGTTGATGACGACCAGCGCGAGGAAGGCGAGATGGGCCGGGCCCCCGGCCCGGCTCACCGTGCGCAGGAACAGGGGATCGACGCTCTCGATCACCAGCGGGCGGTAGATCACCGCGAGCACCAGCAGCGTCACCGTGGCGTTGAAGGCGACCACGAGCAGGGTCTGATCGTCCATTGCGAGGATGTTGCCGAACAGCACGTGCAGGAGATCGATGTTGGTGCCCTTGATCGAGACGATGGTGACGCCGAGCGCAAGCGAAGCGAGATAGAAGGTGGCGAGCGAGGCGTCCTCCTTCAGCCCGGTCGAGCGTGCGACGACGCCAGCGAGGATCGCGACGGCAAAGCCGGCGATCAGGCCGCCAGCGGTCATCGCGAACAGATTGAGGCCGGAGAGCAGGAAACCGATTGCGGCGCCGGGCAGGATCGCATGTGCCATGGCGTCGCCGACAAGGCTCATCCGCCGCAGCATCAGGAACACGCCGATCGGCGCCCCCGCCAGCGCCAACGCGATCACCGCGGCGAGCGCGCGCCGCATGAACTCGAATTCGGTGAACGGACCGATCAGCGCGTCATAGAGCATCGGATATCAGGCCGCCCGCGAGCTGATATCATCGGCCGCGCAGGCCGCCGCGCTGTCGTCGAAGGCCTCGCACATCCGCATCGCGACCAGCAGATTTTCCGGCGTCAGCACCTCCGCCGTCGGGCCCCACGCGACGGGGCCGCGCGCCAGCACCAGCGTTTCGGTGAAATGATTGCGCACCATCTCCATGTCGTGCAGTGCGGCGAGCACGGTGCGACCCTCGCCATGCCAGCGCCTCACCAGCGCGAGCAGATCGGCGGTGGTCTTGCTGTCGATGGCGTTGAAGGGCTCGTCGAGTACGATCAGGCTGGCATCCTGGAGCAGCACACGGGCGAACAGCACGCGCTGCATCTGACCGCCGGAGAGCGTGCCGATCGGGCGGTTCTCGAAACCGCTGAGGCCAACGGCTCCGATTGCCCGGAGAATCTTGTCGCGCGCGGCCTTGCCGATGCCGCCGAACAAGCCTGTGCCGCGCCACAGCCCGGTGCCGACGAAATCGAGCACCGAGATCGGGAAGCTGCGATCGATCTCCGCGCTCTGCGGCAGATAGGCGATGTCGCGGGCATCGAGCCCGCCGAGATGGATCGTCCCGTCGAGCGGCCTCAGGATGCCGACGATGCCGCGCAGCAGCGTCGACTTGCCGGCCCCGTTCGGGCCGATCACCGCGACCAGCGCGCCCGGCGCGACCTCGCCGCTGAGATGATGCACGGCGGGGTGCCGGTCATAGCCGAGCGTGACGTTGTGAAAGTGCAACGCGGCCATCGTCACCTCATCGCCAGCAAGACGATGCCCCACAGCACGGCACAGACGGCGAGCGCGGCCGCGAGGCGGCCCGCCATGGTCATGCGCAGGATCGACCAGGGCGCGGCCTGGGCCGGATGCGGCGAGGCCGCATCGTGGACATGGGCGTGGGCGTGATCGTGCCCGTGCGAATGTCCATGGCCGTGACCATGGGAATGGCCATGAGCATGGTCGTGCTGGTGGGCGTGAGACGCGGCGGGAGCCATTTGCGGACGTTATATTATAACATTACGACTGTCCACGGCGGGCTGCCATTCCGCTTCACGGCTTGCCGATCACCATGGCGATAGCGGCCGCCACGAACGGGAACGGCACCGACACGGCGCAGCGGAACCAGACGAAACGGGCCGGCATGAACGGGATCTCCCACAGGATCACCCGCTGGAAGGCGAACAGCGCCCAGGCGACGACGTAGGCGACCACCTGCGGCACGCCGCCGCCCGACTTCAGCGCCACCGCGCCAATGGAAAAGCCGACCACGGGGCCGCCGGGCGTGGCGGCGCCGGCGACCACAGCGGTGGCAACCCCGAGCCAGCCGCTATCCGGGCCGAGCCAGCTGGTGATCACCTCCTGCGGGATGATGGCGGCGATGTAGCCGGAGCCGATCACGCCAAGCGCGATCCGCGGCACGATGTTGACGAAATCCATCGTACCTTCGCGCAAGGAGGCCACGAGCACCGGGCGCCCACGACGAAAGGCGATCAGTCCGACGCCGAGCACCGAACCCCACAGCAGGACGTCGATCAGAAGCGCTGCGCTCAACTCTCGTCGTCCTTCGCGAGCGGCTTCGGATAGAGCCTGACATAGACGAAGCGGCCGAGGGCGCCGGCGAGCACTGGCAGCGGCAGCGAGATCACGATCCGCCACAGCGTGAAATCGGTGCCCATGATCGGGATTTCCCAGGCGACCGCCCGGCCATAGCCGATCAGCGTCCAGCTCACGACCATGGCGATGGTGGCGCCGAAATCGGCGCCGACCGCGAGCAGCGCACTAGCCACCGGGTAGGCCGTGAAGGGACCGCCGGGCAGAATTGCGCCGAAGGCGGTGCCGATCAGCAGGCCCATCAGGCCGGATTTCGGCCCGAGCGAGCGCGAGACCTTCTCGTGCGGCAGGATTTCCGAGATGAAGGCCCCTAACAGGCAGCCGGCGAGCACGCGCGGCAGGATGCCGGAGAACAACGAGAGATCGTGGGTGAGGATGTCCAGAACGCCGTCAGTGCCGTCCCGCCGCCAGACCAGTGCTGCACTCACCGCCACCAGAGCTGCGATGATGATGGTCGACCAGCCGATCGGCTTGCGGACCCGGCCCGGCCGCGGCTCGGATTCCGCGTCGCCGCCAGGCGCCGGATTGTTCGGGGAAGGTTCTGACAACGGGCTAGAGTCGCTCGAAGGTGATGCCCGTCCTGATTAAGGGCGCCGCCGGTGGGATGCAAACGGTGTGACGACAGACCCATGCGCGCGCCGCGCAGGGCAATTCCGCACAGCAAAAAGGCGGTCGCGCCTGCGACCGCCTTTGTTTCTGTCATTCCGGGGCGGCGAAGCCGAACCCGGAATCTCGAGATCCCGGGTTCGATGCTACGCATCGCCCCGGGATGACGGAGCAGGGCTCACGCCTTCTCGAATAGGGACTCCACGTATTCCCAGTTCACGAGGTTCTCGACGAACGCCTTGAGATAATCGGGACGGCGGTTGCGATAGTCGATGTAGTAGGAGTGCTCCCAGACGTCGCAGCCGAGGATCGGGGTGGCGCCGTGCACCAGCGGATTCTCGCCGTTCGGGGTCTTGGAGATCTCGAGCTTGCCATTCTTGACCTGGAGCCAGCACCAGCCGGAGCCGAACTGGCCGACGCCGGCTGCCTGGAAGTCCGTCTTGAACTTCTCGAAGCCGCCGAGGTCCTCGTTGATCTTCTTCTCGAGCTTGCCCGGCAGCTTGGTGCCGCCGCCATTGGGCTTCATCCAGCTCCAGAAGTGGATGTGGTTGTAGTGCTGGCCGGCATTGTTGAACACCGCGGGATTCTTGCCGAACGAGCCCTTGACGATCTCCTCAAGGGACTTGCCTTCCCATTCGGTCCCCTTGAGCGCGTTGTTGCCGTTGGTGACGTAGGCCTGATGATGCTTGTCGTGGTGATATTCCAGCGTCTCCTTCGACATGTACTGGCCGAGGGCGTCATAGGCGTAAGGGAGTGGGGGCAGCGTAAAGGTCATGGCTTCTTGTCCGCAACTGGTGGGGAACGAGTTCTAACGGTCACCCCTTATAGAAGGTTCCGCCACCATTAAATACCTCAGAATTTGCGAAAAGGCGTGACTTGGCGCGTCCTGCTTGAATGCACAAATTCGTCGCAACCGGCCGCCGTCGATCAGACCTGCGGTTCGCTGTAAAATATCATTGCCTTTGAGGCGCTTAAGACAGAACAAACGCGCCACGAAGCGGAGCTGTGGAGGACGAGGCCATGAGCATCGAGATCGACATATTGAACGGCGACGCCTCGTGGCCGATCGCCGAGCCGCTACTTCAGGCGGTCTGGGCACCGCAATTCGTCGCAGGCAAGCCCTGGGCTCAAGTCAAATGGGCCAATGCCGATCTCCGCGTGCTGGTCGAGACGCCCGAGGATGGTCTCGTGTGCCATGTCGGCATCTACTTCCGCACCATCACCTGGAATGGACAAAAGGTTCATATCGGCGGCATCGGCGGCGTCTCCACGCGCGAGGACCAGCGCGGCCGTGGCTATGCGACCATGGCGATCGACGCGGCGGTGCATACCATGCGCGCCAACGAGGCGGTTCGGTTCGCCCTACTGTTCTGCGAGCCGCACAATTTCGCGTTCTACGAGGCCCGGAGCTGGCTGCCGTTCAAAGGCGAGGTCTATTGCGAACAGCCGGAAGGGCGGATCCGGTTCACCTACATGGCGCCCTATGTCTTCCACATCGTGCGCGCGCCGACGCTGGGCACCATCGACCTATGCGGCCTGCCATGGTGAGCCCTGCGTGAGCCAGGGCTGGGCCGGCCGGCTCATTCTCTTATAATATGTCGGTCATCATTTAATTTTCCGCACGGTGGACATGACGATCGACGCCCCAGCAGATGCCGTCCCGCCGGTTGCGCCGGTCGCCTCCCCCATCGCCAGCCTCCTGACCGCGCCGATCCTGCCGACGCTGCTGCGGCTCGCGATCCCCAACATGATCGCGATGGTTGGGAGCACGCTGGTTGCGGTAGCCGAGACCTCCTATATCGGCCGGCTCGGCACCATCCCCCTCGCTGCGATCGCGCTGGTGTTTCCGTTCGCGATGCTGACGCAGATGATGAGCGCCGGCGCGATGGGCGGCGGCGTCTCCTCTGCGATCAGCCGCGCGCTCGGCGCAGGGGATCGCGACCGCGCCGCGACGCTGGCGCTGCATGCCGCCATCATCGGCCTTTGCGGCGGGCTGTTCTTCACGGTGATGATGCTCGCCTTCGGCCGCTCCTTCTTCTCGCTGCTCGGCGGACGCGAGCGCGTGCTCGAAGAGGCCAGCGGCTATTCGCAGGTGCTGTTCTCCGGCGCGGTCGCGATCTGGCTCGTCAACACGCTGGCCTCGGTGATCCGCGGTACCGGCGACATGCGCCTGCCTTCGATGATTCTGATCGGGGCGAGCGTGCTGCAGATCGTGCTCGGCGGCACGCTGGGGCTCGGCCTGTTCGGCGTGCCGCAATTCGGCATGCCGGGCGTGGCGAGCGGCCAGCTGATCGCGTTCAGCTGCGCGGCACTGTTCTTCCTCTGGTATCTGATGTCAGGCCGCAGCCGGCTGCCGCTCAATCTCCGCGCCTTCCATTTCGAGCGCGCGATGTTCCTGGACATTCTCAAAGTGGGCGCGGTGGCCTGCCTGTCGCCGCTCCAGACCGTGCTCACCATTCTGATCTTCACGAAGATCCTCGCGACCTTCGGCACCGAGATGCTGGCCGGCTACGGCATCGGCTCGCGGCTGGAATTTCTGCTGATCCCAATCACCTTCGCCTTCGGCATCGCCTCGGTGCCGATGGTCGGCATGGCGATCGGCGCCGGACATGTGAAGCGCGCGCGGCGTGTCGCCTGGACCGCGGCTGCGGCCTCAGGACTCACGGTGGGCCTGATCGGGCTCGTCGTTGCGCTCGCTCCGTCGCTGTGGGTCGGGCTCTTCACCCGCGATCCCGGCGTCACCGCCGCCGCGCACAGCTATTTCCACTGGGCAGGTCCGGCCTTCGTATTCTTCGGCATGGGCGTGTCGCTTTACTTCTCCTCGCAAGGCGCCGCACGCGTCGGCGGTCCCGTGCTCGCCTCCACGGCACGGCTTCTGATCGTCGCGATCGGCGGTATCGGACTGATGACCGCGCAGGCTCCGGCCTGGACCCTGTTCGCGCTGGTCGGCGGCGCTATGGTCGTGTTCGGGCTCTCGACCGCCGCCTCGGTCGCTTTCGCGCGCTGGGGCAAATGATCGCAGGTAAATAGGCGCAGGCAGATAAGCTCAGAAATGTGATTCCCTCGGACGTTGCGCGCGCTCGATTTGCTGCTATGGAGGCGCCTCCATTCCAGGGCTCCTCTCCATGACATTCAGATTCGCCGCTCTCACCGTCATTCTGGCTGCGCTGATCGGTGCGCCTTCCGCCTATGCGCAGAGCGCCGAAGGGACCTGGCTCACCCAGGCGGGCGATGCGCGCGTCAAGATCAGCAAATGCGGCGGCGGTATCTGCGGCCACATCGTCTGGCTGCGCGAACCCATGGACAGCGCGACCGGCCAGCCCGCCACAGACAGCAAGAATCCCAATCCCGCGCTGGCCAGGCGTCCGATGATCGGCCTGCCATTGTTCAGCGGCATGGAGCCGGCAGGACCGAACAAATGGTCGGGCCAGATCTACAATGCCGACGACGGCAGCACCTATGCGAGCAACGTCAGCCTGACCGGCGCGGACGCGCTACGGGTCGAAGGCTGCGTCGGCGCGCTCTGCGGCGGTGAGACCTGGACGCGCGCGGGGCGCTAACCCGCTGCCATCATCGCCTTCAACGCCGTCGCCGCCGAGGCATAGCCGCCACGCGCGCCGTCGATGAAATGGACGTGATCGCTGCGCAGCGCCGACGGCGCGAAGCAGGTCATCATCGCAGCGTCCTGCTGGTAGAGGCCGTAGCGCACGATGCCCTCGCGCGCGGCGGCTTTGAGACGATCGTTCAAGGCGCGCTCGAGCTGCGGCGTGCAGTCCAGGATCATGCGCAGGCCGTCGTCGTATTTACGGAAGTCCGAGTTCTCGACCACTTGGCGCTTGTAGAGGCTGGGCACGAAACCGCCGATCTTGATATCGAAGCGCATGATGAAATAAGCGAACAGCGTATAGGCCAGTACGCTGGCTCTGCGCGCGAGCAGCGGACCGCCGCGCCTGGTGCGGGCCTCGAATTCCACGCCCTGCGGCGGCCATTTCAGCGGGGGCCCCTGCGGCGGCACCGGCCGGCCGCCCTCCGGGCTTCGCTCGACGAGATGAATGATGTCCTCGATCACCTTGCGGAAGGCCTGCGGATCGACGCCACGCGTCGGCATCACCAGCACCGACAGGATCAGGCCGCGCGCCGCCGGCATCACCTCGAAACGACACGACAGGCCCGAAAGGTCCGGCTGCGTTCCGGCAGGCGCCTCCTCGACGGCAAACTCGCCGCGCTTCATCGCGGCGTCGGCCCAGGCGAGCCCGCCGCCCGAAAACATCGCATAGGACAGGTTGGCCGACGGCCCGAACCGGGCGACGCGCACATCGAGGCCGTGTGTGCGAATGACGCTGACCGGCACCAAGGCGACGCGCAGGGTCAGATCGAGGTCTTCGCGCACCCAGGTCGCGGTCGCAGCCAGCGCCTGGCGGGCAAGCTCGACGTCGTCTGGCGCCACCGCGAAGCTGGCGCCGTCGCCGCCGAACACGAAGGGAAACTCCCGCCCCTCCAGCGCATTGGTCACCGCCGCGATCACGGCGGCACCGGCCATGTTCACGGCCTTGTAGCGCTGCGCCGCGATCGCCTTGGTCGAATCGACGATATCGGCAACACCGATGCTCCAGTCGTCCGGCAGCGGTGCATAGAGCGCAGGATCCATCAGGCTGGTGAAGCCTCGGAAGACGGGAATGCCGCCATAGAAGGACTCGCCTGAGCTCATCGGGATGCCGGACTGTTGGAATGCGAAGCAAGATACGTGGCAGGATCGATCCGGGTTCGCTGGCTCGCGCCCCCTTTCGATCATTGGCCGAAAGTGGTCCGGACAACAAGATGCGGCCGCCTTGCAATGCCCCGGCGCGATCACTGATCGGCGTCAAACGACCACTGGGGGAGAGCGGCTATCGTCGCGCGGCCCCAAGGGGTTGCATGGGAAAATCGAGGTGTCCGACTTCAACAGCAAGGACTCTGCCATGCGCGAGCGCCGCATCCGCCGCCTCACCGAAGGACCGCCGGAATCTTCACACGAGCGGATTGACCTGCCGAAGCAGCGGCCGTGAGCGGCTAATGCAGCTTCTCGTCCTGACGCTTGCGCAGCTGGGATGCAGGGACGTCGTGGCAGCCGATCAGGCGCACGAATTGCTGCGGATACGCCTCGTGGCCGTGATCGCCGGAATTCTGATGCGACATCGGTGGGCAGCGGACCTCATTCACACGCACCGGCTCTTTCAGGACCCGACTTGAAGCGCTCATGTTTGAAGTGGCCATCGACTGCTCCCCTTCGTTTAGGGCAGACCGATTGACGTAAACCAATCGATTGCGGGGCATCTTACGACCAAATCCGGCTGGCTGTCATTGCGCGTGATCAACGCAATTGTGGCAGTCGGGTTCCGCTTAGGCGGTATTGCCCGCGTCGATGGTGAACACGGTGCCGGTGACGTTGCGGCCGCCTTCGCCCAAAAGGTATTCCACCATGCGCGCGACGTCGTCCGTCTCCGGCAGCCGGCGCAACGCGCTGCGGCCCGCAATGCGCTTGCGGCCTTCCTCGGAGAGATTGTGGGTGAGCTCGGTGTCGATGAAGCCTGGCGCGATCGCGTTCACGGTGATGCCGAGCTTGCCGACCTCACGGGCCAGCGAGCGGGTGAAGCCGGTCGCGGCGGCCTTGGTCGCGCCATAGACGGACAGGCCGTTATAGCCTGTCGTCGCGATGATCGAGGAGATGTTGATGATGCGCCCCGCGCCGTCGGCCATCATTTGTCGGGCCACATATTTGGTGAGGATGATCGGCGACAGCACGTTGAGCTGCACCAGCGCCTCGATCTCGGAATTGTGCATGGTGGCCAGCAGGCCTTCAGTGCCGAGACCGGCATTGTTGACGAGGCCGTAGATCGGACCGAATTCGTCGCGGACGAGCTTTGCGAAGGCCGGGATTGCATCGATCACGGCAAGATCGCAGGCGCGGAAATGCAGGCGCCCGTCGGCCGCGGCGATGGCCGCCTTGAGCTCGTCGCTTTCGCGCCGCGCCGCCGCGATCACGTTGAAGCCGGCCGCGACAAGGCGCTTGCCGATCGCAAGCCCGATGCCGCGGCTGCCGCCGGTGACGAGAACGTTATGCATCGGTGCGCGCCAGTTTTCCGGCCGGGGTAACGTCGAGCGCCTCGACGAAGCGGAGCACCGCCGGCACCTTGTGGGATGCGAGCTGGGCACGGCACAGATCCAGGATCTGGTCGCGGATATCTTTCGCGCGCGCCGGATCGGTGCCCTCAGCGAGGATCACGTCCGCGACGACGATGCCGCCGGTGATCGGGCTCTTGCGCGACTTCGCGCGCGACATCCGCACGTCGGGATGGCGGTTGATCACGGCCTCGATCTCCTCGGGGTGGACCTTCAGTCCGCCGATGTTGATGATGCCGCCACGACGACCGACGAAATAATAGCGATCGCCGCGCAGCTCGACGATGTCGCCGCTATCGACAAAGCCGTCGTCGTCGGTGAGCGACGCCGCATTGCGGCCGATATAGGCATGGGCCGTGCGCGTTGAGCGGATGCGCAGCGAGCCGTCGACGACCTTCATCTCGACGCCGTTGCGGTTGCCGAGATAGTCGGCCGGAAAGCCTTCCAGCCCGTCATTGACGGCGAAACCGAGGCCGGCCTCGGTCGAGGCATAGGCATGGCCGACGGACGCGTGGGGGAATGCCGCCTTCAGGCCGTCGAGCACGGCCTGGTCGGCGATCTCGCCGGAGAGGCGGACGTAAGCCGGGGCGAATTGCGCGGCCGAGCTGCTCATCAGGAGCTTGCGCCAGTGCGAGGGCGTGCCGGAGATATGCGAGACACCGCGCGCCTTCAGCCGCGCGACGTGATCGGCGAGCGCCTCATGGGGATCGGACAGCACCAACGAGCCGCCGGAGAGGATGGCACGGAGAAAGATTTGCAGGCCGCCATAGCGGCGGATGTCGTAGAACGTTGCCCAGACCGGTGCAGGTCCGCGCGACGGGCCTTCGGCGACGATCGCACCGGTCAAGGCTTCCAGCGTATGGCCGGCGATCTTTGGCACGCCCGAGGTGCCCGAAGTCAACATCAGCCATTCGGTGCCCCGCTCGGTCTTGGCAGGCGCCGCGGCTTGCGGCGGCAAGTGCGCGGTGACGACCAGCGGCACGCCGGACGCCGCCCAGCAATCGGGCTCGTCGGTGACGACGGCATCGATCCCCGCATCCGCGATCAAGGCGTCGAGATGCGCCGGATTGAGGTCGGGCGGACACAACAGCATGCGGCGGGCGATGCCGTCGAGCTCGATCATGGCTAGGCCGGATCGGAGCTGGTCCGACAGCTTGAGCAGCACGGCGCGGCCGGACAGGTCGTGCAGCCGGCCGCCCAAGACCGTCTGCGACAGGATGTCGGTCAGCGACACGACATCATGTGCATCGGAGATCGCGCGGCCTTTCAGCTCCGCGCCAAGATGGTCGCGAAGTGCAAAGATCTCACGCGGGGACATTTTCGTAGGCCCGCACGAAATCGCCCACCGTGGCGGGGAACGCTGCGTCCTCGGAAATGGTGAAGGGATCGACGCCGGTCTCGTCCTCGAGGCGGGCGACGAGGATGGCGAAGGCGAGCGAGTCAAAGCCCGTCTCATGCAGGGACAGATCGTCCGAGAGGGCGGGAAGCGTGACGTGCTGCTCCTTGGCGATCTGCTGGATCGCTTCAATGACCTTTGACCTTACCGACATGGTTGGCTCGCTTTGTTATCGATCTCGTTGTTGCGGCGGCTCTTGCTGACCGCCTCCCCATCGCGGTCTGTTTACCCGACAGAAGTAAATGGCTTCTTGGACAATTCAGATAAAATTGGACCTATCTCTCGATTTTGGTTGCCCTACAGCCTGATCGTACCGCCCGAGATGGCCGCATACGTCTCCGCGTCCAGCGCAACGTACGCGCCCGATGTCGGGTCGAGCATGAACAGCGGATCGGAGACCGCGGCCGGGTCAAATCCCTCGCGGGCGAGCTCGCCCTTCTTCTGCTTGAAGGTCTCGGTGGCGTCGAGCTCGCGCGAGATGCGGATGAAGAGAGGCCGGGCATAGACCGGCAGGCGCTGCGCGAGATGGGCGGGCAGCGCGGCGATGTCAAAGCCCTCGTTCACGACGATCGCGCTCATGCCGGCCCGGCCGTCGGCGCCGGGAATGCTGACGCCATAGGTGGTGGCATCGACGACGCCGGTGAAATCGCGCACGGCGTCGTTCACCTCCGAGGTCGCGACATTCTCGCCCTTCCAGCGGAACGTGTCGCCGATACGGTCGACGAAATGGAAGAATCCCTTGTCGTCCATCCGCATCAGATCGCCGGTGCGGAACCAGGCATCGCCCTTGACGAAGACGTCACGCAAGACTTTTTTCTCGGTCTCACCAGCATCCGTGTAGCCCTCGAAACGCCCACCGCCCTCGTCCGCGGTGCCGATGCGGCCGATGGCTTCGCCGGCCTCGCCGCGGCTGCAGGCGATGCAGAAGCCCTCTTCATTGCGCAGCGGCGCGCCGCTATCGGGGTCGAGCTTGACGAGACTGGCAGGAAAGCGGTGCGCGAGCAGCGGCGGGATACGGCCGATCGCGCCCGGCTGGCCCTCGACGTTGAACAGCGAGAAATTGCCTTCGGTCGCAGCGTAGAATTCGAGGATGCGCGGAACGGCGAAGCGCGCCTGGAAATCCTCCCAGATGTCGCCGCGCAGCCCGTTGCCGCAGGCGAGCCGCAGGCGATGCCGGTTCTCGTATTCCGAGGGCGCGGCCTTGAGCAGGTAACGGCAGAGCTCGCCGATATATTGAAACCGCGTGCAGTCGTGCCGGACGATGTCGGACCAGAAATGCGAGGCCGAGAATTTCTCGGCGATCACCACCGAACCGCCGGCGGCCAGCATGCTGCATGGCGCGACGATGCCGCCGACCGAATGGAACAGCGGCAGACAATCGTAGAGCCGATCCTGCGGCGTCGCGCCGGTGAGGCCGGCGAACCAAAACCCCCAATTGAGGATGCGGCGGTGGCTGATGCTGGCCGCTTTCGGCAGGCCGGTGGTGCCGGAGGTGTAGATCAGCAGCGCACGGTCGTCGATGGTGACCTGGCCATGCTCCTCCGGCGATAGCGGGCCGTCGTCGAGAACGGCAAGCGCGACGTCGATCGCACGTTCGCTGCGGCTATCGCCATGCGTCCAGACTTTTGCCCCCGTCTTCAGATGCGGAGCCGCGCTGTCCAGCATTCCCGTCAGCACATGCGCAACGATGACATGCATCGGCTTCGCGACATCAAGGCAGTGCGCGAGCGATTGCCCGACCAGCTTGGTGTTGATCAGTGCGACCACACCGCCGACGCGACTGATGCCGAGCCAGGCCGCGACATAGTCGATGCCGTTCGGCATGATCAGCGCAACGGTATCGCCCTTGGACAGGCCGACCGAGCGCGCCCAGCGGGCGTAGCGATTGATTCTCTTCGAGAGGCCTGCGTAATCGAGGCTTGCCTCGTCCGCCACCAGAGCGACGCGGTTCGGCTGGCGTTGCGCCCAATCGTCGACGACGTCGGCGAACAGACGGCCCGGCAGCGTTTCGATCCGCGCGGTGAGCTCGATCGCCCTCAACCAGATCTTGGAAGCCGACGGTGCGCGCGCGGCTTTCGGCTGCTCGATGACGCCGGTGGTCATATTGCTTACTCTTTCGGGCGGTCTGCGGTGTTCGACAGCTTAGCCCGCGCGCCCTGACCCAGGCGTTAAGAGACAAGGTAAACTCGGTTAGGGCGCGGTTAACTGTCAACAGCCCGCAACCAAGATCGCACCCGCCGGCAGCGTACTGGCGGGTGTGATCAGGTCGAAAGAGTGATGAATGCAGACGTCGCGGCTTTGGTCCCGCTCGGCTCAGTGCACCTTCTTGGGACGTCGGCGGGGCGGCGGCGATTCGTTGAAGGCGTAATAGGGATTGAGGTCGCAGGTCGCGGCAAGGCCCGAGGCCGTGGCGCGGCACTGCTCCAGCGAGGTAAACGAGCAGTCGTAATAGTCACTTCCTCCGCCACCAGGGCCACCGACGTAGCGGTGCATGCAGACGGGATAGGCCGGATCGTATCGCTGCGCGCTGGCATCCGCCGCGCCCAGCAGCGTGGAGATCGCAGTAAGAGTGAGGAATGACAAGCGCATGGGGAAATCCTCGAATTGGTGACGTCGCATCATATGACACAACATCTCGCCGTCCGCGACTGTTCCTAAGACCTGATGACGTCAAGGTGAGCGAGACGCGCAGCGCCGGAAGCGATGCGCGCCGAGCGACCTGACGACCTAGGTCAAGCGCGGTCGAAATGATGCTGCGAGGCAGCGTTAGCCGCCGAGCCCCTGCAGCACCAGCCGGTTCAGCCGCGCCGCGAACGCTGCCGGGTCTTCCGGCAATTCGCCGTCCAGGATCTGCGCCTGCTCGAGCAGGAGCAGGCTGATATCGTCGACGACTGTCGAAGCAGCCTGCGCCTTGGTGACCGCGGTGACCAGCGGATGGCGCAAATTGATCTCGAGGATCGGCTTGGTCTTCATGCCGCGGTTCTGCTGCGACAAGATGCGCTCGAGCTCGCGGCTCGGGCCCTGGCTGTCGGCGACGAGGCAGGAGGCCGAGCTGGTCAGGCGCGTCGAGACCTTGACGTCGCTGACGCGCTCGCCCAGCGCGGCCTTGATCACCGCGATGGTGGCTGCTTCGTCCGCAGCCGGCTCGTCCTTCTTCGCCTCGTCCTTATCGTCGATACGCGGAATCAAATCGAGATTGAGATCGCCCTGGCTCAGCGACTTCAGCGGCTTGCCTTCGAAATCCGAGGGCATCGAGGTCCAGAACGCGTCGACGGGATCCGACAGCAGCAGCACCTCGATGCCGCGCGCGGTCGCAGCTTCCAGCCGCGGATTGGACTTCAGCCGCTCGATGCTGTCGCCGACGAGATAATAGATCTCGGTCTGGTTCGGCTTGAAATCGGCGATGACCTGCTTCAGCGACCGCTTCTCGCCCGACGTGGTGGTGAAGCGCGACAGCGACAGCAGCTTTTCGCGCCGCTCGAAATCCTCGTAGATGCCTTCCTTCAGTACCGCGCCGAAGGCGTCCCAGATCTTGGCAAAATTCTCCGGGTCCTTGTCGGCGAGGCTTTCGAGCTCGGACACCACCCGCGTCGCCACCGCCTTGCGGATCTGCGCCAGCTGCGGATTGTTCTGGAGCATCTCGCGCGAGATGTTGAGTGGAAGATCCTCGCTGTCGACCACGCCGCGGACGAAGCGCAGGTACCCCGGCAAGAGGTCGGCATCGTCGGTGATGAAGACGCGCCGCACGTAGAGCTTCACGCGGCCCTTGCGGTTCGGCTCGAACAGGTCGAACGGCTTGGTCGAGGGCGCGAACAGCAGCACGGCGTAGGAGTAACGTCCTTCCGCGCGGTAGTGCAGCGTCATCGCGGGATCGTCGAAGGCAGAGGCGATCTGCTGATAGGCCTTCTTGTAATCGTCAGCCGTCAGCTCCGACTTGGAGCGCTGCCACAACGCGCTCGCCGAGTTAATCTGGCGCGGCTCGCCTTCTTCAGGCACCAGCTCGATCGGAAACAGGATGTTGTCGGAATAGGCGGTGACGATACGCTCGATCTCGTAGGTCTCGAGATATTTCTTGGAATCGTCCTTCAGGTGCAGGACGATCTCGGTGCCGCGCGTCAGGCGCGCCGCTTCCTCGTCGCTGGCACGGGCGATCTCGAAGCCGGAGCCGCCGGAGGACGTCCAGGTCCAGACATCGCTCTCGCCGGCGCGGCGGCTGATCACGACGATCTTCTCGGCGACCATGAAGGCGGAATAGAAACCGACACCGAACTGGCCGATCAGGCCGAGCCCGTCCTTGGCCTCTTTCAGCTTGGACACGAACGCCTTGGTGCCGGAGCGGGCGATGGTGCCGAGATGGTCGATCAGCTCCTGCCGCTCCATGCCGATGCCGTTGTCGGCGATCGTGAGCGTCTTGGCCGTCTTGTTCGGGGTGATGCGGATCTTGAGTGCGTCGCCTTCGCCTAGCAGGGCGGGACTGGCGATGGCCTCGTAGCGCAGCTTGTCGCAGGCATCGGAGGCGTTTGAGATGAGCTCGCGGAGGAAGATGTCGGTTTCCGAATAGACGGAGTGCACCATCAGGTGCAGCAGTTCGGAAACTTCGGCCTGGAAAGGCTGCGTATGCACAGCCGTATCTGACGTCGTCATGCGCTTACCCGGTCAAACAAAAGGGAGGGAACCCGGATATAGCGCGAGGCAATGGCAGATCAAGAGGATGTGAAGTCTGGGTCCGCCAAACCACCCGTCGCGGAGGGGTCAGGTCACGCAGCGGCCGGGCTGGAGCAGCCTCGCGACTTCGGTCAGGGAGCTGACCATCGGCTCACAGGCGATCGTCGGCTTGTTGCGAGGCTTCTTCTGGTTCTGGAGCAGCACCGGCGTCTTGGCATTGCCGGTCTCGATCACCGCAGGAACCCGCAGCAGAACCGAGGTATCGGCGAGGTCGTTCAGCCGCATCGAGACCGTGCGGGTCGGAACGGCTGCCGGTTTGATCTCGGCGAGCCGGTCTGCCTTGGCGACGCGGTTGACGTTGTGGCCCACCGCGACGGCGGAACCGTGGCTGGGGAGGTCGGCGACCGCCTGCCAGCGGTCTGCGAGATCATGCCCGGAGGCCAGTTGCACGGCACCGAGGGTGGCGACGACCGCAATTGCGCTCAAAAAAACCTTTTGAATCTGTGACATGGCTGTCGATCCCTCGCCCCATGGCGGGCACGGGAACAACGCCGCCGTAGGATCGGGGGTTCTCGACAGCTACGATCACTTAACCGTGTGCGAAAAATGCAGCAGACGGCAAAATATTTCGCGAGCCGTGGAACGACTTTCGCGCACAGGAGTCGTCTCAGCAGCCGGCTATTCCCCCCTGCCCCATAAGCCGGCGACGTAGGGCGCGACTGTGGTGATGCCAGTCGCGCCTTACTTTTATCTGCCGGACATTCGTCCCATTGTTTCACGACCCCACCATCCGCCACCTTGGCCCGGCCCGCCCCGGGGAGCAGCGGCTCCTCCGAAATTAGTCGAACTGCCAATTCGCAGGAACCCAGGCGTAGCCGTCGCCGGTTCTCAATATTCGGCCAAGACCGGGGAAGGGGTAATGGAATCCCAGGACGAGAAGCTTGTCCGCTGCCGCGCGGTCGAAAATACGGCGGCGCGACTGCAACGCGGCATCCTTGTCACGGTCGGGGCCTGGTCGCCAATTTCGATCCACATTGACGACCGGATGATATGCGAGATCGGCCGTCAGCAAGAGCTGGCTTGCTCCTGAATGAACGAGGAACGTCGCCATCCCAGGCGTATGCCCGTGTGCTGCCAACGTGGTCAACCCAGGCACGATCTCCGTTCCGGCCTGATACAACACGGCGTCGGTCGCAATCGGTTCTACGCTGCGCTTGATGGCCTCACCGAATCGTCGGCGGAATTCCGCATTTACAGGCATGTATGAAAGGTCGGGCTCGCCGCGGACGAAGAAATTCCAATCGGCTTCGGGCAGATACACCGTTGCACGTGGGAATGATTTGCCGCCGTTGGCGTTTCGTAGATTACCGACATGGTCCGGATGCGTGTGCGAGACGACGACGACGTCGATATCCTCCGGCTTCAAGCCAACAGCCGCGAGGTTGCCAAACACTCGCCCACCGTTCGGTCCCATCGTCTGCGCTGCGCCAGCCTCGATGAGAACGCGACGGCCGCCCGTCTCGATCAGAAGCGTGTTGAGATTGAGCGTCATCACGTCCGTAGGGAGGAATGCGCGGATCAGTGCCTCCTGAAGCTCCGTTTCCGGCGCATCGTTGGCGTAGATCCTGGGCGGGCCAGAAAGGAGCCCGTCGCTGAGCACGGTCGCCTGGATGTCCCCGACGCGAAATCGATAATATCCGGCATTGTTCGCCGCACTGCCCAGTGCTGCCGCCTTGGCGCCACCGCCGGTTGCCAGCACGGGGAGCGCCGCAGCAGCGGTCAGCATGATCTTGCGGCGGTTGATCGAGTAGGCGCTCAAGACAAACTCCTTCTGTCATTCGAATTGCCGAGCGCCGGAGGCGCTATCCGGGCGGCTGAGACGCCACGAACCTAGGGGATGCGACGAATTGCAGAAAGTGGCCCACCGCGATAAACGTTATTCACTAACTGGAAAACGTGCATCAGAAGCGACCCTTCGATGAGGAGCCCGTGGATCGTCCGTCAACCGATGACATCCTCTATCGCGTCGATCTCAACCTGTTGGTGATCTTGAAGACGCTGCTCGAAACGCGCAGCGTCACCAAGACTGCAGAACGAAGCCAAATGAGTCAGCCCGCCGTCAGCAGAGCATTGGCGAAGCTGCGCAAGGTTTTTGACGATGCGCTGCTCGTGAAAGCTGGAACGACAATGCGGCCCACGGTCCGCGGCGGCGAACTTCTCGAACCGATACAGAAGGCTCTAGCGGGCGTCAGCGATGTGCTCGCCAACCGGTCCGAGTTCGACCCGACCTCGAGTGAGCGCGTCTTTCGTATTGCCACGACGGATTACGGAGCGACGGTCATCCTTCCGCGACTTGCACATCTCATGACTTCCGAAGCGCCGAGGACAAGTCTCGAAATCACGCCCGTCGATGCGCAGACTTTCAGGAGCCTTGGAGAGGTGAACATCGACCTTGCGCTCTATAGCGATAACCCGCTCCCAACCAGCCTTCGTACCCGAGACCTTTTCCGGGAGCGCTTCGCATGCCTGGTACGCGCCGGCCATCCCGCCGTCAGGCGGTCCAAAGCAGGGCGGATGCGTCTGGACGACTACGTCGCATTCTCCCACATCCTCGTGACCGTGGTTGGGGGCAGAGCTGGTCCGGTCGATACCGCGCTCGCAACGCTTGGCCATATCAGGCACATCGCGGTGCGGTTACCCTATTTCGCCACGGCAGCTCTTGTGGCGTCGACCTCCGATCTCATTTTGACGATCCCACGCCGTGCCGCGGAAAATTTCTCGGGTGACCCGCGGCTTCGCCTGATCGAACCTCCCTTAGAGCTTCCCAATTTCGATTATCGGATGGTATGGCACGAGCGAACGCATTCGGAGCCGGGCCACGCCTGGCTCCGTCGACTCGTCTTGAAGGCCGTCCGGTCAAACACGCCTTTGTCTTGATCATTGGAAAACGGATGCCTGCGGCGCTGTCGGGATGCCTGTTCATCGGCAGGTGCATCCTTCCTGATCCAATGATCGGCCGTTCAGTAAACGAAGACCGCGCCGACCGCGAGCAAAGAGGCCACGAGGGTCAGACGAATGCCGAAGTCGAAGGCGGCGATCCATTGCATCAGGGGCCTCCAAAGCTACTGCGCTCAATCAAATGACGAACGGAAGATTGCTCGTTGGTCGCTCGGTCAGACTCAAAAGAGCGCTCAGGACGACCGCGCGCTTCGCTTTTGAGCGAGGTCCGTCACTGCCTTGTCTCGCATTGCTTGCAAGCCGACCTCCATGAACCTGCGAAAGTCGTTCTGGACGTAGGTCCGGATGAGGTAGCCGTCCGGCCAGATCTTGGGCCGGAACGAATAGGTCCAGCGCACGCGGGTCGCCTGGCCGTTACCGATGAACTCCAGCTCGCTGACCGCATATCTGATGTAGCGCCCGGTACGGTTGGTAAGATTCCATATCTGATATTGCAGAAGCTGCGGCTTGCGGTCCGTAATCTCTTCCAGCGCGCTGTTGTTGTCCGAGAATACGACTCGCCGGCGGTCACCTGGCTTGCTCCAGTCACCGCTCAACAACTCGGTGCTCACTACGCCGGGCACATTGTCCGTTCCGGTAAGGAACGAGCCGAATGCGGCGGCGCCACGGTCAGCGAACCAGGTCGTTACGGCAGCCAAGGGTGCCTGGATCTCGGTTTCGACGCTGACCTTCTCGAAGTCCGCGCTGCGCTCCAATTCCGGCCGAGCGACATCATGTGCTTGGTCGAGGCTCGCTGCAGACGGCACCGGATCGGCGCCGACCAAGGACGCGCCGCACCCGCCCAGAGCCAATGAGACGATGGCGCAAATCGAGGCAGCGTTTCGTCTGATCATGATAGCCGAACAGCTCATGAAAAACGAACGCCTGTGAGCTTTTCGGAAAGCTCCCAGAGCCGCGCGGACGCGGCCGCGTCTTTGGCTTGCCGAGGCACTCGTGCGGCTGCCGGCACGCCGCGCGTCTCGCCCAGTCTGTCCGGACCGTAATAGCCTCCAGGTTCGGCGAGCGGAGACGTCGCCGCGAACAGCGTCGGCAGCGCCCCTTGAGCTGGCGATTGAAATAGGAACCAGAGGAAGGATCGAGCGAGGCCCTGCAAACTGCGAGGTCCGGCGCCGTTTGGAATCAACTCGGTGCGGGCGATGCCGGGGTGCGCGGCGATGCTCCTGATTCTCCATCCAGAGACATCGCTTCTGGTCTGAAGCGCGAACGCGAACATGAGGCACGCGAGCTTTGATTGACTGTAAACCCGCATGGGTCTGTACTCGCGCTCCGCCTGAAGATCGTCGAAGTCGATGACGCCGCTCCGGGCGGCCAGGCTCGAAACGTTGACGACGCGGGGCTCCTTGCCGTTGCGCAACAACGGAAGGAGCTGCGCCGTCAGCGCAAAGTGGGCAAGATAGTTGGTCCCGAACTGTAGCTCGAAGCCGTCGCTCGTCGCCCTCCGCAGCGGTGGCGCCATGACGGCGGCGTTGTT
Source organism: Bradyrhizobium sp. CCBAU 45321 (assembly GCF_028128975.1). Lineage (NCBI taxonomy): Bacteria > Pseudomonadati > Pseudomonadota > Alphaproteobacteria > Hyphomicrobiales > Nitrobacteraceae > Bradyrhizobium > Bradyrhizobium sp. CCBAU 45321. Next base: position 67,279 of record NZ_LFKZ01000130.1, read on the forward strand.
GATGAGCATGTCGAGGCTCGACCGCTGGGCTCGCATCCGACAGCCAAAATCCTTCACCGACTTCAGGCTCGCGAGGTCGAGCTCTTCAAAGCGGATCTTGGCGTCGGGAAAGGCGGCTCGGATTCGCGCAATGGCGCTCGAACCCTTCTCCAGGCTACGGCCTGCGATGATGATCTCACAGCGGGCACGCGCCAATGCCAACGCGTCTTCAAAGCCAATTCCTCCAGTTCCGGTGACGACGGCTGACCGCCCCAACTGAGAGGGAATATCTTTGATGGACCAATCCGGCATGGCTTCTCTGCACGTTACTAAGCTTGGCACGCGGCGCTTATTACACCAGGTGTATTTTTTATTGCACTACGTGCGATATTACAAGACCATTGCGGACGCGGGCTGCGCGACCTCTGGCCGCGGACGCGGCGACCAGTTGAGAGCCGCGATCGCATGGTAAAGGCAGCCTAAGTCACGGCAGGCACATCGATTTTTTCTTGCACATTGTTTGCGCAGCGTGTAATATATTGCACTGGGTGCGATTTTTTGGATGGGGCTATCCTTGCCGGCAAAAGTGACAGCGGACGACAAAGTTGCGGAGGAGGGTCTTCGCGAGCGCAAACGGCGTGAGACGCTGGCTCGGATCGCGGAAGCAGGCCTCAAGCTGTTCATGGCGAATGGCTATGAAGAGACGACCCTCGAGGCGATCGCGGAGGCGGCAGGCATTTCGCGGCGGACGTTCTTTTATTACTTCAAGTCGAAGGAAGAAATCTTGCTTGCGTGGCAAAGCCACTTCACGCAGCTCATTAGAGCTGCCGTGATCGCCGAGCCTTCGGATCAATCTCCCATCGACACCGTCAAGAACGCTTTGCTGAAATTGACCGGCAACTACAATTCGCAGCAGAGTCTCGCCCTCGATCGGGTCATCCGCTCGAGCCCGGCGCTGATTTCCGCGAGCCACGCGAAGTATATCGCTCAGGAACAGGCGATATTCGAAGCCCTTTGCGTGAAATGGCCCCAGGCCAAGCGACGGAAATCCCTTCGATACGTCGCCATGGTCTCCGTCGGAGCGCTTCGACTGGCGATCGAATCCTGGAGCAACGACAACGGCAGGCGACCGCCGGCAGCTTATCTCCGCGAATCCTTCGCGAATTTGCAGAGCGTTCTTTGAGCCGAAGGAATGGCCCGGGAGACGCCAGGGTCGCCGGGCTGCTTCTCCATCGAGCCATGGTGGAGCGTCTCCTCCTCGCAAAGAGGCGAGCCTCGTTCTGATCGGCTCGGGCCTTTTCGGCCCGGCACTCGGGCCACTGCTCGTCGGCTCGATCAGCGACGCCGCGACGAATGCGCAGATATCGAACGGGCTCGCTATTGGAATGCTGATTGTCCCGGTCGCCAGCGCCGCCACCGGCATCGTCCTGTTGTTTGCAAACCGGCGGATCGCTGCTTCGCTTCGGCGATCTTGAGCAGAAAATAAGCGCAGCAATCGACTTGTTGCCAGCACCAATCGGCAGGCTGGCCGACGGCTGGGCCGGGCCACGAAATCGCCCAAATAATATTACACCAAGTGCAATATAAGTTACGCTTGGTGCGAGATTTCTGAAATGACCGCTCTCGAGGCATCCCGACCGTCGTCCGTGGGGACGAGCAAGGAGTCATCGAATGACATGTGACACGCCGGATGGGACGGATATTGCAGCTCCGCAAGGGGAACGGGAGCGAGATGCCAAGCGGCCGTTTGCCGGCGGCAGGCTCGCGATCCATCACAGCGGCTCCGACCACCTTCGGCCACGTGCGCGGGTGTGGTCGGCCGAGGTGCCCGTAAGACTGGAGACGATTGTTCAGCACCGAACGCGCGCGCGGCTCGATCGATCCCGGGGCTCCTACCGGCCGGCCGAGGCGTTGAAGTCCATTCGACCGGCGGATCCCGCGAAACACGAAGAAACCCACGTTGCTCCAATTTCCTCTCGTTTCGCCAGACGCGTTGTGAAGGCACTCCGATCTCCAATTCTCACGAATGTCGGGATCGCTGCTCTCCTGTACGTGATCTCATTCCACCCCTATATCGATCTGGCCGGCATCGTCTCAGGCAGCCTCGTTTGCCCCGGCGCGAAGCCAATATTGGTTGCGACGGTGGATTTCTTGCAAGAAGAGGTGACCCCCACGATACAAGCGTTCCTCTCGGGTCGACTGATGAGGTGGATCGGTCTTACTTTGCTGTTCGCCTTATTCCCCGCATTCAGCGTGCTTCGTACCGGGACGATGGCGAGGATTCGCACGCTGGCCACGTCTGCGGCATCCCGGGTTCGACGCCTCAGGCCATCGCGCTGGCAGATCCCATCACTGCAATATGCGGAGCCATCCGAGATACGTTCTGCCATAGCTCTGAACACCCGGCCAATCCGGAAGCGAGCAACCAAAGAGGCCTAAATGACGCCCGAGGAATTCCGAAAACGAGGCCATGAGATCATCGACTGGCTGGCCGACTACCATGCCAAGATGTCCGACTATCCGGTCCAACCTGCGACACAGCCGGGTGACGTGAAAGCGATGCTTCCAGCCTCCCCGCCGGTAGAAGCTGAGGGGTTCGATGAGATCATCGCCGATCTTGATTCAGTGGTTCTCCCCAACATCTCGCATTGGCAACACCCGCGGTTCTTCGGCTACTTTCCCTCCAATTCACTTGGGTCCGGCATTCTCGGTGATCTGGTAAGCAGCGGACTTGGGGTGCTGGGCCTGTCCTGGCAGTCATCGCCCGCAGTGACGGAGATCGAGGAGGTCACGGTCGACTGGTTCAGGCAGATGGTTGGCTTGTCTTCCGCCTGGTTCGGCGTGATCAACGACACTGCGTCGACAAGCACCTTGGTTGCTCTGCTATGCGCCCGGGAGAAGACGACGGGCTTCTCGCTCGTTCGCCAGGGTCTGCAAGCAGAACTCAAGCCGTTGACGATCTACACATCGGCAAGCGCTCATTCTTCCGTCGAAAAGGCGGCGCTGCTAGCGGGCTTCGGCCGTGAGAATGTCCGCATGGTCGATATCGACGCCAATTTCGCAATGCGTCCCGGGGCGCTCGAAGATTCAATCCTTGCGGATATTCACGCCGGGTTCAAGCCATGCGCGATCGTCGCGGCAGTGGGCGGGACCGCGACCGTGTCCATCGATCCGCTCTCCGAGATCGCTGCCATAGCGCGGAGGCATGGTTTGTGGCTTCACATCGACGCTGCCATGGCCGGGAATGCGATGATCTTACCCGAGCTACGGTGGATGTGGGAAGGCATCGAGGACGCAGACAGTGTCGTTATCAATGCGCACAAATGGCTCGGCGTCCCGTTCGATTGTTCGCTCTATTTCGTTCGGGACGAGCCTCACCTTCTCAGGGTGATGTCTGCCGATCCGAGCTTCCTCCAATCTCAGGCCGACGGGAAGGTGCGCAATCTGCGTAACACCGGAATTCCGCTCGGACGGAGATTCAGGGCGTTGAAACTATGGTTCGCCATCCGGGAACAGGGCGTTTCCGGGTTGCAGGCGAGGTTGCGGCGAGACATTAGCCTGGCCCAAGATCTTCGGTCCAAAGTCGAAGCAACACCGGGTTGGGACGTCGTCGCACCCGTCGTGCTGCAGACCGTATGTACTGTGAACCGCCCGATGTCGGTGCCTTCCCAACGTCTCGATGACTTCACGCGCGCATGGGCGCATGCGGTGAACGCCTCGGGCCAAGCCTATGTCACGCCCGCTACCGCGGCCGGGCACTGGATGGTTCGTGTCTCGATCGGCACGATATCCACCGAGGCGAGCGACATCGAGGCGGTGTGGCGCACGATCCAGGAAGCGGCTGCCGCGGCCGTCCCAAAATTTTCGTGAATGGCCCGGATAGATAGGGGTGCATGGCCCGCGGGCATCGCAACATCGCGACGCCACGGTCAGGTTGCAACTGAGGTGCGGACTCAGGCGGCAACTGCTTGCGCCTGGATCGACCTTCATACCCGACGCTCGCCGGTGGCCCGGTATGCGCGTCAACATCGCGCATGTCGGCGATCCGCCGCTTCGTCGATCTCATGTCGCGGGTGAAGGCTCGCTGACTGGTGGCGCGGCCGCCGGAGGCGATGGAGGCGCCGCGCCCTTGTCGGTCCAACTTGGGGGAGCTCCAAGTCCTTGGCCGATGAACCCCGCAATTCCGGGAGCTCGTCCGAACGCTTCGCACGCGGATTGCTTCGGCGCACCACCCAGCAGAACGTGCAAGCTGTCCAGCGACGGCAGCGATGGAGCCGCCCCGAATGGGGTACTGCCCGTGACCAGCAACTTGCTGAAGTCGGCGGCAAAGGCGGTCGAGAGGTCGTATGCATCGCCGTCCGGCGATACGCGCGGCGAGCTCGTGAAAGAATTCGCCCCGCGGCCCCATACCATAGCCGCCTTCTGCTTCCCTCTTCTGTCCCTCGCCTCACCTTCGACCGAAAGGCTGCCAAGTCCCAACGGGATGCGCGGAACGGGTACCGGCACGCCAGGCAGGAGTACAGACTTTGCGACCCGCGCGACACCGGACGCGCCTGCCGCCGCAGGATCGGTCGCCGCCGCATGTGTGACGACGGCTTGAACGGTCAGGTCGGCTTGATCCGCTGGGCCGACAATGTCGAACCGCTCGCTCAGTCCGAAGCACAGAGCACGGTCGATGGCGTTGCCGATGATCTTGCGCTGCTCCGGCGAGAAGGAGACCTCCGCGGCCGCTTTGGTCGAAAATCGAGTTTCTACCAGCCGGACGCTCTTGGCGCCGAGAACGTCCTCCTTGTCGACACGAACGATCGACTTCGTCAAAATACCGTCTGACGGCGCCAGACCATCATAACTGGTCAACGATCCCGCCCTGTTCAGCGGCGCAGTCGCGCACCCGGCGGTCAGCAGACACAAGACCGCTATGAGCGGGAAACGCTGCATCGGACTTCAGCGACGCAATGCAGATGCCGGCCCGTCGATTTCTGCGGTCGCCTGACGTGCGCCGGCCGCAAGGAGAGGATAATTTTTCTGTTGCTCACTGGTTGTCGCACGGCCCTTTTCGGCCGAGGTCACACGGATATGGCCTTGTCGATCCGACTGTGCGGTCGCACCTGAGATCGGGATCGCGTTCGCCATTGTGGGCTGCGCGAGAATGTCCTGCCAGTCGAAGCTCCATTGCGCCAAAGCTTTGGAATCCCCGGCAAACGCATAGTCCAGGAATGCAAGCGTTAGATCTCCGGTGGCTTCCTTGACCTTCGGATTCAGTCCTGCTCCTCCGGTCAGAGCGCGGTCCGTGAATATGCTATGGGATCCCCCTTGGAACATGACCAGGAGCTTGCGCCGATTGGCGATCGCCTCGAATATTGCGACCCGATCGCGCGCAGCCGAGTAGAATCCGGGAATTTTGATGACGTCCTGCGTCGCCGTCACGTGAAGCGTCGGCACGGCGATGTTGGCGAGCACGCTCGGCAAGTCTTTCTCGCCGTAGAAAGGTGGGGCGGAAATCACGATCGCCGCCTTGAAGCGCCGGTCGCGGAAATCGAGCCAACGACCATCCCGAACGACCCGCGCACCCACCGTCAACAATGCGGTGTTCGCGCCATAGGAATGGCCGGCCACGGCGATGCGTCGCATATCGATGAATCGGGCGTACGGACCGGTTGCAAACAATAGCATTTGGTCGAGCGCAAAACGGATATCTCCGACACGTGCCGCGGCCTCATCATCCCGGGTCGCCGCTTGCAGCCGCCCCACGAGCTCGAAGGGATTTCCACGCCAGAGAGAGGAATCGCTCCCGATATGCTGGACATGCAAACTCGCGATGCCGTGGGCGGCCCACCGGGCGGCGAGGTAGGTGTAGCCGTTTCGCGAACCGCCCATGCCGTGCGAGAAGATGATCAGTGGCACCCGTCCCGGCGATGCCTCAGTGGGCCAATACAAGCGAGCAGGAACTTCGCGACCTCGAGACGTATCTATCCAATCGAAGTCGACAGCACGAAAGGCCGCATGCTCTTGTTGCACCTGAGCATTCTGTGCGTTCGCACCTTCAGGCAGCGCCATCCCGACGGCACATGCCAATGCCATAGCAGCGAGCCAGCTTCTCATGACCATTACTCCTGCTACGTCCCCGCACTCGGCATCTACAGCACTGTGCCGAAGCCAATTCGGTAACAGTCCGCGTTCTTTGTGTCAATAAAACTGCACTGGGTGCATTATTTTGACGCAGGCCACGCGGCAGTCAGTAACGCGTGCGTGATTATCCGACAGGTCACCTCCATCTCTCGTCTTGCTCAAGGCTGCTGTAAGGCACTACGTCGCGCACGTGGTGCCGGAGAGCTTCGGTCTGCGCCTCCAGCCTCCATTCGGACGGGTCTGCCTGGGGGACGCGCTAGCGCACCCGCTCCCAGATGATGACGACCTTGGTGCCCTCCGGCCGCTGAAAGTTCTCGATCATGCGGTCCCCGATTACATCGAAGTTCAGATCCTGTCGCGTGCGCTCGCTACCGACCCAGTTTGGGAAGGTCGAGCCTTCAACGCGATTGCCGCTGAAGACGCCATTCTCATCGACGATGTAAGTGCCGAAGAACGCGATGCTGCCCGCCATCGCAGCCCGGTTCTCTTCGTCGGTGCCGCCACCTCGCTCGTTGGAAGCGAATTTCGGAATGGAGGCGTCGGTCAGAACCTCGATAAAGTGCATGTCTTCGGTGAAGACCAAAAGGCTGTTTGGCTTCTGCCCGTAGGCCGGGACATTCCGGCCATCCGGATCGAGTTGAGCTGAAACCATGCGCCAAGTGCCGAGCACCTGATTGAGCGGCCGTGCTTCGGCAGTGCCGACAGCGAGGGCCAATGCAACCGCAAAGACCCGGCCTGCAAGTCCGAGGCTCTTCATGTAGGCTCCATCTTTTACAGGTTGTTAGTCGTTTGATCGTCGCTCTACGTAGTTGGTCTTGATGAAAGACCAAGTACTGCCTCTGCTGCGTTTGCCATGGCGTCACTCCGCAACCGACGAGATGACAAGGTCCGACAACGGGCATTTGTGGGACGACGGCTGGACGGCCGCGCCGAAAAAGCTCGCGCGACCCAATAGCTCAAATGGGACAGCAGCTCTCATCTCCACGCCTGTCCGCGGTCTACTTCGCCTTTCCTGCCAGCCACTCCCGGCCCTCGCCATAGAGCTTCTCGACCTCGGGCCCGATCAGGCCCGGCATGTCGCGCTTGACCTTGTAGCCGATCAGCTCCTGCATGTAGGCGAGGTGGCGGTAGCCCTCGGGGAGCGCAGCCAGCGCTTCCTGGTCGAGCCGAAGCGTCGCGGCGGGATCGACCGGATCGATCCGATCCTTCTCGTAGATCGGCTGGCGGCGGACGATGCCCCATTTGCCGATACCTGATGGGTCGTCCCGCTTCTCCAGGAAATCGTAGAAGCGTCCGGTGCAGACGACGTCGCAGAGCACGTCGTGCACGAGGCCGCGCTGCGAGATGGTCATCTTGGTCTGCGCGATCGCGCGCGCAGCCGCAAGGTCGATGCTGGTGCCGCCGAGGAAATGCAGGATGCGCACGCCCCTGGCAAAACCCTCCTGGCTGACGCGCATGAAATCCCGCGCCGACCCCTGAAACCAGGTCGCGGACATCCAGCCTTCTTCGTGCCAGACCGTGGCAAAGCGCTCCCAGTCGCCGGCATCGCGCCACACCGCCCAGTTCTCGATGAGGTCGCGGATGGCAAGACGATCGAGGAGTTGCTGGTCCATGGTCCGTATCCTCCCGGCGGCCTGTGGCTGCGATGGACGTCATCGGCCCGACGTATCGACGGGGCAATTTGGACGGCGTCAAGCGGCCGGGCGCGGTCGTTCACCACCCTAAACCCGGGTGAATGCGATGCGAGCAACGAGCCTTGCAATCAACCAGCCGGCGATTAGTATCCGGGATCATGCAGATGAAAATTCCCTTGCTGGCCGCATTTCTCGGATTCCTTGCGGCTTTCCCGGCGCACGCACAGACTGAAAAGCAGAGCGAAAGTGCCCAGGCCTGGAAGGCAAGGCTTTCGGCGCATATCGCCAAGAGCAGACTATTTCCAGCCCAGGCACTGGGGCAAACCGGTGAGGCCAAGGTGGGCTTCGTCGTCGACCGGTCCGGCAAATTGGTCTCGCGGGGACTGGCTGCGAGCAGCGGCTCGCGACTGCTCGACGATGCTGCGCTGGAGATCGTCGCCCGCGCCCAACCGTTTCCCGAACCACCTTCGGAGCTGAAGGAAGAGACTTTCCATTTCTTGATCCCGATTGTCTTCAAGGGCCGTCAGTTCCAGGTGCCGCCCAACGGTCTGGTGCTGAGCACACCGGCTTCCGGCCTCGCAGAGTCCGAGGCCATGGCCGCTTGGCGCAAGGCAATCACCGAGCATGTCTGGCGCAACAGGATATTTCCTCCGCAGGCGATTGGGCGAAGGGCTGATGCCGGCGTTACATTCGTGGTCGATCGCTCGGGCAAATTAATCTCAAGCGCTTTAGTGGAAAGCACGGGCTTCGCGCCGCTGGATGCTGCGACGTTGGCAATGGTCGAGCGATCCGTGCCGTTCCCGAAGCCGCCCGCCGAGGCAAAGGACGACCTGCAGAGATTAACCGTCCTCATAGCTTACGATGGGACGGAGCCCAACCTGGCGCCGTCGCCGGAAGGCGAGAAATTGCTTCAATCCTGGATCGAGGGCCAGGCCAAGCTGAATGCGAAATCTCCTGGAACGGATGATACAAAGCTGAACGCGATGCTTCGCAGCATCTGCCGCGGTTGCTGAGGCAGAGCAGGATGACGCTCCGTCGGCACATATGAGGGCGGCGCGCCTTGCGACGCGCCGCCCTTGTGTTCGATAGGCCTTTTCTTACGCCGCCGGCGCCTTCGGCGTGCGATTGCGCGAGTTGCGCTGGAAGAACAGGGCCTGGCTCGCCACCGCCGATACCATCGCGGGCTGGAACGGCTTTGAGATCAGGAACGCCGGCTCGGGACGCTCGCCGGTGAGGAAGCGCTCCGGATAGGCCGTGATGAACACCACCGGCACCTCGAAGGTACGCAGGAGCTCGTTGACGGCGTCCAGGCCCGACGAGCCGTCGGCAAGCTGGATATCGGCAAGGATCAGGCCGGGCCGCTTGTTCTTGGCCAGCGCGACCGCATCGGCATGGGTGCGCGCGACGCCGACGACGTTGTGGCCGAGATTCTTCACCAGGCTCTCGAGGTCCATGGCGATGAAGGTCTCGTCCTCGATGATCAGCACGTCGGTGGCGATCTCGGCGGCCATCTCGCGTCCGGCTGCGTCCGCAAGACGGCGCGTCTCGGCGACGTCGGTGCCGAGAATGAAGGCGACTTCCTCTTCCGAAAAGCCCTCGAGCGATAGCAGCAGGAAGGCCTGGCGCGGCAGCGGGGTGATGTTCGACAGCCGCCGTTCCGGCGGCATCGGCAGGGTCGTCACCTCGGCATCGTCGTTGATCGAGACTGAATTCCAGATCTGGGTGAAGAGCCGGAACAGGCCGGCCCGGGGCCCATGGTTCTCGTCGAGCACCGACGGATCGCCCAGCATGGCTTCCAACATCGCGGCGACATAGGCGTCACCGGAGGCCTGGCTGCCTGTCAGAGCCCGCGCGTACCGGCGCAACAACGGCAAGTGTTCAGCAACTACCTGTGAACGGGACATCCCCACTCCATTCGTCTTCGGGCCAACCTTGAGGTCCAATCCTGAGGTCAGGCATCACGCGGGGGGCCCAGGTTCCCCTGCTGGGCTGTCTACGCCTCACGACAACAAAAGTTCCGCCGAGCTGGGAACTTTTTGGCGCAGCTGGAATTGTGCCTATCCAGGGAACGGCTCCCGGTTGAGAAAACTTCTCGATTTTACAGTCACTTAACTCGGGGAAACGTGGAACAGGTCATGAAAGATCTCAAGTCTCAAGCCAGCAGAAGCACGACCCCCGGCAAGGGAGGCCTGACTCCGGAGATTCAATCCCGGATCGGGCACCAGTTGCGCGCCATGTACGACGATGTCGTGCGACAGGGGGTTCCGGATCGGTTCGCAGAACTGATCAAGAAGCTTGATGCGCCGGGAGCGTCACCCCACGTGGAAAATGAGGGCGGATCCAACGACAACAACAATGGGAGGGATTGATGCCTCTCACGGACTCCCTGCGTAACGACATCTTGGCGGCCGTGCCTAGTCTGCGCGCCTTCGCCATCTCGCTCAGCGGCAATGCGGACCGCGCCGACGATTTGGTCCAGGAGACGCTGCTGCGTGCGCTCGCCAACATCGACTCGTTCCAGCCCGGCTCCAACCTGCCGGCCTGGCTTTTCACGATCCTGCGCAACCTGTTCCGGTCCGACTATCGCAAGCGGCGGCGCGAGGTCGAGGATGCCGAGGGCAATTACGCCAAGACGCTGAAGACCCAGCCCTCGCAGAATGCGCACCTCGAATTCGAGGAGTTTCGCACCGCGCTCGACAAGCTTCCGCAGGATCAGCGTGAAGCCTTGATCCTGGTCGGCGCGTCCGGCTTCTCCTATGAGGACGCCGCCTCGATCTGCGGCTGCGCAGTCGGCACCATCAAGAGCCGCGTGAACCGCGCCCGCTCGAAGCTCGCCGCGCTGCTCTATGTCGACGGCGCCGAGGATTTTGGGCCTGACGAGACCGTGCGGGCCGTGATCGGCGGCAGCGGCGGCTGACCGCCGCCGTCAATCGCACCGGAACGAGACGAAGACGGCCGCTTCCACGGCTGTCTTCGCGCGCGTCTGACGCCGATGCGTCCGGCTCACGCCGCGATTACACATCCACGAAGGTTGCGGTCTCGGCCACGCTCGCCCGCGAAGTGCGGTAGCTGTTGACCTGGTGCGCATGGTCCGCATAGCCGAACGAGATACCGCAGACGACGCGGCGGTCATCGGGCAGATCGAAGTGGCGGCGGATCAGGCCGGAATGCCGCGCCAGCGCGGCCTGCGGAATAGTGCCGAGCCCGAGCGCCTGCGCCGCCAGCATGAAGTTGGAGACATAGGCGCCGCAATCGATCGCACCGTAGATACCGAGCGGCTCGTTGGTGTGGATGACGGCGACATGCGGTGCGCCGAAGAAATTGTAGTTCTCCAGCGCCTGCTTGGCATAGGCCGCCTTGTCGCCGCGGGCGATGCCGAGCGTGTTGTAGAGTTGGAAGCCGCTCTCGCGGCGGCGATCGAGATAGACCCCGACATATTCGCGCGGTGGCGTGAAGTCGTAGTCATCGCCGAGGCCCTTCGAGGCCTCCGCGTAGATCGCCTTGCGAAAGCGCTCCTTGGCCTCGCCACTGGCGATGATGACCTGCCAGGGCTGGCTGTTGCACCAGGACGCCGTGCGCTGCGCGGTCGCCAGCACATGCTCGATGGTGGCGCGATCGACCTCCTTGGGGAGAAATGCGCGAACGGAGTAGCGCTCGTTGAGGAGCTCTTCGAGCACCTCGATGCGGTCGTTCTGTCTCACTTGTGCGTCCATCACTCAGCTCGCCTTTTTCTTCTGGTTGGCAGAGGCGCCAAGCGCCGTCCCCACCGCCATACTTACCTCGATGCACCTGCATATGGTAGGCAGGCTTTGTTCTGCCCACCCAGCGCGAGCGGTGACCGTGACACCTATTTGGTCAGCAGGGCATAGGCACCGGTCCAGCCCTCCGGCGGCGGATCGATCTGGAAATCCTTGATTCGCGCCTCGTAAAGCCTGAACAGCTTCTCCAGCGTGTCGGCGTCCTCGCTTTTGCGGCCGCGCTCGATCGCATCCAGTGCGCCCTGCCAGTCGCGGCTGCGGTAGCAGCCGAGCATCTCGATGGTGATGTTGCGCAGCCGCTGGAACGCGGCCGAATGCATCACGTCCTCGCGGCCGGCGATGGCGTAGATCACTTCCGGCTCGGTCTTGCCCTTGACCATGATGAAGTCGAGCTCGAGGATCGCGAACTTCTCCTTGGCGGCGAGCGCCGTGCGCGAGCCCACGATGATCGGAAATCCGTACGCCTTCGACTGGCCCTCGAGGCGTGAGGCCAGGTTCACGCTGTCGCCGAGCACCGAATAGTTCTTCTTCAGGTCGGACCCCATGTTGCCGACCACGCCGATTCCGGTGTTGAGACCGATGCCGACATTGAGCGGGATATAGACGTGGCCGCCGTCGGCGGCCTCCTGCTCGCGCTCCTTGTTGACCTCGTCGATCTGCTCGAGCATCTGGATCGCGGCTTCGCAGGCGTTGATCTCGTGCTCGGCGTCGTCGAGCGGCGCGTTCCAGAACGCCATGATGGCGTCGCCCATATACTTGTCGATATAGCCCTTGCGGTCGATGATGACGTCGGTCAGCGGCGTCAGGAAGCGGTTCATCAGCTCGATCAGGCCCTGCGGATCGTGCTTGTAGCTCTCGGAGATCGTGGTGAAGCCGCGCACGTCGGAGAACATGATCGTCATCTCGCGTTCCTCGCCGCCGAGCACGAGCTTTTCCGGCGACTGCGCCAGCTGCTCGACCAGCACAGGCGACATGTATTGCGCGAATTGCCCGCGGATCTGCACGCGCTGGCGCTGCTCGCGCACGAAGCTCGCAAAGATCAGCGTCAGGTAGACTGCGGTCGTCGACAGCAGCGGATAGGTGAAGTCGATGAGATAGCGGTGCTGGGTGTAGGAGAACCAGGACACGCCGATCAGGATGGCCGCGAAGGCCGCGCCCACCAGCACTAGGCGGACGGGGCCGAGATTCGGCGTGAAGATGATGACGAGCAGGCCGATGATCAGCGCCGCGATCAGCTCGACGCCCAGCGCATAGTTCGGCTGCGAGATCACCGCACGGCTCAGCACGCCCTCCAGCACCTGGGCATGGATCTCGACACCCGGCATGGCCCGGGACACCGGCGTGGTCTTGATGTCGTTCAAGCCGCCCGCGGAAGTGCCGACCAGCACTAGTTTGCCGGCAAACCTCGTGGGCGGCACCGCATTGTCGAGCACGTCGACCGCGGAGACGTAGATCGAAGGATCCCGGCGGGCATAGTGCACCCAGAGCTGACCGTTCTTGTCGGTCGGAACCTCCAAACCCTTGAGGCGGATCGACTTGATACCCGTCTTATCGGTACGGACCAGCAGGGTCGGCGTGCCCGTGACGACGCGCAGGATCTCGAGGCTGAGCGAGGGCATGATGTTGCCCTGGGCGCGCATGATCATCGGCACGCGGCGGATCAATCCGTCACGCTCGGTCCGGATCGAGAACAGGCCGCGGCCGGCCGCGGCCCTCTCGATGACCGGCACGTTGCGGAGCAGGCCGGGGAATTCGAACAGGAAACGCTCGGCCCCGTCCTCCCCCACCGTGGCCACCCCCGTGAACGGCAGCGACTTGTCGAGCTCGGACAAGACCTCCGGAAGCCCGGTCTCGCCCAGCACGACGAGCGAGCGCTTGATCGCGTCGGCGAGGATCTGATCGTTGCTCGGCAGCTCACGCAGCTTGGCGCGGGTCGCGTCGTCGAGATAGCGCATCTGGCTCGCGACCTGATCCGGGTTGAGCCGGTCGGCTTCGGAGAAGACCACGTCGAAGCCGATCGCCACCGCGCCGTTGTTGGTCAGGTTCTGGACCATGTCGGCGATGCGCGAGCGCGGCCAGGGCCACTGGCCGAGCCTGGCGAGGCTCTTATCGTCGATATCGACGATGACGACCGGCCGCGCCGCCTTCTCGCGCGGATCAATCAATTGAAACATGTCGAAGGTGCGCAGCCGCAATTCCTGGATCGGCGGCGGATCCCACAGGCGCGCGCCCGCGAACAAGACCAGCAGCGCAAGGCAGATCAGCCGCGCAAGGCCGAACTTCCGCGCAAACCACCGCCGCAGGATCTTGAGACGTTTCATGCCAGTCTGACTTCCTGTCCCGGACGATGCCGGGCGCACCGATCATGGAGCGTCGGCAGACGGTTGGCTATTCCCTTAGTGCCGAGGATTATGGATTTTTTGCCGCGGTCGAGGTGCAAGCCGGGAGCGCCGCCTGCTTCCACTAGCCGACGTGAGTGCCGAAAATGAAATCGCTGGACTGGAGATTCGCGACGGCGACACCCTTGAGCAGGATCGTCTCGTGGCTATCCAGCGTAAGCAACGTGCCGCCATCCTGCGCGGCGGTCGGGGCAAGGTCGTTCAAGGAGCCGATGCCGCTGAACTGCCGTAGGTCGATCTTGTCGAGGCCGTACTCGAAATCATTCACGGTGTGCTGAACCGAATCCTGCGACGAGGCCGGTGCGAATACGAACTGATCCTTGGCACTGCCGCCGATCAGCGTATCACTCGACTCGGTCGCGAAAATGACGTCCTTGCCGGCGGTGCCTTGCAGGGTCATGCCCTGGCTCTCGGCCCCTTCGACGAAGATGAAGTTCACAGTGTCGGAGCGGCCGGCGGAGTCGGCAATGGTCAGCGTGATCTGATCGGTGGCGGGCAGCTCCGCCTCGGGATCAGCGCCGGTCGGCTCGTAGACGATGCCCGCGCCTTGCGCGAGGGCGGTGTTGATCTGCTCGAGCGTACCGGTCGTCGGATAAACACTGGCGAGGCTGACGTCCGGATTTGCGGTCGACAGCGTGACCGTGAAAGTGTCCGTCGCGGCGCCGGGATCGGTGTCGGTAATCATGAGATCGGTGATGATCTCGTTGCTGTTCTCGATGATGTGCTCGACCTGGAAGCTCTCGGTGTTGATGACCGGGCCTGCACCGTCGTCCGCACCGGTCACGTTCACCTTGAGCGTTGCCGTGTTGGTCGCACCATGGATGTCCGTGGTCTGGAGCGTGAACGTATCGACATACGAGCCGTCCGCCAAAGCATTGATCGCAGCATCATTTGGAACGTAGCTGTAGCTGCCGTTGGAATTGACCGTCAGCGAGCCGTAGAGTCCCGCGACCGTCGTGGCCGCCTGGTGATCTGAATTGAGGACGGCATAGGTCAGCGTCGCCGTCTCACCGCTGTCGGCGTCCGTCCCGGCCAGTTGCCCGGTGAGATTGGAGAAGGTGTCGTCGTCAGCGGTGTCCGTGAGCGGGCCGATGTGGAGATCGGACAGCGTCGGTGCGTCGTTCGTGCCGGTGACGTTGATGGTCACGACCGCGCTAGTTCCAAAGCCCTGAGCATCCGACGGAACGATGGTGTATTGCAGCGATAGCGTCTGACCAGCGGCGAGGAAGTCGAAGGCCTGGCCGGCCGAGTTGAACTGCCAGGTAAACTGGGCGTGGGTCGCCGTGCCGTTGAGAATGTCGCCGGACGGCACGGTCAGATAGTTCAGGAGATCGGCATGCGACAGCCCGCCGACGCTGCCCGTTTGCAACACGTTGTCGAGCTTAACCTGCACTGCATCGACCGATACCGTGACGTGATCGGTCGCGTCGACGTCGGAGACCGCCAGCACGCCATGCGAAAGCTGGCCGCCATTGGTCTCCATCAGATCGGCAAATGCGCCGCCCGGCCCGGAGGTCCCGCTGGCCCAATCCGCATCACCTTCAATGGCGAGGCTCTTGGTGGGGTTGACCGTATTGGAGGCCGTGCTCCCGCTGCCGTCGCCAAGCGTATAATAGGCGGCCAGATTGGCCTCGTTGCCGGTGAGCGCGGTGAAGTCGTACGACTGAATTTGCGCCTGCGTGAGTGCGGTGGTCCAGACGCTGACATCGGCGATCGAGCCGGTGAAGCCTTGCGTGCCGAAGCCCGGAGCGTACCTGCCGCTCGCCGCTCCGATCATCATGTAGGACGGTTCCTGAGCGCCAGCGATCGCGTTGACGCCGCCACTGTGGGAATAGACGACGTTGCCATCGACATAAAGCGTGAAGATGCCGTCGTCGCGCGTCAAGGCGAGGTTATGCCATTGCCCCGCAGTAAGCGCGAAGCCGGTATCCTGGATCTCGACGCCGCCCTCGAGAATCGCGATCTCCAGCTTGCCGCTGATGACGGTGCCCATGAGGCCGAAACCGGTGGTCGAGGTATTGCCATTGTAGAACAAGACCTGGCTGGCGGAGGCAGCGTCTCCGTTCCAGTTCACCCAGCCGTCCAGCGTCACGTCGTCGGTGGCGACCGTCGGTACGTCGCCGACCGCGATGGTCGCACCGTCGAAGTTCATGTAGTCCGACGTCACATAGGAGACGGTCGGCGCATCGTTGGTGCCGGTGATGGTGACGGTGACGTCTTGCGTGACCGTCGCGTTGTGATTGTCCTTGAAGGTGACGGTGTAGACCTGAGTTATGGTCTGCCCTTCCGCCAGCGACTGCAGCACGGGATCGCTGTTGTCGAGCGTGAAGTGCCAGTCGAGCGTCGCGCCGTTGCTGGTGTCGGCGTTGGATTCGGACACCGCGCCGATGGAGAAGGTGCCGATATTCGTGCTGTCGTCCTCGAATCCCGGCAGAGTTGAACTGACGGACGATGACTTGAACTGCACCTGCGCCGTATGGGTGTCGATCAGGTCAACGTCCTGGATCGCCAGCGTACCGCTGGTCGTCAGCGAGGCGCAGTCATCCTCGGTAACCGCACCCGTTGCCGCCTCGGGATCGCTCGTGATCGTCGGCGCGTCGTTGGCGCCGTTGATCGTGACAGTGACGTCCTGGGAGACCTGTGCACCGTGATCGTCAGTAAAGGTGACGGTGTAGACTTGGGTGATGGTCTGGCCATGCGCCAGCGATTGCAGCACCGCATTGTCGTTGTCGAGGCTGAAGTGCCAGCCCAGCGTCGCGCTGTTGTCGGTATCGGTGTTGAACTCCGCGACCTCGCAATCGATCGTGAAGGTGCCGAGCGGCGTATTACCATCGAAGCCCGGGAGATGCGCGTTCGACGTCGCCGACTTGAACACGGCTTCCGCGGTGTGGGTGTCGATCAGGTCGACATCCTGGATCGCCAGCGTGTCCTCGATCGAAAGCGTCGCGCAATCCTCGGTGACGGCTCCGGCGGCATCCGCGGCGCTGCTGGTGATCGTCGGCGCGTCATTGGCGCCGTTGATCGTGACGGTCACGTCCTGCGAAACCTGCGCGCCGTGGTCGTCGGTGAAGGTGACAGTGTAGACCTGGGTGATGGTCTGGCCCTTGGCCAGCGACTGAAGCACCGCGTTGTTGTTGTCGAGGCTGAAGTGCCAGCCCAGCGTCGCAACATTAATGGTGTCGGTGCTGAACTCCGAGACGTCGGTATCGATCGTGAACGTGCCGAGCGGCGCGCTGCCGTCAAAACCGGGCAGATGCGCGTTCGACGTCGCCGACTTGAATGCGGCCTGCGCGGTGTGGGTGTCGATCAGATCGAGATCCTGAATCGCAAGCGTGCCCTCGATCGACAGCGTCGCGCAGGCATCCTCGGTGACGCTGCCCTTTGCAGCGTCTGCATCACTCGTGATGGTCGGCGTGTCATTGGTGCCGGTGATGGTGACCGTGACGTCCCGGGTGACGGTGCCACCGTGATGGTCGTCGACGGTCACGGTGTAGACTTGGGTGATGGTCTGGCCCTCGGCCAGCGACTGCAGCACCGGATCGTTGTCGTCGATCGTGAAGGTCCAGCCGACTGATCCGCGGGAGCTTGCGCCCGGGCTTTGAATCACCGTTCCCAGCGCAAACGTGCCGATATGCGAGGTGCCGTTGCCGAAGCCGGGCAGATGCGCGTTCGACGTCGTCGACTTCAGGACGTAACTGGCAGTGTGCGTATCCGTGAGATCGGGGTCGTTGAAGGCGATGGTGCCGTTCGCCGTCAGGGTTGCCGCCGTATCCTCTGTCACCGCTCCGGTGGGCGTCGTCGAGTCCTCGACGATCGTCGGCAGGTCGTTGGTGCCCTCGACATTGACGTCCGCGCCGTTGATGGACACCGTGAGCGGCGTGCTGACGACACCGCCGTGACCGTCATCGACCTGCACCACGTAGTTGAGGATAAGCTTCTCGTCCTCGGCAAGAAAGTCAAAAAGATGGTCGGGAACGCTGTAGGTCCAAGTTGCCGTGCCGTTGTTGCCGTTGCCGGCTCCCTGAACAACGGTCAGGGGCACCTTGACAGCAGAGATCGCCGCGAGCTGCGCCGGCGTCAACGTCGCGGTGATGTCGTTGCCTTCCGCGTCGAGATATTTGAACGGCTGCGTGGACGAGAGTTCGGCGCTGACGATCGGCCGGTCCGTCAGATCGACGTCGGTGAAGGTGACCGTGCCGGTAATGACGTCGAGCGCCTCGTTGCCGGTCCCGACCTGCTCAATGACAGTGCCGCCCGATGTCGCGACGGTCGGCTTGTCGTTCGTTCCCGTTATCGTGATGGTGATCGGGATGAACTTGGACTCGGGGTTCACCGCGAAATTGGTGTCGACGCGGACCATGTAGGTCAGCGTCAGGGTTTCGCCAGCCGCGAGGAAATCGAAGACGTGGTCGGGGATCGTATAGGTCCAGACCGCCGAGCCGTTGTTGTTGTTGGCGGGGTCGGCGACGACACTGATCTGGATCTGCGTCGCCGCGATGTCCTGCTTCTGCAGCGCGGTGAGCGAACCGGTAACGTCCTGCTGGCCGGCATTCTTGTAGACGTAGTTCGGCGCCTCGGCGAGGCTCACGCTCACCGTCGGCAGGTCGCCGAGGTTTTGATCGAGGAATCTGATCAATCCGGAAATCGTGTCGGCGCGCGTATCGCCGGTGGTGTCCGCCCGTTCGGTCAGCGCGAACGCCGTCTTCACGTTGCCGGCGAGGTCGAAGCTTTGCGCGATCGGCTGATTGGGAATGCGGCCGGGCGTCGGCGTCGGCGTGTTGGAGCTTTCCTGCGTCTGCGGATTGAGATTGACGAATGTCGCGGTGGCGGTGGGGCCGGACGACGATTTGAGCAACACCTCATAGCCGAACGGCGTGATCGTATCGGTGTAGTTCGTGGTCAGCTTGGTGTTGGTGTTGTTGTCGGTGAACTTCAGCGTGAACACGTCCGTGATCAGCTTCTGCACCTCCGGCGACATCAGTGCATTGGTGATCGAGACGTTGCCGCCGCTGATCTGGATCATCTGGCCGGCCTGGTTGACCGTCGCGATCGGCAGCAGCGTGACCTTGTCGAACAGGATGTAGGAGCCGGTCGTGCCGTTCGGCTCGACCAGCACCTGGAAACTCGCCTGCGGCTGCGGATCGCCGCCGCCGGCGGGAACGACGAAGTTGATCTGGGTCAGCACCGCCGTGCCGCGGATGCCCATGGTGGCGACCGGCGTGTCGACCTTCATGTCGCCGCGCTTGGCGGTTTCGCCAGCGACGAAGGTGATGGTGCCCGCGACGAGGCTGAGCAGCGAGGAATTGTTCGACCCGTTGGGGTCGTAGACCATCTCGTTCAGCACCATCCGCGCGTTGGAGGACAGGCCGAACACGGTGCCGTCGATGAAGGTGATGCCGAGCGTCGAGTCGGAGCCGGTCGAGACCACGTCGCCCTTCTCGACGTTGTCGCCGTTATTCAGGATGACCGAGACGCCGTTGCGGATCGCGGTCGCGCTGCCCACGAGCTTAGTGACGTGACCGATGACCTGGCCCGCACCGGCACCGGGGGCGGCCTGGGCAACCTGGACATGGCCGGTGAGGGCGTTGACGACGTCGCCGCTGAGGTGGGCGCCGTCGGGCGAAGCGAGCGCGGCGCGCTTGTCGCCCCTGAAATAATCGTGAACGACGAATTCGTGGCCGTCGTGGGACAGCACGAGGTCGAGCCCGGCACGCTTGAACTCGCCGTTGAAGATCAGATTGGGGTCGGGAACAACGAACGCCCCGTCAGGCACATGGCCGTGCGCCTTGGCAATGAAGGGCTTGGCGGTAAAGGAATCGGCAAAGGCGGGCGAACTGGAACCCTGGCCGTCCAAAGACGTCGCGGCGTCAAATTTGCCAGCGTAATTCAACCGGGCACCGTAAAAAGGGTTAAAATCTAAGTAAGTATCGACCGCTTAAGCTTGCTTAGCATTACCAAGTCCTTAGCGAAACCATCTATTGCTTGTGTGATTTCGCGTCACTTGACCGTAAGAGCCTGCGCGGCGCGGCGCCCCTCCCAGAGGAGCGGAAGTCATTTTTCCGGAGCTTCCAAGTCGAAATAAGCTTAGATGCGCGCATTCCCCCTCACCCCAAGTCCTCTCAAGTAAAATGCGTAGAATGGATACTTGCGTTATCTTTTGTTCGTGACGCCCTGCAACATCCTGCAGCAAATACGACGTTAATTCTGTGACCTAACTAACAGAACCCGTGAAATAGCGGGCCGTTAGCCATAGGCGCCAGAATCGGCGGCCATCGCAACTTCTGCCCGCAATTGGTTCCATTTCGCGGCATCCAGGTCCCTCCTAGGCCCGAATCATAAAATTTTACGCAATTCGAGCGGGTCCGGTTCAGCCTGTCACCCGGTTTTGGAACCCCAGCCGACCGCGTTAAGCAGAACAAAATGGCCCGTCTCGCACTATCTCCACGAAAGCAACAAAGCCCGGCACGTCGAGATCGAGGGGGATCTCGTGAAGCCTGGGAAGGGGATGTCAGATGGAGACCGCTGCTCGCTCGCGCGCCTGGCGCGCAATCCTTGTCATGTGCGGCTTGATTCTGCTCGGATCGGCCGCCGAGCTTCGCGCCGGCACGCTGCTGTCGCCGGGCGCCGGCGTCCTCGTGCGCAAATCCGCCGAACCGTTCGGCGTGTTCGCCTTCGCCATCTCGTCCGGTGGCCTGCAACAGCGATGGTCCGCGCTGAAGGACAAGCTCGACGACGACATGGTGCAGCTCGCGCTGTGCGACGGCGACCGGGACAATTGCGCTTCACCGGCGGCTCTCGAGCTGCTCGCCATCGTCGACCACGCCCGCGCCCGCGACGGTCGCGCGCGGCTCGGCGAGGTCAACCGCGCCATCAATCTCGCCATCCATGCCGCCAATGATGGCACCGACGACGTCTGGAGCTCGCCGCTTTCGACCTTCGCGCGCGGGACCGGCGATTGCGAGGACTATGCCATCGCCAAGCTGGCCGCGCTGCGGCTGGCGGGAATTGCCTCTGAAGACCTCCGCATCGTCGTGGTGCGCGACATCAAGGCCAGCGAGGCGCACGCAATTGCCGCGGCAAAGCTCGACGGCCAATGGCTGATGCTTGACAATCGCCGCATGGCGATGGTCAGGGACGACGCGACGCGGAGCTATCAGCCACTGTTCGTGCTCCACCAGTCGGCCGTGCTGAAATATGTCGACGAGCCGGTGCAGGTCTCGATGGCGGCCGCGGTGGCGCGTTGATTGCTCGTAGCCCGGATGGAGCGCAGCGAAATCCGGGCCTCTTACCACTCGCACCGGCCCCGGATTAAGCTTGCGCTCCAACCGGGCTACAGACCTTCCACTGCTCGTCCCCACAAACCCATTTCACCGCGCAAGACCAGGCGCTAGCATGGCGCCTTCCGTGCGGGGGCGACTTGGAATGCGATTCATCGTGCTGTCTGTGCTTGCGCTGCTGGCATTGCCGGCTGTGCCCGCGTCCGCGCAATCCGACCGCGCGATTGCCGACAGGCTGCCGCTGTTTGCCAGGAATGACTGCCAGCTGATTCGCGACCCCGGCAACCAATTGTTCTGCGGTGATGCCGCGCTTGCCGCCGCCGCCGAGAAGCTGAGCATCGCGATCGAGGCGCGGCTCGCCCGCCTGCCGGATCGCCTGCCCGCTATCGAGGAGAATGCGATCTGGGTCCGCCAACGCAACCTCAGCTGCGGCATCGTCGGCCAGACCGCGATCCGCCCCGACCACTTCGAGGCGGTCAAGGCGTGCCTGCTCAAGGTCACCGAGGAGCGGGCCGCGATCGTTAGCGATCCGGATTTCGACTGCCTTGCGGCCAACACTGCTGCGGGCGCGGTGATCTGCGCAGACCCCTCGCTGACGCTTGCCGAAACCGAGCTCAACGGCCAGGTACTCGGCCTGATCGGCAAATTGGACCCGACTGCGGCACGCTTTGCCTTCGCCGAATATGGACGGTGGACGCGCGAGCGCGACCGCAAATGCAATCTGGTCGGCAAGGAGAACGTGCCGCTGCAGGAGCTGGAATCCGCGGAGGACTGTCTCGCCGAACATTTGAAGCGCAAGACAGACGAAATCCGCGCCGCGAAGGGCGATCCCAAAAAAGTGTTCGGCCGGCAGGTCGCGGCCCGCATTCCCGACGCCGACGCCGTCGATTTCTGCGCCGCGCGGATTCATGCGGCCAATTCCTGCGGCAACTTCCTGCGCATCAACCGCGTCTATGCGCTCGACAGCCAGGTGACCGAACAGGAGGCACTGGTCACGGGCGAAATCGAGATGGCCGTGCTCGCTCCCTTCACCGTGTGCAGCAGGATCGCCTCCATCTGCACCGGCACCTGCTGGGACGCCACGACGGGTCGGCCGCAGCAGGGAGCCGGCAACAAGACGCGCTCAGCAGACGTCTTCAACGTCTCGCGCCGGCTGCGGGTCCAGCGAACCTTCGCCTTCGTCAAAGCCGCCGACGGCTGGCGCTGCCGGGAAGACGAGCTCGCCCCGGTGAACGCGGGCACCGCGGGCGGGGGATCGTAGGGACTCTCCTCTGAGGGCAGGGCTATCGCATATGGTGTGAATAATGCTTCGGCGTCGGGACTGCGCTCCCTCCCCCGCTCGCGGGGGAGGGTTGGGGAGAGGGTGTCTCAGCGGCGGGATGGTCGAGAAATGCGGAGGCTGTCCCTGCGCGGCGAGAGCCCTCACCCGCCGCGCTCTGCGAGCGCGTCGGCCTCTCCCGCAAGCGGGAGAGGCGAACACGCATCAGAACATCAGATTGTCCTTCACCAGCACCCAGCGGCCGCCCTTGACCTGCTGCACCTGGGTGATGGTGTTGGCGAGGTGGTCGGTTTTGGAGAACTTGGTGGGCGGCGAGTTGAAGATGTCGAGGAATTTCTCGCCCGACTCGAGCGCATCGAGCATCTTCTGCCCGGTGAGATCCTTGCCGGCCTTGTTGGCGTAGAACGCAAACGTCATCATGGCATTGTAGCCGATGATGGCTTGCGTGTTGGCGTCGGCGTTGAACATCTTCTTGTAGTTGACGAGCCAATCCTTCACCTTGCCCTTGGCGGTGTCCTCATAAGGTATCTCGAAGCCGCTGGCGGCATAGAGACCCTCGACGGCGTCCTTGCCCAGCGCAGGAACCTCCATCACGTTCGTGGGGGTGGCCCCGAGGAAGGTGACGTCCCAGCCGAGCTTCTTGGCTTCGGTCATCGCCCCGATGGTCTCGCGCAGCACGGTGCCGAGCACGACGAGGTCGCAGCCATCTGACTTCATCTTGGCGATCTGCGCGCTGAAATCGGAGGCGCCGCGCTTGTAGCTCGTGATCGAGGCCGGCTGCGCCTTCATGGCAGTGAGCTGCTGATTGAAGCCATCGAGCACGTTCTTACCGTACTCGTCGTCCTGATGCATGATGCAGGGCTTCTTGAAGCCCTTCCACTCGATCATGTATTTCACCGCAGCCCGCGTGCTCTCGACATAAGGCAGCAAATTGTTGAACTTCAGGCGCTCCTGCGGTTTGGCCGGGTCGAACTTGAAGGTGAATTCGGCCGCCGTCAGCGGGAACAGCTGCAGGACACCGGCATCGAACAGGATGTCTTGCGCGGCGAGCACCGTCGGTGATCCCATCGGCCCCACCATCGCGAAGATCTTGTCGCGCTCGATCAGCTTTTGCGACGCCAGCACGGCCTTCTTCGGATCGTAGCCGCTGTCCTCGACGACCAGCCGGATCTTGCGGCCGTGAATTCCGCCGGCCGCATTGATCTCCTCGGCCGCCATCTTCATGCCGTTTGCGACCGGGACACCCCATCCCTTGATCGGACCCGATAGATCCTGGTGAGTGCCGATGACGATCTCGGTTGCCGAGATGCCCTCGTTGGTGACCTTGGTTTGCGCTGCGGCCGGCAGACAGGTGAGCACCACGGCACCCACAGCAAGGCCGAATGCGCTGAACGATTTCGACATTGACGTCTCCTCTCCTAAAGGCCCGTATTGCACGAAGGGCGGGGCCACAGCTCCTTCGCTTTCTCGAAATGGACCGACTCGTCACGCCACCGCACGCTCGCGATACATCGCCTCGATCTCGGCGGCGTAGCGCTTGTTCACGAAGCCGCGCTTCAGCTTCATGGTCGGCGTCAGCTCCTCGTCCTCGGGCGTGAGCTGGCGCTCGATCAGGTAGAACCTCTTGATGGTCTCGACGCGGGCAAAATTGCCGTTGACCTGCTCGATCTCGCGCCCGATCAGGTCCTGGATCTCCTTCGCCCGGCACAGGCTGGCATAATTGGTAAAGGGGATGTCGTGATCCTGGGCGAACTTCTCAACATTCTCCTGGTCAATCATCACGAGGCAGGTGAGATAGGGCCGCTTGTCGCCGATCACGACCGCGTCGGAGATGTAGGGCGAGAACTTGAGCTGGTTCTCGATCTCGGACGGCGTGATGTTCTTGCCGCCCGAGGTGATGATGATGTCCTTCATACGGTCGGTGATGCGGACGAAGCCCTCATTGTCGATGGTGCCGACGTCACCGGTGTGCAGCCAGCCGCGTGAATCGATCGTCTCTGCGGTCTTCTCCGGCTGGTTCAGATAGCCCATGAACAGGAAGTCGCCCTTGATCAGGATCTCGCCGGCGGGCGACAGCGCGACCTCGCCCCAGGGCACCGCGGTGCCGACCGATCCGAGCTTGATCTTGTCCGCGGGCATCATGGTTGCGACCCCGCAATTCTCGGTCTGACCGTAGACCTCGTGCATGTCGATGCCGAGCGCCAGATACCAGCGGATCAACTCCGGTGCGATCGGGGCTGCGCCGGTGAACGCGATGCGGCAGCGGTCGAGCCCGATCATGCGGCGGATGTTGCGGAACGCGACCAGGTAGGCGATGCGGTTGGCGATGCGCAGCGACAGCGGCACCGCCCTGCCCTCGAGCCGGCAATCGACCATGCGGTAGCCGATGCCGATGGCGCGGCGATAGACCCATTGCTGCAGCGGCGTTGCATCCTTCAGCGCGATGGTGATGGCGGAATAGAATTTTTCCCAGACGCGCGGCACCGCCAGAAAGGCGGTCGGCTGCACCTCGCGCAGATTGTCAGGCACGGTTTCCGGGCTTTCGGCAAAATTCATCACCGAGCCGAGCGCGACCGAGATGTAATAGCCGCCGATGCGCTCCGCGACGTGGCAGAGCGGCAGGAAGACCAGCCGGTCTTCGTCCTCTCGCGCGGGTATGAAGTCGTTGGCGTGCCGCATCTGGTGGGTGACGCTGCGGTTGGCGTGCATCGCGCCCTTGGGCGGACCGGTGGTGCCGGACGTATAGACGAGGATCGCGAGATCGCCGGCGCTGCGGCTGTCGATCATCTCCTGCCACAGCGCTTCGCGGCTGACCATGTGGTTGCGGCCGAGCGCGCGAAACTCGTCGAGCGACATCACCATGTCGTCGGAGAAACCGCTGAGGCCCTCCATGTCGAACACGATGATCTTCTGCAAGCTGGGGCACCGCGCGCGGCAGGTGAGAATCTTGTCGAGCTGCTCCTCGTCCTCGGCGAAGATCACCTTCGTGGCGGAGTCGTTGACGAGATATTCGACCTGGGACGAAGAATCGGTCGGATAGATTCCGCTGGAGACGCCGCCGGCGCACAATATGCCCATGTCGGCGTAGACCCATTCGGGCACGGCATTGGCGATGATGGAAGCGACCTCGCCGGGCATGAAGCCGACGGCGCGAAGCGCGTAGGCGATCTCTTTGGAGATCTCCAGCCATTCTCGCCAGCTCGTCGGCTGCCAGATGCCGAACTTCTTCTCGCGGATCGCCGGCCTGTCGCCCCGCGTCTCGGCGGCGCGCAAGAAGCTCTTCGCGATCGTATCAGCGACCGTCAGCACCGCCGGTCGGGCCATGCACCTCTCCTCCTTGTCGCCTTCCCTCCGCTGCCTGCCTTGCCGGCCGGTCTTTGCTCAACGTTGGGCAAGCTCATCTTACTGCCAGCTCGTCCTCACCGCCACGTCTTCTTCTTTTTCCAGCGCCGCTCGCCGCGCGCGCCGGCTTCCTTGGCGCCAAGGTAGAATTCCTGGATGTCCTGGGAATGCATCAAGCGGTCGCAGGTATCGTTCATCACGATACGGCCGATCTCCAGCACATAGCCGTAATGGGCGGTTTCCAGCGCCACCTTGGCGTTCTGCTCGACCAGCAGGATCGACATGCCCTGCTCCTCGTTCACCCGGCGGATGATGGTGAATATCTCCTTTACCAGCAGCGGCGACAGGCCGAGCGAGGGCTCGTCGAGCAAGAGCAGCGTCGGCCGGTTCATCAGCGCGCGCCCGATCGCGAGCATCTGCTGCTCGCCGCCGGAGAGCTGGCCCGCCGGCTGGTTGGTGCGCTCCTTCAGGCGCGGGAAATAGCCGTAGACGCGCTCCATATCCTCCGCGACGCCGTCCCGATCCTTGCGTGGATAGGCACCCATCATCAGGTTCTCGCGCACCGTGAGAAACGGGAACACCTCGCGCCCCTCGGGCACGTGGCTGAGGCCGAGGCGCACGATGCGGTCGGCCTCCATGCGCTGGATCGGCTTGCCCATGAACTCGATCGCGCCCTTCTGCGGATCGAGGATGCCGGAGATGGTCTTCAGCACGGTGGTCTTGCCGGCCCCGTTGGCCCCGAGCAGCGTGACGATGCGCCCGCGCGGCACCTCCAGCGAGATGCCGCGGATCGCCATGATCGGCCCGTAATAGCTCTCGATGTTGGAGAGCTTGAGGATGATATCCTGGGGCGCAGCGGCATCCATCGGTCAGGCTCCCAGATACGCGGCGACGACGTCGGGGTGCTGCTGCACTTCAGCGGGCGAGCCCATCGCCAGCACCCTTCCGTAGTTCAGTGCGATGACGCGATCGGAGACCCGGTTGACCAGCGACATGTCGTGCTCGACCATCAGCACGGTGATACCGAGCTCGGTCCTCATGTCCCGAATCCAGAACGACATGTCGCCGGTCTCCTCCACGTTGAGACCCGAGGACGGCTCGTCCAGCAGGATCAGCTTCGGCTCCGAGCATAGCGCGCGCGCCAGCTCGATCACCTTGCGCACGCCGTAAGGCAGGCCCGAGATCAGCTTGTCGCGATAGGGTTCGAGGTCGAGGAATTCGATGACCTGCTCGACCCGGCGGCGGTGAACCTTTTCGTTGGCTCGCACGCTCGGCAGGAACAAGAGCTCCTGCCACAGCTGCGTGGTCGAATGGCGGTGGCGGCCGACCAGAAGGTTCGACAGCACGGTCGCGTTCTCGAACAGCTCGATGTTCTGGAAGGTACGGGCGATGCCGAGCTTGGCGATGTCGTAGGGCGGCTGCTCGGTGATGTCCTGGTCCTCGAA
This sequence comes from Bradyrhizobium sp. CCBAU 45321, assembly GCF_028128975.1. Classification (NCBI taxonomy): domain Bacteria; kingdom Pseudomonadati; phylum Pseudomonadota; class Alphaproteobacteria; order Hyphomicrobiales; family Nitrobacteraceae; genus Bradyrhizobium; species Bradyrhizobium sp. CCBAU 45321. Next base: position 94,521 of record NZ_LFKZ01000130.1, read on the forward strand.
GAAGATGCGGCCCGAGGTCGGCCGGTAGATCCGCGAGATCAGGTTGAAGATCGAGCTCTTGCCGGCTCCGTTCGGCCCGATGATCGAGAGGATCTCGCCCTTCTCCACCGCGAACGAGACCGCATCGACCGCCTTGAGGCCGCCGAAATGCAGCGACAGGTTCTCGGCGCGGAAATAGCTCATCGATTGCGCTCCGACTTCACGTAGATCTTCTGCCGCTTGAAGGTGGCGCGCTTGTAGAGCGGGAACAGCTGGAAGAAGAGCTTGATCTTGAGCCAGCGGCCGTAGAGCCCGAGCGGCTCGAACAGCACGAACAGCACGATGATGATGCCGTAGATCGCGCCCTTCAGGCCGTTGAGCGAGGCGAGGGCCGCGACCTTCGCCTCGATATTGCCCGCAGTCGCCGTGCCGGCGCCGAATGTCGCGGCAATGCCGGCGATGATGCCGGGCATGTCGTCCTTGAGATAGGTGAGGAACGGGTCGATCATCACGATGAAGATCGCGCCGAGCACGGCGCCGTGCAGGCTGAAGGTGCCGCCGATCAGGATGACGATGATGAACTCGATCGAGAGCTGAAGCGTGAACATCTCCGGCGAGATGAAGGAGAGCTTGTGCGCGAACAGGACGCCGGCAAAGCCGGTGATCGCGGCCGAGATCGCGAACGACTTCACCTTGTAGAGCGCGACATTGACGCCCATGCTGCGCGCCGCCGTCTCGGAATCGCGGATTGCGACGAACGCGCGGCCCGTCGGCGAACGCAGCAGATTGAGCGTGCCAACGATGGTCAGCACCAGCACGGCGAGGCAGAGGTAATAGAAGGTCGGGCTGTCGCGCGGCACGGCGACGCCGAGCAGCGACAGCGTCTTGACCCGCATGCCCTCGTTACCGTGGGTAACGCTTTCCCACCGCGCCAGGATCTCCTCCACGATCAGGGCAAACGAGATGGTGGCGATGACGAGATAGATGCCGGTGAGGCGCAGCGCCGGAAAGCCGACCATCGCGCCGATGATGCCGGTCAACAGCCCGGCGGCGAGGAAGTAGACGGGGAACGGCACGTTGTATTTCTGCAAGTACGCCGCCGTGTAGGCGCCGATCGCGAGGAACGCCGCGTGCCCAAGCGAGGCCTGGCCGGTGAAGCCGGTCAGAATCAGCAGCGCCACGCCGACGATCGCATAGATGCAGACGAAGACGAGCTGGCTCATCAGATAGCTGGAGAGCACGTGGGGCGCGATCAGCAGCAGCGCGAGCAGAACGCCGTAGGTGACGACGTAACCCGAATGCGGGAACAGCTTGATGTCGTCCTCGTAGTCGGTCTTGAACAGGAAGCGCATGGCGTTCAGACCTTCTTGCGGACGTGGAGGCCGAACAGGCCCTCGGGCTTCAGCAGCAGCACGGTCAGCAGCACGATGTAAGGCGCGGCGTCCTTCCAGCCCTCGGGCAGGTAAAAGCCGGCCATGCTCTCGATTACGCCGATCAGGACGCCGCCGACCACCGCGCCCGGGATCGAGCCGAAACCGCCGAGCACGGCGGCGGGAAATGCCTTCAGGCCGAGCACGAGGCCGACATTGGAGTGGATGAAGGTGATCGGCGCCAGCAGCACGCCGGCGCAGGTCGCAACCGCCGCGCTGATCGCCCAGACCACCGCCACCACGCGCTTGACCGGAATGCCCATGTAATAGGCCGCCAGCATGTTCTCGGAGCTGGCGCGCATCGCGGTGCCGAGCGTGGTCTTGTTGAAGAACAGCCAGAGCAGGGTGCACAGGATCATCGTCGCTGCGATCACCGAGAGCTTGTCGTAGGCGAGCACCAGCGAGCCCATGCGCAGCACGCCCTGGCTGAACGGCGTCTCGATCTTCAGGTCGTCGGTGCCCCAGATCATCCCGGCGACCGAACGCAGAAAATAGCCGAGACCGATCGTGACCATGATGATGGAGAACTGGGGATAGCCGAGGATCGGCCGCACGACCACGCGCTCGGCCAGCATGCCGAACAGCGCCATGGCGGCGACCGCACCGGCGAAGCCGATCCAGTAGTTCAGGCCCATCATGCCGATGAAGGTGAAGGCGAAGAAACCGCCCAGCATCATCAGATCGCCCTGGGCAAAATTGACGACTTCGGTGGCCTTGTAGACGAGCACGAAGCCGAGCGCGATCAGGCCGTAGACGCAGCCGAGCGCAACACCGCTGACCAGCTGCTGAACGAAATCCAGCATTGACGCGCGTCCTCCCCGATGCAACCGGCGTTCTTCGAGGCCGCCTTGCCGCATCTTGTGTCCAGTCGCTACGCAGTCGTTTCGCCGCATTAGCGTCATTTGTCCGGAATCAATTCAGCCTGAACGCCCGCGCGCTGTCAACAAACGGTGACTTGTCGGGATGCCTTGCCTTTAGTCCAATCCGGTTGGCGGAATTTGCGGCAGTGCGATTCACGGCGCCGAAACATCTTCGGGTCATGGTCGCGGGCGATGCAAACCGGATGGTGTGGCCGTCATGAAGCCGGACAACTCGGCCCTGGAAGTCCGAGGGTTAACGAAGCGTTTTGACCGTCTGGCGGTCGACAGCCTCGATCTCACCATTCACGCCGGCGAATTCTACGCGCTGGTCGGCCCCAATGGCGCCGGCAAGACCACCACTTTACGCATGGTTGCGGGCCTGCTCAGGCCCGATGCCGGCGCCGTCTCGATCTTCGGCATCGATGCCCTCCAAGACCCCGTCGCCGCCAAGCAGGTGATGGCCTGGGTCTCCGACGAGCCCATGATCTACGACAAGCTCACCCCGCTCGAATATCTCGAATTCGTCGCGGGCCTCTGGGGCATGGCGCCGTCGATCGCGCAACCGGCCGCCGAGGAACTGCTCGATTCGCTCGGCCTCGAGGCGCACCGCCACGAGCGCTGCGAGGGCTTTTCCAAGGGCATGCGCCAGAAGGTCGCTCTCGCAGGGGCGCTGGTGCACGATCCCAGCCTCATCATCCTCGACGAACCCTTGACGGGACTCGATGCGGTCTCCGCCCGCCATGTGAAGGGCCTGCTCAGCGCGCGTGTCCGCGCCGGCTGCACCGTCATCATGACCACGCATATCCTCGAAGTCGCCGAGCGCATGGCCGACCGCATCGGCGTGATCGCCTCCGGCCGCCTGGTCGCGGAAGGCACGCTCACCGAGCTGCGCCACCAGAACGGCCATGCCGACACCAGCCTGGAAGACCTCTTCATCGCGCTGGTGACGCTTCAGGAAGCGGCATGAGCTCGGCCACCGCGCTGTCCTGGTTTGCCCGCCACGAGCTGCGGCTCGCCTGGCGCGAATGGCTCGCCATGATGACGGGCGGGCGGCGCAAACAGGCCCGCGCGGCAATGATCGGCCTGGTGTGCTTCGCCGCGCTGCTCCACCTGCCGGCCTGGGCGGTGATCGGCCGTTTCGCCGACCTGCAGCTGCCGCTCGACAAATCCTCGCTGATCGTGATTTCGGCGACGATCTTTCTCGCCTGGACCTTGATGCTGTCTCAGGCGATCGAATCCGTGACGCGGGTATTCTACGCCCGCGCCGATCTCGACCTGATCATGTCCTCGCCGGCGCGGCTGGCCAATCTGTTCTCGGTCCGCATCGCCGCGATCGCGCTGACCGTCACTGTGCTGGCGCTGCTGTTCTCGACACCCTTCATCGACGTTCTGGTGATCGGCGGCGGCGCACGCTGGCTGGCGGCCTTCGGCGTCGTCATTGCGATGGGCCTGTCCGCGGCGGCGATCGCGATCGCCGTCACCATTCTCCTGTTCCGGTTGATCGGCCCGGCGCGGACGCGCCTGATCGCACAGATCCTCGCCGCCATCATCGGTGCGGGTTTCGTGATCGCGCTTCAAGTCGCCGCGATCATGTCCTACGGCACGCTGTCGCGCTTCACCATGCTGACCTCGGGCAGCGTTGCCGCCTACGCCCCCGACGTCGACAGCATCTGGTGGTGGCCGGCGCGGGCCGCGATGGGCGACAGCGAGGCGCTGGCGCTGCTTCTCGCGCTCGCGCTGGTCATGCTCGGCGGCGTGATGGCGATCTTCTCGCACCGCTTTGCCGACACCGCGATCGATGCGGCGGCCTACGCCACGTCGGGCCGCGTCCGTGCCAAGGAGCGCCCGTTCCGCCGCGAATCGCGCCAGCAGGCGCTGCGGCGCAAGGAGTTCATGCTGCTGTGGCGCGATCCCTGGCTGATCTCGCAGACCTTGATGCAGCTGCTCTATCTGGTGCCGCCGGCGCTGCTGCTCTGGCGCAATTTCGCCGACAGCTCCGCGGCCCTGACACTGATCACACCCGTCATCGTGATGGCGGCCGGACAGCTCGCCGGCGGGCTCGCCTGGCTGACGATCTCGGGCGAGGACGCGCCCGACTTGGTCGCGACCGCGCCCTTGATGCCGTCCGGCATCATCCGTGCCAAGATCGAGGTGGTGCTGATCGCGATTGCCGCAATCTTCGCTCCGCTGCTCGCGGCGCTGGCCTTTGCCTCGCCATCCCAGGCCGCAATCAGCGCGGTTGCGATCGTCATTAGCGCGGCCTCGGCGACCGCGATCCAGCTCTGGTTCCGGGTGCAGGCAAGGCGCAGCCAATTCCGGCGCCGGCAGACGTCCTCGCGGCTTGCGACCTTCGCCGAGGCCTTCTCCTCGATCGGCTGGGCCGCCACCGCCGCACTGCTGCTCGCCCTGCCACTGGCCGGCCTCATCAGCGGCCTGATTACCGCTAGCCTTGTCGCGGTCACCTGGAAGTTCAGCCCGAAGCGCGAGCAATAGGTGCGACACTGACGCGCTGTTGATCGCCCCCCATTGGCGAGGCTCCGCATTGCACGCTAGACTTCGCCGCGAAATCATCGGGGACGGATCCATGCGGCGACTGGTTTTGGCGGCTATCGCGCTGTTCGGCGCATTCCTGACCCCTACCTTGGCCCAGCAGCCACTGCGCAGCGAATGCCTGGCGATGGCCAATGCGGCGCCGCGGATCATGCCGGTCGTCTTCAGGCAGGCTGCAGCTGCGGCCGAGGTCGAGATCACCTATGCCGGCCACTCCACTTATTTCATCGACACGCCCGCCGGCTTGCGCATCGCGACCGACTATAGCGGCGCCTACCAGGTCGGGCGACTGCCCGATGTCGTCACCATGAACCGGGCGCACAGCACCCATTACACTCTCTTTCCGGACAAGCGCATTCCCCACGTGCTGCATGGCTGGAGCGAAGACGGCAAGCCGGCGATCGTGTCGCAGCGCATCAGCGACACCTTCATCCGCAACGTCACCACCGATATCCGCCGCTATTTCGCCGACGATGCCGGCAGCGACATGATCCGCGACGGCAATTCCATCTTCATCTTCGAGGCGGCCGGCCTCTGCATAGGCCATCTCGGCCACCTGCATCACAAGCTCGACGACAGCCATTTTGCGCAGATCGGGCGGCTCGACATCGTGATGGTGCCGATCGACGGCACCTATACCATGTCGCTCGACGGCATTTCCGAGATCACCAAGCGGCTGCGCGCCTCCGTGGTGCTGCCGATGCACCGCTTCGCCACCCCGCTCGACGACTTCATGCGCCGGATCGGCCAGCAGTTCGAGATCGACCGGCGCGTCGAGCGCTCGTTCCGGATGTCGCGGGATACGCTGCCGACGAAGCCGACGGTGATCATCCTCGACGGGGTCTGACTCAGAACCGGAACGCATCACCCGTCAACGACTTGGTTGCTCCAAGACCCACCTCAGTCGGAGCAATCATGAGCAGACGGTTCCTGGTCATCGGCTCGTTTGCGGCCATCTATCTCCTGTGGGGTTCCACCTATTTCGCCATCACGCTGGGCTTGCAATCGATACCGCCGTTTCTGCTGATGGCAGTTCGATCGTTATGCGGCGGCATGATCTTGCTCGCCTTCAGCGGCAGGCATGTCGCGAATACCCCGGGCCGGACATGGTTGCAGGCAGGCCTTTGCGGGCTGCTTTTCTTCGTCGGCTGCCACGGCGTTCTCGCCTTCGCACAACAATCAGTTCCGTCCGGCGTGGCCGCCATCGTGCTCGCCACGATTCCGTTCTGGATCCTTCTGGCGGACACGTTCTTTCCGGGCGATCAGCGCCCGCGGCCGATCGCGCTGCTCGCGCTCATCCCCGGCTTCGTGGGCGTCGGGCTCGTGGCATGGCAAAATGCCGAGCAGGCCGGCATCAGCATGCTTCCGATCGTCTGGCTGCTGGCTGCGGCGCTGTCGTGGTCGATCGGCACCGTGCTGTCGCGCAGCATGTCGCATCAAGCATCCGCGATCGCGCTGTCTGGCATGCAGCTATCGATCGGGGGCGCCGTGTTGTTCGCGATCAGCTGGCTGACGGGCGAACTGGAGAGCTTTAGACCGAGCGAGGTCTCGATGACGTCCGTTGCAGCAGCTCTTTGGCTGATCGTCTCCGGCAGCGTCATCGGCTTCGCCGCCTACAATTGGCTGCTCGAGAATGTCTCGACCTCCCTGGTCTCGACCTACACATTCGTCAATCCGGTCATCGCGGTGCTGCTCGGCACCCTCGTGCTCGGAGAGCCATTCTCTCGCATGATGCTCGTGGGCGCGAGTCTCGTCATTGTCGCCGTTGTCGCCATCTGGCGTGCTGAGAGCTCGAGCAATCGGTCGACGCAGGCGGAGGCCGATCGTCCCATGAGACATCTGTCGCTGCGCAAGACCTGACGACCGACGGCAATTTTCTCCAAGTCGCCCGCGGCTCATCCGTGCTGAATCCTCCGCAGCAGGAGAGCAACATGAACGACTTTGCGAGACTTCTTCACGCCAGCGCACCGCATCCCGAGCACGCGGCCGCGCTTCAGCTCTACGGCCGTTTCGTCGGCGACTGGGACGCCGAGATCACCGCCTTTGGACCGGACGGCAGAAGCCACACCGCGCCGGGCGAAATCCATTTCGGCTGGGTGCTGGAAGGCCGTGCGGTGCAGGACGTCTGGATCATTCCCCGGCCGGCGGGCAGCGCAGCCTTTCCGATCGCCGGCAATTGGTACGGCACCACGCTGCGCGTCTACGATCCGGCCATGGATGCGTGGCGGATTTCCTGGTTCGATCCGGGCCGCCGTGTGTTCCGGCAGCAGATCGGCCGTCCCCGCGGCGAGGACATCGTGCAGGAAGGCACGACCGAATCCGGCGAGCTGACGCGCTGGAGCTTTACTGAGATTACCGGGGACTCCTTCCTTTGGCGTGGGGAGGTCAAGCCGGCCACGGCAGCGGACTGGCGGCTGATGGTCGAAGTGAGAGCGAGACGGCGGACGGGCTGACGAGCATACCGCATTGCTCGTGATGATGGGTGCGGTTGCGCAAGGCGCGCTGCTGCATGCGGAAATGAGGTGCTAGGCTCCCGACACAAAACATCAGGGAGCGAAGGCCGATGGCAGCAAGCGGTGTGCCCGCCAACACGAGCGGGCTGTTCGTCGATCCGCGTGAGGACTGGCTCGCGCTGCATCGGGAGGAGATCATCGATCCCTTGCGGCCGATCGTCGATCCCCATCACCATCTGTGGAATCGCGGGCACCGCTATCTGATCGAGGAGATGGCCGCCGACATCGCCTCCGGCCACAACGTCATCGCCACCGTCTATGTCGACTGCCGCTCGATGTACCGCGCGCATGGGCCGGAATCATTCCGCCCCGTGGGCGAGGTCGAGTTCGCCAACGGCGTCGCCGCCATGAGCGCGAGCGGTGGCTACGGCAAGGCCGCGATCTGCGCCGGCATCGTCAGCCATGCCAATCTGCTGCTCGGCGACGCCGCGAAGGGCGTGCTGGAAGCCGAGATCGCCGCAGGCAACGGCCGCTTTCGCGGCATCCGGCATTCTTCGGCCTGGGACGAAGATCCTGTCGTCGCCGGCATGTATGCGAAAAGGCCGAAGGGATTGTTGCAGGACCCGACCTTCCGCAAAGGCTTTGCCTGCCTCGCCCCCCTCAAGCTCAGCTTCGATGCCTGGCTGTTCCACCCGCAGATCGGTGAGCTCACGGCGCTGGCGCACGCCTTCCCCGACACCAGGATTGTGCTCGACCATTGCGGCGGCCCGGTCGGAACCGGCCGCTTCGCGGGCCGGCGCGAGGAGGTGTTTGCGCAATGGCGCGCCTCGATCCGGGAGATCGCGACATGCGAGAACGTGGTGGTGAAGCTCGGTGGTCTCGCGATGTGCCTGCTTGGTTACGACTTCCATTTGCGCGAGAGGCCGCCGACATCCGAGGAGCTGGCTGCGGCCTGGCGGCCCTATGTCGAGACCTGCATCGAGGCGTTCGGCCCGAAGCGCGCGATGTTCGAAAGCAACTTCCCCCCGGACAAGGGCCAGTGCAGCTACCAGGTGATCTTCAACGCCTTCAAGCGTATCACTTCAAAGCTGAGCGAGGCCGACAAGACGGCGTTGTTCTCGCAGACCGCGATCGACGTCTACCGGCTCGAGCTGCCGTCATGATGAAAAGAGGGGCCGGGACCTTGATCCCGACCCCTCTTCGTCGTAGCCGCTGGGAAGCGTCCTTGAAACCCTGGTGTCCGCTTAGCCGGCGCCCATCAGCGAGGCCGGACGGCGCTCGCCGGTGGAGGCGAACATCTTCTTCAGCTTGTTGACGACGCGGATCAGGAAACCGATCATCACCGGATTGGTCTTGCGGCAGAAGGCGATCTTCTTGACGTGGCCTTCGACATGCCATTTGGCATGCGCGCCGTCGCGGAAGAAAATGACGTCGCCGGGGCCGTAGCGCTTGGGCGGCATGCCGTCGCTCTCGAGCACGATCGATCCTTCCATGATCATGATCGTCTCGTCGATGTCGTAGTACCAGTTGAAGCGGCCTTCGGTGCAGTGCCAGATGATCGTCTGCGCGGTGCCGTCCGCGCTGGTCGACAGGACGCGGGAGCGGGATACCGGATTGCCCTCGATGATCCAGGACGGCTCGATCGGCCGCAGCTCGAGGTCCACATTGCAACTACCGATTTCAATCAATGTGCGCGACATCTGCTTCCCCAGAAGATATAAATATGAATGGCCGGGTCTCGGCCCGGATTGCTTCGAAAGAAGTTGGGACGCTAGTAGGCTGCTTTTAATTCTTTCTTACATGGTACTCGACAATCAGCCCCGAGTTGCGGGTGCGATACGGTTAACGTCACGATTTCCTCTGCGAATTCGCACACATGAACCTAGCTTGTCCGGGGTGCGACAAAGTGCGCGAAGTCTTGGGAAGGAGCCGCACCGATGCCCCTCACGCCGGAGATTCTGACAGCCAACAGCGAGCTCGTCGCCAGGCTCCGCAGTCTCGACGTCTCCTTCGAACCGGACGAGGAGCCCTGGTTCACCATCGACGGCATCGAAAGCCCGCGGCACATCGGCAGTGACGGCTCCGGCAGCGCGTTCGTGCTGCTGCCGTCGCAGAATGTGCTCTATGTCTCGTCAGAGGGCCGCGCGGGCATCATCGCGGAAAGTTTCGATGCATTGATCCAGCTTGTCGTTGCCCGTCCTTACTGGCGCGACATCCTCAAATTCTCCGGGGGCGGCGACCTTGCAGAGATGCGCCGCGCGGCGGATGCGCTGGAGGCAAGGCTCCAAGACGAGGATGACGTCAGCGAGGCCCGCGAACAGATCCGCGGCGCGCTCGCGCTGGCGGACGCGGACGATCCGGTTGACGCGCTCTACGAGGCGGTGGCGGCGTCCGACGCGATCGTGCGGGCCACCGACGGCAGCCCGTTCACGACGCTGTTCAACCGCTTCAGCATCGACAATAGCCCGACCCTGCGCAACGCGGCGGCGTGAGAGAGCACTTGACGTGAGTCTAATGAAGTCTATCGGCCGACCCTTACCTCTCCCCAGCGGGGAGAGGTCGGATTGCGCAGCAATCCGGGTGAGGGGCCGCAGCATGACGTGAGGCCGTAACCCCTCACCCGGATCGCATCTTTCGATGCGATCCGACCTCTCCTACGGGGGTGGACCATGTCTAGATTACGACTTCGCCCATTCGCCCTTGCGGAAGACGGGCACCTTGCTGCCGTCGGCCAAGATGCCGTCGATGTCGGTCTCGGCCGAGCCGATCATCCAATCAATATGGATCAGGCTCTGGTTGCCGCCTTGCGCCGCGATCTGCTGCGGCGTGAGCTGGGCACCGTTGACGAAGCATTTCGAATAGCACTGGCCGAGCGCGATGTGCGAGGCCGCGTTCTCGTCGAAAAGCGTGTTGTAGAACAACAGCCCGCTCTGCGAGATCAGCGAGGAATGCGGCACCAAGGCCACCTCGCCGAGGCGCCGCGCGCCCTCGTCGGTATCGAGCACCTTGTTCAGCACCTCGGCGCCGCGCGAGGCCTTGGCGTCGACGATCTTGCCGTCCTCGAACCGCACCGCGATGTTGTCGATCAGCGTGCCCTGATAGGACAGCGGCTTCGAGCTCACGACGTGGCCGTAGACGCGGCGGCAATGCGGCGTGGTGAAGACCTCTTCGGTCGGGATATTGGCGTTGCAGCTGATGCCGTTCTTGGACAGCGAGGCGCCGCCTTCCCATTCGTGACCGTCGGCAAGGCCGATGGTGAGATCGGTGCCGGGACCCGAGTACTGAAGCGCGCGGAAACGCTGGCCGTTGAGCCAGTTGGTGCGCTCGCGCAGCACCGCATTGTGGCTCGCCCAATTGCTGATCGCGTCCTCGCGATCGACACGGGACGCGGCGAAAATCGCGTCTGCGAGCTTGCCGACCGCAACTTCCTCGGGATCGTTCGGGAACACCAGCTTCGCCCAGGACGCGCTCGGATAGGCGATGATATTCCAGTTGGTGTCGAAATTGACGATCTTCTCCAGCGCAGGCTGATAGGCCATCGAATTGGCCTTGCTGGCGCGCGCCACCTTGGAAGGATCCTCGCCCGACAGCAACATCGGGTTGTCGCCGACGATGGCGAGCCGTGCAGTGTTGTCGGAGAACGCCTTGGCCATGCCCTCGTAGAGCCAGCCGGCGGCACGATCGAAACTGTTGTCGTGGCCGTGGCGGTAGCGCGCCAGCGTCATCTCCTCGTCCGACAGGATCGGCGTCACGAGGCCAGCGCCGGCCTTGTAGGCATGCACGGCGATCCGCCGCACCAGCGGCAGCGCGATCGCGGGCGCCGTCAGAAGCAGATCCTGTCCCGGCCGCAAGCCTAGGCCCACTTTCACCGCCACCTCGGCCAGCCGGTCGAGCTTCGCCGGATCGATGGGAGTGGAAGGATTGCGTTGATCAGTCATACCGGGCCCTCTGCCGAAAGTCGCTCACTCAATTTAAGTCTAGCATCGCGGGGCACAAGTATGCGAGCGTCTTGCGCCCTTGGAAAGATACGCAGTTTCACGCATTTTGGTTTTCAACGCGTTGCTGATGCCAGCACCCGGTCGACCATGGCGGGCGCAAGGCCGAGGTAATTTTTCGGTGAAGTGAGCGCCTCGATTGTGGCACGATCGATGCGGCTCGATATCCGTGAATCTGCGGATAGCACATCAGCAAGGTTCATTCCCTTCTCGTTGGCCTGACGGCAGGCGTCGTAGACGACGTCGTGCGCCTCCTGCCGGCCGATCTGCGGGGCGAGGCCCATCATGACCGCTTCGGCCACAATCAGGCCGCGGCTGATGGCGAGATTGTCGTTCATCTTCGCCTCGTCCACGATGAGGCCCCCAAGCGCGAACTTCGCCTGATGCAGCGCGCCGGCGGTCAGCACGAAGCTTTCCGGGATCGCCATCCATTCCGCGTGCCAGGGGCCGGTGGCACGCTCGAAATCCTGCACCATGGCGTCGAGCATCAGGCCGGCGTGCTGGCGCACCGCCTTGGAGGCCGCAAGCATCAGCTCCGAGGAGATCGGGTTGCGCTTCTGCGGCATGGTCGAAGAGGCGCCGCGCCCCTTGACGAAAGGCTCGTAGACCTCGGCGAACTCGGTCGAGGCCATCATCATGATGTCGAGCGCGATCTTGCCGAGAGAGCCGGTGACGAGAGCAAGGAAGTTAACGGCTTCGGCAAAGCCGTCGCGCGCGACGTGCCAGGTCGAGGCGGGAACGCCGAGCTTCAGCTCGGTGCAGAGCGCTTCCTGCACCTCGAACCCCCTGTCGCCGAGCGAAGCCAACGTACCGGCCGCACCGGCGAACTGGCCGACCAGCACGCGCGGCTTCAGCTGCGCCAGCCGTTCGGCGTGGCGGTCGAACATCGCGAGCCAGATCGCGGACTTGTAGCCGAAGGTCACCGGCAGCGCCTGTTGCAGATGGGTGCGGCCCGCCATCGCCGTGTCGCGATGGCGCTTCGACAGATCGGCGAGGATCTTGCGCAGCTCGGCGATGTCGCGTTCGACGATCTCGAGCGCGGCGCGCAGTTGCAGCACCACGGCGGTGTCCATGATGTCCTGCGTGGTGGCGCCCCAATGCACGTAGCGGCCCGCCTCGCCGCATTGCTTCACCATCTGATGCACCAAAGGCAGGATCGGGTAGCCGACGACATCGGTCTCCTGCCTGAGCAGATCGAAATCCAGCGCGCCGATGTCGGTCCGCGCCGCGATCGCTGCGGCCGCTTCGTGTGGGATCACACCGCACTTCGCCTCCGCCTTCGCCAGCGCCACCTCGACCTCGGCATAGCGTGCGACCGTCGCGACGTCCGAGAACACCTCGCGCATCTCAGGCGTGCCGAAAGCGTCGCGAAACAGCAGGGAGTCGAGCACAGTGGTGGCGGCGGGGAAGGCAGGCATGGACACTTCTTCTGGGTTGGTGTTTTCTGTCGGTGTACCTTACGTACGCAGGGCAGATCGGCAAAGGGCATTCGCCGTTATGCGCGACACTAAAACGGCATTCCCGCGCAATGGCGAAGCCGTTGTCGCTGAGAGGGCCTGCGCTACGCTCCCGCGATCCGGGATGACGGTGCTGGAGGGGCGACCTGATCTCGTCGCCAGATTTACACCGCAACATTCTAGCTGCGGATGTATTCCCTCGGGAAACCACATGGCTGCCATCACGCGATTGCGATGAACCAAACGCCCCCTTCGGCAGACACACGATCTTTCGACCCAAATTTCATTTTGTTTGTTTGCCCGATTTCGCAATGAGGCCCGAGTTTTCGACGTGCAGTTTTTGTTCCGGGACCACCTTCTGGATACCGACCGGCGCGAGCTGAGCCGCGAGCAGGTTCCCATTGCCGTGGAGCCGCAGGTTTTCGACCTCGTCGTCCATCTCATGCAGAACCGCGACCGGGTCGTCAGCAAGGACGAGTTGATCGACAAGATCTGGCACGGGCGCAGCGTCTCCGAATCCACCCTGACCAGCCGGATCAATGCGGCGCGCAAGGCGATCGGCGACGATGGCGCGAGCCAGTCGCTGATCCGTACCATCACCCGCAAGGGTTTTCGCTTCGTCGGCGACGTCCAGACACAAATCGGCGCGGTCGCGCCGGAGCCGGTCCGGATCGCCCCGTCCCAGGCCACCTTCGGGCTGCCGGAGCGGCCCGCGATCGCCGTGCTGCCCTTCACCAATATGAGTGGCGAGGTCCAGCAGGATTATTTCTCCGACGGTATCAGCGAGGACATCATCACGGCGCTGTCGAAGCTGCGCTGGTTCTTCGTCATCGCGCGCAACTCCTCCTTCGTCTACAAGGGCCGCGCCGTGCACATCCACGAGGTCGCGCGGGAGCTCGGGGTGCGCTACGTGGTCGAGGGCAGCGTGCGGCGGAGCGGCGAACGGGTGCGCATCTCGGCCCAGCTCAACGACGTCTCGACCGGCAGCCATCTCTGGGCCGAACGCTACGACCGGGAGCTCGCCGACATCTTCGCCGTGCAGGACGAGATCACGGAAGCGATCGTCGCCGCCATCGAGCCGCAGCTCTATGCTGCCGAAAGCTTCCGGGCCCAGCAGAAGCCGCCGGGCAGCCTGGATGCATGGGACCTCGTGATGCGTGCGCTGTCGCATTATTGGCGCATCACCCGCGAGGACAATGCCGCCGCGCAGAAGCTGCTGGAAGAAGCGGTGGCGGTCGATCCCGCCTATGGCAAGGCGCTCGGCCTGCTCGCGACCAGCCATATGTTCGGCGCACATATGGGCTGGGCCGACATGGCGGCGACCGTGCCGGTCGCCGAACGTGCGGCGCTCGCGGCGGTGGAGGCCGATCGCGAGGATGCCTGGGCCCATCACGGCCTTGCTTACACCTATCTGTTCCGCCGCCGCTTCGACGATGCGCTGGCTGAATTCGAGCTGGCCCTGCGGCTCAACCCGAATTTCGCGATGGCGCATGCCTTCCACGGCGTGACGCTTTGCTATGCCGGACGTTGGCAGGACGGCGATGCCGCCGCCCGCCGCGCGCTGCGGCTGAGCCCGCGCGACCCGCTCGCGGCGATCTATTGCGGGGTTGCGGCCTATGCCCGGTTCGTCGGCCGCGACTACGCGGGCGCCGTGCAGATGGCTCGGGAATCGATGCGCCAGCGCGGGGATTTCGTCGGCGCCCACCGCGTGCTGACGGCCGCCGCCGGCATGCTCGGCGATCCCGCCCTCGCGGCATCCGCCCTGGAAGGCCTGCGCCGCGCCCAGCCCGAGGTCTCGCTTGCCTGGATCACGCGCGAGCTGCCGATGCTGCGGGAAGAGGATCGTACGCACTATCTCGAGGGGTTGCGGCGCGCTGGAATGACGTGACGGTCGCTGGCGCGACTGCTCCGCTTGATCCCCGCTTCAGGTGCTAATCGTCGTCAGGCCCAAACAGCCTGATCTGCGGGAAGCCGCCGCGCGACCGCCCCGCGTAATCGCGCGCATCGGAATCCTCGCGGATGTTGCGCGCGACGTCATCCCAATCGGTGCGGTCGCGCATGCCGCGCGGCTCGCGGGACTCGTAATAATAGCGGCGCTCGGCCCAGCGCTCGCGACGCTCGGCGCGGCGCCGTTCGGACGCGGCGCGCTTCACATCGGAATCCCTCGCCTTGGCATAGGCGTTATTCTGTGAGGACGACGGCTCGGTCGAGGCCTGCTGCTCGGCAGGCTTTGCGGCCTGTGGCGCAGCGGCGGGCTTGGGCGGCTCGACTGCAGCGGCTTGCGAAGGTTGCGGCGCCGGTGCGACATTCGCCTGCGTGGTTGGCGTGTCCGGTTTTGCGGGTTCAGGCTTTGCTTCGGCCTGTGCGGGCGCGGCGATCATCGCGCCAAAGGCTTGCGAGCCGGTGAGATAGTTCACGCGCTCGGAGGGAGCGTTGGAGCTCGCCGGCGTGGGAGTTGCCGTGCGCTGCGCCATCTTGCTGGTGTCCGGCCCCTGCTTGGACGCAACGGGATTCATGATGTTGCCGGCAACGATGCCGCCACCGAGACCAATGGCGATGGCCGCGACGATGGTTCCGGCACCGACAAAATAGGCTGTCGAGGCGCGCATTCATCCACTCCCTCTTTGGAGCGGGCAACGCCTGGGGATTGCCAGATGTTCCTGATATGCCGCGGCTCCTCGACGAGGAACCGCGTGCATCAGATCTGCTGCGCGACCTTCTCGAGCCCGATGAGGCGAGCGAGCTTGCGCACTTCTTCCTTCTGGTCGTCGCGAAGCTGGAACAACAGCGGCATCGCGGCCGACTTCAACTGCTGCACCTCGTCGCAATTCGGATCTATCTGCGCGCTGGGCGGCGCATTCGGATTCGACAGCCTGTTCGCCTGGATCTTGCGGGCGACGTTGCGCAGCGCCGTCTCGACCGAGGGCCAGTAATATTCCTGGGACGAGGAGAGTTTCAGGCGATCCCTGATGCCCGCGATCTGCACGTCGGACAGCAGCGAATAGGATTTTTGCGGCTGCGGCTTGGCGACGACTTTCGGCTTGGCTGGAACTTCGATGGCCGGAACCTCGGTCGCGGCGGGCGCCTCGTGCGCGCTCGGCTTCGGCATCGGGAAATCGGATGGCGTGGCGGCGGCGAAGGCCTGACGCAGCGGCTCGGTCAGGGCCGGTGCCTGCGCCAGCTTGTCGGCGGCAACCTGGACCGGCTCGATCGCGGCCGAGGCCAGCGCGAGCGTCGGAACCAGACGGTCGGCTTTGGCGGCGCGGTTGGTTGCGAGCGGCTTGGCCGGGGGGGTCTCGGCGATCATCGCGGCGCTGACGCTGGGAACGCTGTCGCGGCCGAGGATGGCGGTGGTGGCGGCGCCGAGGACGAGGAAACAGGTCAGCGCGACGATGGTGATGGCTTTGGACAAACGTCTCTCCGCGTCCGACTTCAAGTCCACGTGATCACTGCCCGGAAACTGGGCGATAATTAAGGCTGAACCGTGCCATCGCGGCGGCAATCGCGCGGACTACGGCGACATCGCCTGGAAACCCCAAGGAAATCAGGCCGCTGCCGCGAGGTCATAGGCCTCCTGGATGTCGGCGACGATCTCCGAGGCTTCCCAGACCGCGCGCGGCTCGACCGATTGCAGCGTCACCGTCCAATTGCCGCCGCGGCGAGTCCGGGGGACGCTGACGATATCAAACCGGACGTTGCGGCACAGCGGGTGGCGGGCCAGCGCATGGGCGACGCGGACGCGAATCTCGTCCAGGGTCGCAGCCGTTTTGCCGTTGAGATAATTGAAGTCCATCGCCTGTCCCTCTCGTCCTGATTGGCGGCCACAAGAGGGATTCTTGGCTGGCGATGGTTAATCCGCCGTTAAGTGGGACGGGCCGGATGGATGCGGGATTAACCCTGCCCGATCCCCTGTGGGAGAGGCGACGACGCTACCGCCCACCCGCCTCCCGATATTCGGCGATGGTCTGCGCAACGAGATCCTCGACCGCGAGCACATCGGTGACACCCGAGGTCGAATGCCCGCCGCTCCAGATATCGCGCCAGCGCTTGGGGCGGCTGTCGCGGGCGGCGACGTCGATATCCTCAGTGATATTGATCGCGCCGCGCGCCGGCAGATTGTCGGGATCGAGCCCGGCGGCCGCGATCGATGGCCTCAGCATGCTGGTCTGCAAGCCCGTGAACGCGGTGGTGAGCAAGATGTCGTCGGCGCTGCTCTCGATCAGCATCTGCTTGTGACGCTCGTCCGCCATGCTCTCACGCGTCGCGATGAACTTCGTGCCCATATAGGCGAGATCGCAGCCGAGCACTTCGGCGGCACGCAGCGCGCGACCGTCGCTGATTCCGCCCGCGAGCACGATGATGCCGTCGTAGAATGCGCGCACCGCACGGACGAAGGCGAACGGGTTGAGCCAGCCGGTCTGGCCGCCGGCACCGGCAGTGAGCAGGACCAGCCCGTCCGCCCCCGCTTCCGCGGCGCGTTCGGCATGGCGGATCGAGGCCACGTCCGCCAGCACCAGCGCACCGGCGTCGTGCAGCGGCTTCAAGACTGGCGCGGGCGAGCCGACCGACGTGATGACGATCTCCGGCTTGTGCCGCAGCAGCATGGCGAGATCCTGCTCCAGCCGCGCATTGGAGCGGTGGACGATCAAGTTCGGGCAAAGTGGCGCTGCCTTTCGCCCGGTTTGATCTTCATGCTGCCGCAGCCGCAGCTTGATTTCGGTGAGCCATTCATCGAGCTGTTCCGCGCCACGGCAATTCGCGGTGGGAAAGCTGCCGATCACCCCGTTGCGGCAGGCTGCGACCATGAGCTCGACGCCCGATACCAGAAACATCGGCGCCGCGATCAGCGGCAGAGCAAGACGATCGCGGAAGCGTTGCAGTCGATCCGATGGCATGCATGCCTCCCTCGCGCGGGCTTTGTAGTTTCCTCCCGCAGTCTCTGTGCTAGCGTCGTCAGCAACATTGGCACGCCACAAGCCGGTGACAAAGCAACGAGGAAACATATGCCTGATCCGCTCCACGCATCATCCCCGGCTTGTGCGCAGACGCTACGGGCGCTGTCGCGCTATCCCGACCGCATTGCTTTCGCCTGGCCCGAGGGATCGCTGAGCTATCGCGGGGCCATCGACCTGATCGGACGGATCCAGGGCGTGTTCATGCGGCTCGGCTTGCAGCCCGGCGCCCGCGTCGCCTTCCTCACCGCGAACCGCGCCGACAGCTGGTGCGCCGGCGTCGCCGCCCAGTTGGCCCGCCTCTGCATCACCTGGCTCCACCCTCTGGGCTCGCTGGAGGACCAGCTGTTCCAGCTCGAGGATTCCGAAGCCGAGATGCTGGTGGTGGATGCGGCCGCCTTCCGCGACCGCGGCGGCGAGCTCGCCGCGAAGGCCGGCCGGCTCAAGGCGGTCTTCACCATGGGACCGGCCAGCTACGGCGTCGATCTGCTGGCGGCGGTCGAGAGTGCGGGGCACGCCAGCGCACAGTGCCTCGCCGGCTCCGACGATCTCGCCACACTGAACTACACCGGCGGCACCACCGGAAAATCCAAGGGCGCGTTGCGCTATCACCGCGAAAATGCCGGCGCAGCGGGCGCGATCCTCGCCGACTTCGAGATCCCCGAGGCTGCGCGCTACCTCACGGTCGCGCCGATCAGCCATGTCGCGGGCACGAAGGTGCTGCCGACCCTGATGCGCGGCGGCACCGTGCACATGCTGAAAGGCTTCGATCCCGAAGCCGTGCTGTCAACGATCGCACGCGAGCGCATCAACTTCACGCTGTTCGTTCCGACCATGATCTATGTGCTGCTCGATCAGCCCGCGCTCGGCAAGACCGACCTCTCCTCGCTCGAGCTCGTGCTCTATGGCGCCTCCGCGATGTCGCCGAGCCGACTGCTGGAGGGCATCGAACGCATCGGCCCTGTGTTCTCGCAGCTCTACGGACAGACCGAGTGCTATCCCGTCTCGGTGCTGCGCAAGGCCGATCACGATCCCAAGCGGCCGGAGCTGTTCCTGTCCTGCGGCTTCCCGATCGCGGCCTGCGAGGTCAAGATCCTCGACGACAACGACCAGGAGGTGAAGACGGGCGAGGCCGGCGAGATCTGCGTGCGCGCGCCGCATGTGATGGCGGAGTACTGGAAGCGGCCCGACATCACCGCCGAGACGCTGAAGAACGGCTGGGTCCACACCGGCGACATCGCACGTCAGGACGAGCGCGGCTACATGTTCATCCTCGATCGCAAGAAGGACATGATCGTCACCGGCGGCTTCAATATCTTCCCCCGCGAGGTCGAGGACGTGCTGTCGCAGCACGCGGACGTGGCGATGGTCGCGGTCGTCGGCATTCCCGACGAGAAATGGGGCGAAGCCGTCACCGCCATCGTCGTCCCGCGCGAAGGGACGAAGCCCGATCCGGACGAGCTGATCAACCTGGTGAAGACGCGAAAGGGCTCGGCGCATGCGCCCAAGCAGATCCAGTTCGTCAAGCAATTGCCGATGACCGGCGTCGGCAAGGTCGACAAGAAGGTGCTACGCGCGGGCTTTTGGAGCGGGCGGGACCGGATGGTGGGGTAAATACTCCGGAATTCTACGGTGTCGTTGTTGCTTCGGCACCACAGCCCGCAACGGAGTCTGCGACGGCGACGCCCGCGCAATTGCCGGCGAATCAGGGAATCAACTAGACCGCTGACGGGGCTGGGAAGCGGAGAGTGAAATGAGAGTCGCTTCCCTGGAAAGTGCAGTCGCCGCGATCACGTTGATCACGGCCATCATCGTGGTGCTGTGGGGGATCAAGATCTTCTACGGTGTGTGAACTGGCAGGATGCCCTGGTCGAACACGACCTTGCATCCCTTCCGCGGCGGCGGAAGCCTGCCGTTCAATCCCGCGATGCGCAAGATAGCTCTCACACTATCGGTGTCATCGCCCGGCTGATCGCACATAGCGCCTCTCACCGCTTCTCGATCACGAGGCTCTGCACCGCGCGGCCGAAATAGCCCTGGCGGTCGGCGAGGCGTGACATCGCAAGGCCCGCGCCGTCGGGGCCGATCCAGGAATCGCCGTCGAGCAAAATCCACTCGCCGACCGGCTGGCGCGCAAAGCTCACGGTGAGGTCGGCGTTGATGTAGGTCCAGGCGCGGAAATCGAGCGTCGAGGCGGTGCCGTTGGAGAAGTCGGCGGCGACCACGGCGCGCATCGCCTGCGAGACGGCCTCGCCTTCGATCAGCGGATGGTCGACGCGAAACCAGATCGCGCCGGCGCCGGCCTGGCCGAAGCGGCCGCGCGCGGCGCGCATCGAGACCGATCGCACGAACGGACTGGTGGCGGCGTGACCGTCCTCGACCAACGAATCCTCCGGCGAAGGCAACGTGACCGGAAGTTCCTCGACCTCGTCGGGCAGCGTCAGCGCCTGGCGCCTGATCTTGAGCACGGTGGCGCCGACCACCTGCACGCCGTCGGCGAGCAGCTTGATCCCGCAGAGCTGGATCTTGCGGCCCTCGCGCAAGATTTCGGTCGCGATCGTGAGCGGCGCCACCGGTACCGGGCGCATCAGATCGATGGTCACGCGCGCGATATCCATCGGCACCGCCGCAGGGATGCGCTCAGCCGCCCATGTCACCAGCGATGCCGGTGCCGAGCCGTGCTGCATGCGCCGGTCCCAGGGGCCGGCTGCATCGGGGCTGGTGACGACGTCGTTGCCGTCGACGCGGTAGATGGGGGGCATGCAGCACTCGATCTGGGTGCGATCACAACGGCGGATCGATCGCTTCGTCGTATTCCTTCTTGAAGCGCGCGATCAGCTCGGCCGCCGGCACGACCTTGTCGATGCTGCCGATGCCCTGGCCGCTTCCCCAGATCTCCTTCCAGGCCTTCGGCTTGGCGCGCTCGCCGGAGGCGTCGGTGCCGAAGTTCATCTTGGAGGGATCGGACGTCGGCAGATTTTCGGGGTCCATGCCTGCGGCCAGGATCGAGGGCTTCAGATAGTTGCCGTGCACGCCGGTGAAGAGATTGGAATAGACGATGTCGTCGGCGCTCGAGCCCGCGATCATCTCCTTGTACTTCTCGACCGCATTGGCCTCCTTGGTCGCGATGAAGGCCGAACCGATATAGGCGAAGTCGGCCCCCAGGATACGCGCGGCGCGGATCGCCTTGCCATTGCCGATCGCACCCGACAGCGCGATCGGACCGTCGAACCATTTTCGCGTCTCGGCCACGAAGGCCAGCGGCGAGATGGTGCCGGCATGGCCGCCGGCGCCGGCCGCGACCAGGATCAGGCCGTCGGCGCCCTTCTCGATCGCCTTGTGCGCGAACTTCTGGTTGATCACGTCGTGGAAGACGATGCCGCCCCAGCCGTGCACGGCCTGGTTCAGCTCCTCGCGGGCGCCGAGCGAGGAGATGATCATCGGCACCTTGTACTTGGCGCAGAGCTGCATGTCGTGATCGAGCCGGTTGTTCGACTTGTGCACGATCTGGTTGACCGCGAACGGCGCCGACGGCCTGTCGGGATGGGCGCGGTCATAGGCCGCGAGCTCTTCGGTGATCCGCGCCAGCCATTCGTCCAGCAGCTCCGGCGGCCGCGCATTCAGCGCCGGAAACGAGCCGACCACACCCGCCTTGCACTGCGCGATCACGAGATCGGGCACCGAGATGATGAAGAGCGGCGAGCCGATCACGGGGATCGACAGGCGCCCCTTGAACAAGGCAGGCATGGACATTGCGGTACGATCCTCTCAGCCGGTCAAGTTGAAGTTGGGAGCCATACCAACAAGGCAATCTTTCCACTGTCAAGTATTGCGTTTTGGCGCCGCAGCGGAGGCCATTGCCGCAATTCCAAGCAGCGGAATTCCTCACCCGTCATTCCGGGGCGAGGCGGAGCGTCGAGCTATGATGCGCGATTGCGCATCAGAGAATCCGTCGGGCGTCAGCACGCGCGGCGCAATGGATCCCGGGCTCGCGCTTCGCGCGCCCTGGAATGACAGCGACCGCCTACCCGATCAGATCCGGGTTGATCAGCCGCTCGAACGAGAACATCTCGTCCCACTTCTCCTGCGTCAGCAGCTTGCGTTCGGCCACGACGATCTGGTGCAGCGACTTGCCACTCTTGTAGCCTTCGCGCGCGATCTCGGCGCATTGCTTGTAGCCGAGCAGCGGCTTCAACACCGTGACGATGCCGAGCGAGTTCAGCACCATGTTGCGGGTGTGCTCCTCGTTGGCGGTGATGCCGACGACGCAATTCTCGCGCAGGCTGTTGACCGCACGCTCCATGGTGCGGATCGAGAAGAACAGCGCGAACGAGATCACCGGCTCCATCACGTTGAGCTGGAGCTGGCCGGCGCTTGCCGCCAGCGTCACCGTGGTATCGAGGCCGATGACGAGGAAGCTGGTCTGGTTGACGACTTCGGGAATGACCGGATTGACCTTGCCGGGCATGATCGAGGAGCCCGGCTGAAGCTGCGGCAGGTTGATCTCGTTCAAGCCCGCGCGTGGACCGGAGGCAAGCAGGCGGATGTCGTTGCAGATTTTCGTCAGCTTGCTGGCCGTGCGCTTCAGCACGCCGGAGAGCTGCACATAGGCGCCGGTGTCGGAGGTCGCCTCGACGAGATCGCCGGCGAGAATGAAATCGACGCCGGTGAGCGCGCTGAGGTGCCTGACGGCGAGCTTGGGATAACCGATCGCCGCCGTGACGGAGGTGCCGATCGCGGTGGCGCCGAGATTGATCTCGCGCAGCAGCGCGCGCGCTTCCGAGATGCGGTCGACCTCCTCGCCGATCGTGGTGCCCCAGCCCCGGAATTCGGCGCCGAGCGACATCGGCACCGCGTCCTGCAGATGCGTGCGGCCCATCTTCAGGACCCGGTCGAACTCGCGACCCTTGGCGAAGAAGGCTTCCTGGAGCTGGCGCAACGCGGTCATGTAGCTCTCGAGCCGCAGGATCAGGGCCAGCCGAAAGGCGGTCGGATAGGTGTCGTTGGTCGACTGGCCGTAATTGACGTGATCGTTCGGACTGACGTGCTGGTAGTCGCCCTTGGCAAAGCCGAGCGATTCCAGCGCGAGGTTCGCGATCACCTCGTTGGCGTTCATGTTGGTCGACGTGCCGGCACCGCCCTGGATGAAATCGGTGACGAACTGATCCATCATGTCGCCCGCGATGACGCGGTCGCAGCCGAGGATGATGGCGTCCGCGACCTTGGCATCGATCGCGCCGAGGTCGCGATTGGCCATCGCGGCGGCCTTCTTGACATAACCAAGCGCCTTCACGAAGTAAGGCTCCTGGTTCATCGGAATGCCGGTGATGTGGAAGTTCTCCTTACCCCGGATGGTCTGGACGCCGTAATAGATGTCGTCGGCGATCTCACGCTGTCCGAGGAAGTCCTGCTCCGTGCGGCTCATGGGCGCTCCTTGGTTCTCGCGCGCCGGCCTTCAGTTCTGGCACAGCGCGCTGGTCACGAAAGTGTCGGTGCGGCAGTCGTCCGGTTTACGTTGCCGGCCCGGGATCAGGACCTTGGCCGAGCATTTTTCCGCGGAGTCGGCGTTCAGGCTCTTGCCTTCCTTGTAGCCCTTGCCCTGGCAGAGCTGGTCGGCCGCCTGCTTGCAGTCGGGCGCGCCGTTCGCAGAGACCGGGCAGATCACGCGCCCCGACACCATGGTCGAGGGCTTGGCCAGCCGCGACAGGTCGTCCATGGTTTCACTGGGGCTTTTAATCGGCGGCAGGATCGAAGGCAGCTTGTCGAACAGCTTGCCCATTTCGTTGATCAGCCCGGGATTCTCCTCACGCGCCGGCGGCGCCGAGGGAGCGGGCGTCGATGGCGACGGGCCGGCCTGCGCCCCCTGCTGCTGAAGGCCGAGCGCCGGCGGGGCGGATTGCGGCCGGGCCGTCCCTCCGGCAGCGAGCAGCAGCAGCAGCGCTGTCGACATCAGCGTCCCATGCCGTGCCGCCGGATTGCCGGATCGAACCATCATGACGACAACCGTAGCCGAAGCCGGCGCGGCGGCAAAGCGCTGCGGCTCTAGATCAGCTTGATGGCGATAACGAAGCCGAGCACCAGCACGATCGCGCCGAGCGCGACCCACAATCCGAGATGCCGCTCGATCCTGACCCGGATCCAGTCGCCGTAGCGGTTGAGCAGGATCGCGACGACGAAGAAGCGTCCGCCGCGCGCGACGATCGAGCACAGGACGAACAGGAGGATGTTGTAGCCGGCAAAGCCCGAGGTGATGGTGACGAGCTTGTAGGGGATCGGCGTCAGTCCTTTGAGCAGGATGATGACCGCACCCCATTCCGCATAGGAGGCGCGGAAGGCGTCGACCTTGTCGGCGAGGCCGTAGACCTGGATCAGCCACTGGCCGACCGAGTCGAACAGCAGCGCGCCGATGGCGTAGCCAACGACGCCGCCGAGCACCGAGGTCACGGTGCAGATCGCGGCATAGAACCAGGCGCGCTGCGGCCGCGCCAGGGACATCGGAATCAGCATCACATCCGGCGGGACCGGAAAGAAGGAGCTTTCGGCGAAGGACACGATGCCCATGATCCAGAGCGCATAGGGCTTGTGGGCGGCGTCGATGCACCAGTCGTACATTCGTTTCAGCATGGCGCCGCGATGAAGCACCATGGGACGGATTTGTCCATCGCCAGTTTTTGAGCGATTTGTGACGCTTCTAGTGGCGCTTGCGCGCGGCGCGGCCGTCAAGCGCGACAATAGGCCGCCGCGAGGCCATGCGCGGTGATGCGACTTTGGGCAATTTCGCCGGCGACTTCGGCAGTTTCTCGGCAATTCCGAGCATGTCCTCCCGCCGCGTCATTTCCCGCCAGACGTCCTCGGGGCGTACTCCGGCCGAAGCCCACAGCACGGTGAGATTGTAGAGCAGGTCGGCGCTTTCCCGGATCACGGCCTCGCTATCGCCATTGACCGCATCGATGACGACCTCGATGGCTTCTTCGGCCAGTTTCTTCGCCATCTGTGAGGGCCCACGCTGAAACAGCCGGGCCGTGCGCGATGTTGCCGGATCAAGGTCTCTGGCCGCGAGCACAGCCAGATATAGCCGCTCAAGCGAATCACTCATGGTACCCAAAACTACTCGAAACAAATGGCCGGCGTGTTAACACGCGGCAATATAAGCAAAAAACAAGCCGCCGCGGCAAGCGCGACGGCCTGTTCGCCGATGACGTATGCCCGATCGGTTAATAGCAGCTGTAGCCGGAATAGCCGTGGGCGCAGGGGTTCTTGTAGCCGCCATAGGTGTAGCGGTTGCCCGAGTCGTAATAATAGGGACCATAGCCGGGGCCGCTGTAATAGGCCGGGCCGCCCTCGTAATAGTAAACCGGACCCGGATCATAGGCGTAGGCATTGCGGCTGGCTGCGATGGCGAGGCCGGTCGCGGCCAGGCCGAACATCGCTGCAGCAGCTGCGCCGCCGCCACCGCGATGCCAATGACGACCGCCCGCGTAAGAGGCGCTGGGTGCAACGGCAGTCAGGGCCACCACGGCGGCCGTGGCCAGAACGGCCTTGCGGCCGACGAACTTCGAAAGGCTGTCAAACATGATCTGGACCCTCCTTGGGACCTCGGATTGTGCCTGACGACAGGCTGATGTCTGTCAAACACTCACCACCTAAGTAGGTTCCCCCACCCCAACACAGGCTGAACGGGGTTGCGTAACGATGCCGCAAGCCCGCTCATCCGCCGTTCATGTTGGCGCGCGCACGTTCGTCGCGGCCGGCGCTTGCCAAGCGTCACGAAACCATAACAATGCGGGGCCGGCGCGACCGATGTCCGGATTCAAGACGATCGCCCTTCAGTGGCTGCTGGCCCTTGCAATCGCGTTCGCCCTATCGACGGTGCGCGAAGCCATTGCGGCCGGGAGCGACACTCCCTCGACTGCCATCCATTTCACCTTCGACCGTCCCATCGATGCGAGCATGGCGCCATTCTTCCTTGCGGCGAAGGACGGCAGGTTCGGCGCCGAGCATCTCAACGTGTCCTTCAACAGCGCGAGCGGATCGCCGGAGGCGCTCGCACGGCTCGCCAAAGGCGACAGCGAGCTCGCGCTCGTCGACATCAACGAGCTGATACGCTTTCGTGACAAGGACGACGCGGCGCCAGTCAAGGCCGTGTTCGTGCTGTTCGACCGCGCGCCTTATGCGATCGTCGCGCGCAAAAGCCGCGGTATCCGTCTCCTGCCCGACCTCGACGGCAAGACCGTCGGCGTTGCCGACGGCGATCTGTCGATGCGGCTATGGCCGGCGCTGGCGCAGCAGAACGGCATCAAGGCATCGCACGTCAAATTCCACAAGATCAGTGCCGCGGTGCACGAGCCGATCCTGTCCGCAGGACAGGTCGATGCCGTCGCCGGGTTCAGCTATCTCTCGGCGGTGAACCTGCGCGATCGCGGCGTACCCGAAGCCGATCTCGTCGTGCTGCGCTATGCGGACTACGGCTGTGAGGCCTACGGCTTTGCCGTGGTGGCCAACACCGCCTTCGCCGCAGCGAAGCCGGATGCCGTGAAAGGCTTCGTTCGCGCCTTGATCGCGGGCATCATCGCGACGGCGAGGGAGCCGGCGCGTGCGGCGGAGGAGGCCGCGAGCCGCATCGACGACGGCGACCGCAATTTGGAGCTGAAGCGCCTGCACGCGGTCCTTGCCGACAACATCCTGACCGAGGAGGTCAAGCGCAACGGCCTCGGCGGCGTCGAGCCGGCGCGCCTGGAACGTTCGATCGATCAGATCGCGCGGGACTTCAAATTCCGCAAACGGCCGACGGCTCGCGACGTTTTCGACGACCAGTACCTGCCGCCGCCGGCAGAGCGGCTGATCAACTGAGCAAAACTGAAAGCTTGCGCTGTATCTCGCGGCGGTCCCGGCTTAGAATGTGGACTCCGTCTTCGCCGAGTCCCTCGCCTCCATGTCCCTCCTCCGTCTCTACACCCGCGTTCTCGAGCTGCTCGGCAAGGAGGCGCGGCTGGGCTGGCTGCTCGCGGTCGCCAACCTCCTGCTGGCGGGATCGCAGTTCGCCGAGCCCGTGCTGTTCGGCCGGATCGTCGACGTGCTCTCGGGCAAGACCGTGGCCGGCTCGAGCTCGGCCTGGCCGTTCCTGGTCGCCTGGGTCGCGTTCGGGCTGTTCACCATCGTCTGCAGCGCGATCGTGGCTTTGCAGGCCGACCGCCTCTCGCATCGCCAGCGCCAGGCGGTGCTGACCGACTATTTCGAGCACATCCTGCAGCTACCGTTGACCTTCCACTCCGGCACCCATTCCGGCCGGTTGATGAAGGTCATGCTCAATGGCACCGACGCGCTGTGGCGGCTGTGGGTCGGCTTCTTCCGCGAGCATTTTGCCGCGATCCTGTCGGTCGTCGTGCTGCTGCCGTTGTCGCTCTACCTGAACTGGCGGCTGGCGATCCTCTTGTTCGTGCTCTGCATCGTGTTCACGGCGCTGACCACCTTCGTGGTGCGCAGGACCTTCGGCATGCAGATGGCGGTCGAGGAGCACTACAGCGAGCTCTCCGCGCGCGCGTCTGATGCGCTCGGCAACGTCGCGCTGGTGCAGAGCTTCGTGCGCGTCGAATCCGAGGTCAAAGGGCTGCGCTCGGTCGCCGACGAGCTGCTGGCCGCGCAGATGCCGGTGTTGTCGTGGTGGGCGCTGGTCACGGTGATCACGCGCGCCTCCACCACCATCACGGTGCTCGCGATCTTCACCCTCGGCATCGCGTTGCACGACCAGGGCCTGACCTCGGTCGGCGAGATCGTGATGTTCGTGAGCTTCGCGACGCTGCTGATCCAGAAGCTCGAGCAGGTGGTCAGCTTCATCAACAACGTGTTCATGGAAGCTCCGCGGCTGCGCGAGTTCTTCAATGTGCTCGACGCCGTGCCCGCGGTGCACGACCGGCCGGACGCAATCGATGCCGGCAGGCTGTCGGGCCTCGTCGAGTTCAACGACGTCACGTTCTCCTATGACGGCAAGCGGCCGGCGATCGAGGACCTCACCTTCACCGCGCTGCCGGGCCAGACCATTGCGCTGGTCGGCCCGACCGGGGCCGGCAAGTCCACCGCGATTGCGCTCCTGCACCGGGCCTTCGATCCGCAATCCGGCGTCATCAAGATCGACGGCATGGACGTGCGCGGCGTCACGTTGACCTCGCTGCGGCGGAACATCGGTGTCGTGTTCCAGGAAGCGCTGCTGTTCAACCGCTCGATCGCGGAGAACTTGCGCGTCGGCAAGCCGGATGCGACCGAGGCCGAGATGCGTAAGGCGGCGGAACGCGCGCAGGCGCTGGAGTTCATCGAGCGCAGCGGCGGTTTCGAGACCAATGCCGGCGAGCGCGGCCGCATGCTCTCCGGCGGCGAACGGCAGCGGCTCTCGATCGCCCGCGCCCTGCTGAAGGACCCGCCGATCCTGATCCTGGACGAGGCGACCTCCGCGCTCGACGCGGTCACCGAGGTCAAGGTGAACGCCGCTCTCGACGAAGTGATGAGGGGCCGCACCACCTTCGTGATCGCCCATCGCCTCTCCACCATCCGCAACGCCACGCGGGTCCTGGTGTTCGAGAATGGACGGGTGATCGAAACCGGAACTTTCGATGAACTCGTGGCCAAAGGCGGCCATTTTGCCGAGATGGCCAAGGCCCAGTTCATGGTGCAGGAGAACGCACGGGCCAGCGTGACGGCCGCCGAGGCTGCCTCGACAGCTGTCAAATCCCCCTAGCAAGTCCCGAGAGGACCGTCGAAATTCGGCCTACTTCGTTGCGGAATACCGCGCCGATCCCCCTATTCTCGACGCACCAGCCGGTATAGGTTTGCGACGCCGCAAGCGGCGGCGCTGGATTTCAGAACCGACAATCAGATCACGAGAACCGGCCCTATCAGGCGGATCTCCAAGGACCGGAATCGGATAGTGCACGCCCTTCGCCCGCTGCTTCGCAAATCCCTGTTCAACCTGTTCGCTGCGATGCTCGCCTGTGCCGCGATGCTCGCGCCGCGCACGGCGAGTGCCGAAGCGCTGCTGCTGATCGAGGCCGACAGCGGCAAGGTGTTGCAGGCCGAAAACGCGACCCTTCCCTGGTATCCGGCCTCCGTCACCAAGATCATGACCGCCTATGTGACGCTGAAGGCGGTCAAGGACGGCAGGCTGACGCTCGACACGCTGCTCACGGTGTCGCCGACCGCGGCCTCGCAATCGCCATCGAAGATGGGGTTCCGCCCGGGAACCCAAGTGACCGTCGACAACGCGCTGAAGATGATGATGGTCAAGTCGGCGAACGACATGGCCGTGGTGCTCGCCGAAGGCGTCAGCGGCTCGGTCGACGGCTTCTCCGCGGTGATGAACGACACCGCGAGGAAGCTCGGCATGGCGCAGACGAGCTATGTAAATCCAAACGGCCTGCCCGCCGAGGGCCAGATCACCTCTGCGCGCGACCTCGGCATCTTGGCGCGGTCTTTCCTGCGCGACCTGCCGGAATACGAGTACTACATGCATATCCCGGCGATCCGCTTCGGCAAGCGCGTCACCGGCAATTTCAACAAGCTGATCGGCCGCTATCCCGGCGCCGACGGGTTCAAGACCGGCTTCATCTGCGCCTCCGGCTACAACCTCGTCGCCTCGGCCACGCGCAACGGCCGCCGGCTGATCGCGGTGGTGCTCGGTGCAAACTCCGGCACGGCACGCGCGGTGAAGGCGGCGCAGCTGCTGGAGCGTGGCTTCGCTCCGGACAACCTCACCTGGCTGCGCCCCTCGCTCGGCACGGTCGACAATCTCGTGCCGGTCGATGCCACGCCGCCGAACCTGCGCGACGAGATGTGCGGACCCAACCGCAAGCGGCCGGCCAGCGACGACGACGATGCGCTGATTGCGGCCAGTGGCGGCGCGACCGGATCGGGCTCCGCCACCGGCGGCGCGGCCCAGTTCACCTTCTTCACGGCAGGCCTGCAGCCGCCGCTGATGAAAGCTTCCGAGCTGATGGCCTCGGCTGCGGCGCCGACCGAGCCCGTGCTGGTCTATACCGGCCCGACCCGCACCGGCACCGCCCTGATTGCTGCTGTGGCAGCCGATGCCGACCAGCAGGCCGCGTCCAAGCCGCGCGCCAAGAAGCCGCGCGTCGCCAAGAAGCCAGACGCCGCCGACAAGCCGGCCGATAAGCCCAAGGACACCAAGACCGCGGCGGCCAAGCCGGATGCCAAGCCGACTGACGGCAAGGCGGCCAAGCCGGCCACGCCCCAACCGGCCGCAACCAAGCCGGCTGGCGCCAAGCATGCCGCGACCAAGCCGGATGCGGTGGCGAAGCCCGCCGAGAAGCCTTCGGCCGGCGGCGATCAGGCGGCGAAGCCCGCCAAGCCCAAGGCAGCGACGACCCCCGCCGCGACGAAGCCTCCCGCCGCGGCCAAGCCAGCCAACAACAGTTAACGCCGCTCGGCACGAAACCGCAGCCCCGCTTCGCACCTGCGGCAGCACCGTTTTGCGACGATTCCAGTAGCGACGCTGCGACCTTTGCCCTAAGCCACGACGGCTTGCCACCCGTTCCGGCAAGCTGGATACTGGCGACAACGAGGCAAGCCCGAGAACAACGGGCCCTGGTCAATGAGGGGAGTCTTCCATGGAGCGCATCTGGCTCAAGCAATATCCGCCCGGCGTGCCTGCCGATATCGAGCCGACGCAATACGCATCGCTGGTCGACCTGCTGGAGGAGAGCTTCACCAAGTTCGCCGACCGCAAGGCATTCATCTGCATGGACAAGTCGATCAGCTATCGCGACCTCGACCAGATGTCGGTCGCGCTTGCCGCTTACTTGCAGGGCCGCGGGCTGCAGCGCGGCGCGCGTATCGCCATCATGATGCCGAACGTGCTGCAATACCCGGTCGCGACAGCCGCCGTGCTGCGCGCCGGTTTCGCGGTGGTCAACGTCAACCCGCTCTATACGCCGCGCGAGCTCGAGCACCAGTTGAAGGATTCGGGCGCCGAAGCCATCATCGTGCTGGAGAACTTCGCTCATACGGTCGAGCAGGTGATCGCGAGGACGCAGGTGAAGCACGTCATCGTCGCCAGCATGGGCGACCTGCTCGGCTTCAAGGGCGTGATCGTCAACCTCGTCGTCCGCCGGGTCAAGAAGATGGTACCGGCCTGGTCGCTGCCAGGCTCGGTCTCTTTCAACGACGCACTATCCGCCGGCCGCGGCATGACGTTCAACAAGCCGAAGCTGTCGCCGGGCGACGTCGCCTTCCTGCAATATACCGGCGGCACCACCGGCGTCTCCAAGGGCGCCACCCTGCTCCACCGCAACATCGTCGCCAACGTCTTGCAGAACGATGCGTGGCTGCAGCCGGCGCTCGCCGCGCCGCCACATGTCGAGCAGCTGATGATCGTCTGCGCGCTGCCGCTCTATCACATCTTCGCGCTGACGGCCTGTTATCTGCTCGCAGTGCGCGCCGGCGGCTGCAACCTGCTGATCCCGAACCCGCGCGACATTCCCGGCTTCATCAAGGAGCTGGCGAAATACCAGGTCAACACCTTCCCGGCGGTGAATACGCTCTACAACGCCTTGATGAACCATCCCGACTTCAAGAAGCTCGACTTCTCCAAGCTGAAGATCTCGAACGGCGGCGGCATGGCGGTGCAGCGCCCCGTTGCCGAGCAATGGAAGAACATCACGGGCTGCAGCATTGCCGAGGGCTACGGCCTGTCGGAGACCTCGCCTGTCCTGACCTGCAATCCGCCGACGGCGACCGAGTTCGCCGGCTCGATCGGCATCCCCGTGCCGTCGACTTACATCTCGATCCGGGACGACGAGGGCAACGAGGTCCCGCTCGGACAGGCGGGCGAGATCTGCGCCAAGGGTCCGCAGGTGATGTCGGGCTACTGGAACAGGCCGGAGGAGACCGCCAAGGTGATGACCGCGGACGGCTATTTCCGCACCGGCGACATCGGCGTGATGGACGAGAGGGGCTATATCAAGATCGTCGACCGCAAGAAGGACATGATCCTGGTCTCCGGCTTCAACGTCTATCCGAACGAGGTCGAGGAAGTCATCGCGAGCCATCCGGGCGTGCTCGAATGCGCCGTGATCGGCATCCCCGATTCCAAGTCGGGCGAAGCGGTGAAGGCCTTCGTGGTGAAGAAGGACCCGAACCTCACGGCGGATGCCGTGATCAAGTTCTGTCACGACCAGCTCACCGGCTACAAGGTGCCCAAGCACGTCGAATTCCGCAACGACCTGCCGAAGACCAATGTCGGCAAGATCCTGCGTCGGCAGCTGCGCGACGAGAAGAAGGCGGAGGCGGCGTAAGGCGCGCCTCCGTTCATGGCTGACGCCCGCGACATCACGCCATCAGGCGTTCTCGCCTTCTGGCGAGAGGCCGGGCGCGAACGCTGGTACGAGCGCAGCGATGCTTTCGATGCGGAGATACGACGCCGCTTTCTCTCGCTGTGGCAGAGGGCGGCCGCCGGCGAGCTGGCGTCATGGGAGGCGAGCGACGACGGCGCGCTCGCACTCGTCATCTTGCTCGACCAGTTTCCCCGCAACATGTTTCGCGGCACACCGCAGGCCTTTGCCAGCGACGCACAGACGCGCGACGTCGCCCGCCGCGCCATCGCGCGCGGCGTCGATCGCAGGGTCGATCCCCTCCTGCTCGAATTCCTCTATTTGCCCTTCATGCATTCCGAGCACCTGGCCGACCAGTTGCACTGCGTCGCGCTGTTTCAAAACACCGACAATGCCGAAAGCCTGAAATACGCGCGCGACCACGCCGACATCATCGCGCGGTTCGGCCGCTTTCCCCACCGCAACCGTCTCCTCGGCCGCGACACCACCGAGGAGGAGCAGGCCTTCCTCGACGGCGGCGGTTTTGCCGGCTGATGACATCACGGTGAACGGCCGCCATCCTCGCCGCTTCCGCCACCGGCAATATTGTGCAGGCCCGCCGCCCGGTCTAAAAAGCGGGACCGATTTTCAGGGAGACTGACGATGGCGATCCAGATTGGCGACAAGCTGCCCGAGGCGAAATTCCGCGTGATGACGGCGGAAGGCCCGCAGGTGAAGACCACCGACGACATCTTCAAGGGCAAGAAGGTGGCGCTGTTCGCGGTGCCCGGCGCCTATACCGGCACCTGCCACAAGATGCATCTGCCGAGCATCTTCCTCAACGCCTATGCCATGAAGGACAAGGGTGTCGACACCATCGCCATCGTCTCCGTCAACGACGCCTTCGTCATGAACGCCTGGAAGCGCGACACCGACCAGCGCGACGAGGCCGTCTTCCTCGCCGACGGCAATGCCGACTTCACCAAGGCGATCGGCATGGAGCTGGACGCCTCCGCCAACGGCCTCGGCATCCGCTCCAAGCGCTATTCGATGCTGATCGAGGACGGCGTGGTCAAGAAGCTGAACCTCGAGGCGATGCCCGGCAAGGTCGAGGTCTCCGGCGGCGATACGCTGCTTGGGCAGCTGTAAGCGCTTCGCGACAACAGACGCTGTCATGCCCCGGCTTGACCGGGGCATCCAGTACGCCGCGGCCTCTCGGCTCAATCACAACCGCCTCTGGAATACTGGATCACCCGCCTTCGCGGGTGATGACAGTTCGGGGCGGAGCGACGACGCCGCCCCCTACTCCCTCACCCGCTGCTGCAACCGCGCCATGACGATCCCATCGCGCGCCAGCTGGTCGGCGCGCTCGTTCTCGGGGTGGCCGGCGTGGCCCTTGACCCAGTGCCAGCGGACCTCGTGCTGCTTCAGCGATGCGTCGAGGCGCTGCCATAGCTCGACATTCTTCACCGGCTTCTTGTCGGCGGTGCGCCAGCCGTTGCGCTTCCAGCCGAAGATCCAGCCGGTGATGCCCTGCCGGACATACTGGCTGTCGGTGTAGAGGTCGACCGTGCACGGCCGCTTCAGCGCTTCGAGTGCCGAGATCGCCGCCATCAATTCCATCTGGTTGTTGGTGGTGTGCGGCTGGCCGCCGTTCAGCTCCTTCTCCTTGTCGCCGAACTTCAGGATCGCGCCCCAGCCGCCCGGCCCGGGATTTCCCGAGCAGGCGCCGTCGGTGTAGATCGTCACCTTGGGAAGCTCGCTCACGCCACCAGTCCCGACGGCATAAGCCCGTAGTCACGCACGCTCGTCACGCTTTGGTGGAAGCGCAGCTTACGGAAATACTCCAAGGGATCCTTCGGCTTGACCAGCGCGCCTGCGGGCACGTTGAGCCAGTCGACCAGCCGCGTCAGCAGGAAGCGGATCGCCGCGCCCCGCGCCAAGAGCGGCAGCGCGGCCTCTTCGGCTTCGCTCAGCTTGCGCACCCGGCCATAGGCGTTGAGGAAGGCACGCGCCTTGGTGACGTTGAAGGAATGATCCGGCTCGAAGCACCAGGCGTTGAGGCAGATCGCGACGTCATAGGCCAGCATGTCGTTGCAGGCGAAGGTGAAGTCGATGATCCCCGAGAGCTTGTCGCCGAGGAAAAAGACGTTGTCGTTGAAAAGGTCGGCGTGGATCACGCCTTCGGGCAGGTTGCTCGGCCAGACCCCGCTGGAGAGATAGTCGAGCTCGGCGGCGAGGAAGGCGCGCAGCCCCGGCTGCACCTCGTCCGCACGATTCGAAGCCGCATCGAACAGCGGCCGCCAGCCGGCGACCGAGAGTGCATTGGCGCGCCGAACCGCGAAATTGGCGCCGGCCAGATGCATCCGGGCCAGCCCCTCGCCGACGCCGGCGCAATGGGTCGCGTTCGGCTTGCGCGGCCAGATGCCTTCGAGAAAGGTGATGATCGCGGCGGGCCGGCCTGCGAGCTCGCGCAAGGCCTCGCCGTCGCGTCCCCTCACGGGCAGCGGACAATTGACGCCGTGCTCGGCGAGGTGCGTCATCAGTCCGAGGAAGAACGGCAGATCGTTCTTCGCCACGCGCTTTTCGTACAGCGTGAGGATGAACGAGCCTTTGCTCGTGTGCAGCAGGAAGTTGGAATTTTCGACGCCCTCGGCGATGCCCTTGTAGGAGAGCAATTCGCCGAGATCGTATTGCTCCAGGAAATCCGCAAGCTCGTCGGCGGCGACGTCGGTGTAGACCGCCATAAAGGTCTACTCGGCGGCGGCTTCGGGGCGCACCTGACGCGGCAACGGGAAGAACTCGTTCTCTTCCGCGGCCGAGACCGTCTCCACGTGCAGCGTGTAGCGCTCGGCGAAGGCGTCCATGATTTCCTCGACGATCACCTCGGGCGCGGACGCGCCCGCGGTGATGCCGAGGCTCTTGATGTTGCCGAACCTGCCCCAGTCGATGTCGGTGGCGCGCTGCGCCAGCACCGCGATCTTGCAGCCCTCGCGCTCGGCAACCTCGCGCAGGCGCTGCGAGTTCGACGAGTTGGGAGCACCGACCACGATGAGCGCGTCCACCACCGGCGCCACCTTCTTCACGGCGAGCTGGCGGTTGGTGGTGGCGTAGCAGATGTCTTCCTTGTGCGGCCCGTTGATGTTGGGGAAGCGTTCCTTGAGCAGCGCGACGATCTCCGCGGTGTCGTCGATCGACAGCGTGGTCTGGGTCACGAAGGCGAGGTTGTTGGGGTCCTTCGGCGTGATGGTCTTGGCGTCCTCGGCGGTCTCGATCAGGGTCACGGCACCCGGCGGCAGCTGGCCGAGCGTGCCGACCACCTCGGGATGGTGGGAATGGCCGATCAGGAAGATCTCGCGGCCGCGCTTGAAGTGGATCGCGGCCTCGCGATGCACCTTCGTCACCAGCGGGCAAGTCGCATCCAGCGAGAA
Source organism: Bradyrhizobium sp. CCBAU 45321 (assembly GCF_028128975.1). Lineage (NCBI taxonomy): Bacteria > Pseudomonadati > Pseudomonadota > Alphaproteobacteria > Hyphomicrobiales > Nitrobacteraceae > Bradyrhizobium > Bradyrhizobium sp. CCBAU 45321. The sequence goes on from NZ_LFKZ01000130.1 coordinate 129,943, forward strand.
CAGGTTGCGGGACTGGGCGTCGGCCGGAACCGACTTCGGCACGCCGTGGGCCGAGAACACCACCGGGGCGGTGGTATTCTCCGGGATTTCTGCGAGCTCCTCGACGAAGATGGCGCCCTTCTTCTTCAACCCATCGACGACGTACTTGTTGTGCACAATCTCATGGCGAACATAGACGGGGGCGCCGTACTTATCGAGCGCCCGTTCGACGGTGTCGATCGCCCGGACCACCCCGGCACAGAAGCCGCGGGGAGAACAAAGCACGATCTTGAGGTCTGGTTTGGCTGACATTGAGCGATCTCGGGACCGAATCACCCGTTCGCGTTCTGCCGGGGCGGTCGATGGATGGGAATTTGGCTTAAAACTGTCGGCTTGAACCTTACAGCGGTTCAAAGGGAATTGGGCCCCCTTTCGGGCGGTGTCAAGGCACTATCTATAGCAGAACCATTGCATGGCTACCCCCTCCGGGCTTATATAGCGCGAATTCCCTGTCATCGCTGATGACCACCGGTTTCGCCTCCAGAGGGGTGGGCGAAGCACAAAGGAGATTTGCCATGAGCAACGCACCTCTGATGCCCAAGGCGACCGCCGTTTGGCTGCTCGACAACACCGCGCTGACCTTCGACCAGGTCGCCGATTTCACCAAGATGCATCCCCTCGAGGTGCGCGCCATCGCCGACGGCGACGCCGCCCAGGGCATCAAGGGCATGGATCCCCTCTCCAATGGCCAGCTGACCCGCGAGGAAATCGAGAAGGGCGAGAAGAACCCGGACTACCGGCTCCGCCTCCAGGAGAGCAAGGTGGTGCTGCCGCCCCAGCCCAAGCGCAAGGGCCCGCGTTACACCCCGGTCTCGCGCCGCCATGAGCGCCCGAGCGCCATCCTCTGGCTGCTGCGCAACCATGCGGAGCTCAAGGACGCCCAGATCATGCGCCTGGTCGGCACCACCAAGAGCACGATCGCGAGCGTGCGCGACCGTACCCACTGGAACACCTCGGCGCTGACCCCGATCGACCCGGTCACGCTCGGTCTGTGCTCGCAGATCGAGCTCGATTTCGAGGTGCAGCGCGCGGCGAAGGAGAAGCCGATCGACGCAGCCTATGGCGGCGCCACCCTGCTGCCGGCCTCCGAGACCACCCGCAAGGACGAGTACGAGCCCGCGGAGAAGTCCAGTGACGACCTCAACGTCGACGCCGTGTTCGCCAAGCTGAAGACGCTCGGCGGCAAGAAGCACGAGGACGAGGAGGAGTAAGGCTCCGCACTTCGTTCGCGATTATGCATCAGGCAAGACGCGGCAGGAAAAACTGCCGCGTTTTTTGCTCGATTGTCGCGAGAGAACTTCAGCCATCCCGTCACTGCAAGCGCAGCGCGCAATGACGTAGAAGGCGGGGAGCGCTATCTTTACGGCCGCACGGGGTTGTTCAGCATGTACTCGCCGAGATCGCGCTGGCGGCGGTCGGCGCGCGCGGTGGCGGCATTGCGCTGGACGTCGCGGTCCTTGCGGCAGGCCACGTATTCCGGCGAGCCCTGCGCATATCCCCGGCTCTGGCAGACCGCATCGTCGTCGTCGCCGCCCGCCGCCACCGGATTCTGGTAGCGCGCCGAGCACGCGGAAAGAGCGACGGCGAGAGCTAAGGCGGTCAGCAGGCGTGGCGCGGCGGCAAGTGGCATACGAGGTTCCCTATCGGCCGGCCCTGTTTAGCGCGGAATGCGGAGATTGTAAGTCCCTGGACGCCGTTCCACGCTCGCTGTCGTTCCCCGCACAGGCAGCGATGACAGTGGAGAGCGGTGAAGCAACGCCCTTCCCGCCCCGGGATGACGCTTCGCCTCACATCCGTCCCTTCAGCGCCTCTCCGATCTCCTCGAGTGCCTTGGGATCCTCGATCGTCGCCGGCATTGTCCAGGATTCGCCCTCGGCGATCTTCTTGATGGTGCCGCGCAGGATCTTTCCGGAGCGCGTCTTGGGCAGGCGGCCGACGGTGATGGCGAGCTTGAACGCGGCGACCGGGCCGAGCTTGTCGCGCACCAGCGCGATGATCTCCTTCTCGATCTCGGCCGGCGGGCGCTTCACGCCTGCCTTCAGCACCAGGAAGCCGCAGGGCACCTCGCCCTTGATCGCATCCTTGACGCCGAGCACGGCGCATTCGGCGACATCGGGATGCGAGGCCAGGATTTCCTCCATGCCGCCGGTGGAGAGGCGATGGCCGGCGACGTTGATGATGTCGTCGGTGCGGCCCATCACGAAGACATAGCCGTCCTCGTCCTTGTAGCCGGCGTCGGAGGTTTTGTAATAGCCGGGGAATTCGCTCAGGTACGCCTCCTTGAAGCGCGCGTCCTGGTTCCACAGCGTGGGCAGGCAGCCCGGCGGCATCGGCAGCTTGATGACGATCGAGCCCATGGTGTTGGGGCCGACCGGCTTTGTCGCTTCGTCGACGACATCGACTTGATAGCCCGGCATCGGCACCGTCGGCGAGCCGTGCTTCACCGGCAACATGCCGAGGCCGACCGGGTTGCCGGCGATGCACCAGCCGGTCTCGGTCTGCCACCAATGGTCGATCACCGGGACCTTCAGCTGCTGCTCCGCCCATTCCACGGTCGGCGGATCGGCACGCTCGCCGGCGAGGAACAGCGTGCGGAATTTGGAGAGGTCGTACTGCCGGATGAATTTCCCTTCCGGGTCTTCCTTGCGGATGGCGCGAAAGGCCGTCGGCGCGGTGAAGAAGGCCACCGCCTTGTGCTCGGAAATCACGCGCCAGAACGCGCCGGCGTCGGGCGTGCCGACCGGCTTGCCCTCGTACATGATCGTGGTCGCGCCGTGCAGCAGCGGGCCGTAGACGATGTAGCTGTGGCCGACCACCCAGCCGATGTCGGAACCGCACCACCAGACCTCGCCCGGCTTGACGCCGTAGAGGTTGAACATCGACCATTTCACCGCGACGAGATGCCCGCCGTTGTCGCGCACGACGCCCTTCGGCACGCCTGTTGTGCCCGAGGTATAGAGGATGTAGAGCGGGTCTGTCGCGGCGACAGGCACGCAAGCCGCGCGCTTGCCGTCGTTCAGCGCCTTGCGCCGCAGGCTGGCCCAGTCGTAATCGCGGCTCGGCGTCATCTCGCAGGTGAGCTGCGGACGCTGCAGCACGATGCAGGCTTTCGGCTTGCTGCTGGCAAGCTTGATCGCCTCGTCGAGCAGCGGCTTGTACTGCACGATGCGGCCGGGCTCGATGCCGCAGCTGGCGGACAGGATCAGCTTGGGCTGCGCATCGTCGATGCGGGTGGCAAGCTCTTTCGCGGCAAAGCCGCCGAACACCACCGAGTGCACCGCACCGAGCCGCGCGCAGGCGAGCATCGCGACCACCGCCTCCGGCACCATCGGCATATAGAGGATGACACGATCGCCTTTGGCGACACCGAAATCCTGCATGATTGCGGCGAGCGCCTGGACCTCGTTCAGCAGTTCGGCATAGGTGAGCTTGGTGACCGAGCCCGTCAGCGGCGAATCATGGATCAGTGCGACCTGGTCGGCGCGGCCGCGTTCGACGTGGCGGTCAAGGGCGTTGTAGCAGGTGTTGACGACGCCGCCGGCAAACCAGCGGCCGTAGGTTCCTTGCGAGGGATCGAAGATCTTCGTTGCAGGTTCGATCCAGTCGATCTCTTTGGCCGCCTCGGCCCAGAACCCTTCCGGATCCGCCAGCGAACGCGCGTGGACCTCGTGATAACGGCTTTTGCCCTGGATATTCATTCCCGCGCTCCCGTTCCCTTTATTCGCCCGGCTCCGACCCTTGTGGCAGGACAGGCGCCCCGCCATGACCAGGATCAATTGCCGGCCTTGTTTGGAGCTATTTTCCCGGGAACGGGCCGCGGTTCAAGTTGAAAAGGATGGGTTTTTTTGGCGGAGAGGTGTGAAGCTTGCGCGGCATCGGCAGTCGGCTCCCTCTCCCGCTTGCGGGGGGAGGTTGGGGTTGGGGGTGTCTCCGCGTTGGGATCGTACAAGATTCATGAGGTCCCCAAGAGGAGAGAGCCCTCACCCGCCGCGCTCTCCGAGCGCGTCGACCTCTCCCGCAGGCGGGAGAGGTTACGAGCCAGCCGCAAGGCTTCAGCTCCTTCGCCTTTCAGCTCTCCATCGCGTTCAGCCGCTGCAAGCGGTCCTGCATGATCTTCTTCAGATCGTATCCGGGGCGGCGGAAGCTCGCATTGCGCGTCGTGAGGAACTCGCGCTGGGTCTTGCGCAGGTCGCTAGCGGAACGTCCTTTGGAAGCCCTCAGCACACGTTCATAGGTCTCGGCGATCTGACGGTCGAGCACGCCGAGCTGCGGATCGGCGCAGATCACTTTCTCGACCTCGCGCTTGGCGGTGGCGCAATTGAACGAAGGACCGCTATCGTCGGCCGAGCGCGCATGCATTGGGCCCGGCGACGCCGCGCCGAACCTGGCGATCTCGGCAATCATGCTGCGGCGGCCGTTCGCTGCATTCTCGTTGCCAGGATCCAGCTTCAGCGCCGTCTCATAATCGGCCAGCGCCTTCTTGCGCTCGCCCATCTTCTTGTGGAGCACCGCGCGGTTATTGTAGGTCTTCGCGAAATTCGGATCGAGCTTGAGCGCAGCCTCGTAGTCGCTCAGCGCCGCCCCGAGCTCGCCCTTGAACTGGTAGGAATCGCCGCGGTTGGTCAGGAAGTTGGCGCGCTGCTCCCGCCGGATCGCCTGGTCGTAATCGGCAATCGCCTTGTCGTACTCGCCCATCGCAGCATAGGTCAGGCCGCGGTTGTCGTAATATTCCGGCACCTTCGGGTCGAGCCTGATCGCCTCGCCGTCGTCGGCGACCGCCTTGTCGAGCTGGCCGAGCTTCTTGTAGGCCGCGCCGCGATTGGTGTAGGTACGCGCGCGGTTGGGATCGAGCCGCAGCGCCTCGTCGAAATTTCTGATCGCCTTCTCGTTGTCGCCGCCGAGATAATAGGCCACACCGCGGTCGGACCAGGCTTGCGCATCGTCCGGCTTCAGCTTGATCGCCTGGTCGTAATCGGCGAGCGCGCGGTCGAGGCGGCGCTGATTGGTGTAGACGACGCCGCGCAGCTCGTAAGCTTCGGCATCCTGCGGGTCGAGCTCGATCGCCTTGGTCAGATCCGCCGCGGCGCGATTGAGGTCGCCGCCGGCCTCGCGCAGGAGGTCGCCACGCACGCGCCAGGCCTTCGCGTTCTTGCCGTCGAGCGCGATGGCGCGGTCGAGATCCCGCAGCGCCTGCGACTGGCCTCCAAGGGTCTGCGCATTGGCTTCGGCGCGGACGACGAGGGCCGCGCTGCGTTCGGCGGCCGAATTGGCGGTCTGGTCGATGATGGCGCTGCACGCGGAGATCAACTCGGCCGGGGTGGCCTTGCTTCCCAGCACGCACTCGGTGCTCGCCGCGGCGGGAGCCGCGAGAACGAAACTCATGGCCGCGCCGAGAAAGAGGGCGCGAAGCGAGATTTTGGCAGGCGAAAGCGCTTGCGCGGAGGCGTGAGTGCCGCACATGACATAGGGCTCCGTGACGTCGGGTTCTCACCGTTGTCGCAGCTGGCAAGCGATGGGTTCAAACCGGGCCTGGGAGGGACGGAGCGCTGCCGGCTCTCCCTCGCCCTGCTTGGGCAGGACTATCGCATATGAGATGTGGCTAGGGCACCGGCTGTCTCCACAGCGTCATGGCCGGGCTTGTCCCGGCCATCCACGCCTTTCCACACGGCGCAAAGAACGTGGATGCCCGGGACAAGCCCGGGCATGACGACCCCCGCAATATTCAAATGCGATTGCCCTGCCGCTTGCGGGGAGAGGCGAAAGTCTCAATATCCATCCACACCGTTCAGCCGCTGCAAGCGCTGCTGCATCGCCTTCTTCAGATCGTATCCCGGCCGGCCGAAATCGGCATTGCGGCGCGCGATGAACTCGTCCTGCTCGCGCTGGAGCGCTTTGGCCTCGGCCGCATTGCGCGCCTCCCGGATCGCACGGGCATTGGAGGCAAAGACCTCGCGATCGAGATCGGCGAGTTCGCGATTGCCGCAGATCGCCCGTTCCACCGCCCGACGCGCTCGCCCGCAATTGAAGCTGGGCTTGCCGGCGACCGCCATCTGCGCGCCGATCCGCTCGATCTCGCGCGCCATCGCCTTGTGATTGGCTTTGGCCTTCTCGTGGTTCGGATCGATCCTGAGCGCTGCGCCGAAATCCTGCACCGCCTTCGGCTTGTCACCCTTCTTCAGCCAGAGTTCGCCGCGCGCATTGAAGACGTCGGCAAGGCCGGGATCGAGCAGAAGAGCACGGCTGTCGTCGGCGATGGCATGGTCGACCTGATCGTGCCGCGCATAGAGCGCACCGCGCGCGATCAGAGCCTTGATCAGATCGCCCTTCGTCGTCTTCTCGTTGTCGATCACTTCGGCGCAGGCCGTGGCGGCCTTGTCCATGTCATCGGCTGCGGTCGCGGCGAGGCAGGGCGCGACATCGACCTGCGTCACAGCCACCGGCTCGCCGCCGGTCACGGCATCGGCCGGGGCGAACGAGAGCGCATAGAGCAGTCCGGCGCCGATCAGTTGAATGAGAAAACGCATGCGTTGCAGTCGAGCCTTGTCGTCGATGTTAAGCTCTTGGTTAAGCTCTGGCCTTGAAGCCGCACTATCGATCATACGGCCGGATTGGTGCTAGCTTGTGGCGCCGCTGAAATCGGCTTCGGGGATCATCGTGTCGACATTCGAATGGATCATTGTGTTGCTGCTCGGCGCGGTCGGCTTATCGGCGCTGGCGCGGCGGATCAAGGTGCCCTACCCGACCTTTCTCGCCATCGGCGGCGCGCTGATCGCCTTCGTGCCGTCGAGCCCCTCCTGGACGCTGGAGCCGGACCTCGCCCTTGCCCTTTTTGTCGCGCCGGTCCTGCTCGATGCCGCCTTCGACACGTCGCTGCGCGACCTTCGCAAGAACTGGGTTCCGGTCTCGACCCTGGTGGTGGCCGCGGTCGGCCTGACCACGGCCGCCGTGGCCTATGTCGCGCACCGGCTGATGCCCGACATGCCCTGGGCCGCCGCGGTCGCGCTCGGCGCCATCGTGGCGCCGCCGGATGCGGCCGCTGCGGTTGCGATCCTGAGCCAGGTCAAGCTGCCCCACCGCATGGTCAAGGTGCTGGAGGGCGAAAGCCTGCTCAACGATGCCAGTGCGCTGCTGATCTATCGCATCGCCGTCGGCGCGGTCGCCACCGAGCATCTGACCTGGAGCCAGGTCGCTCCGACCATGGCGTTGGCGCTGGTCGGCAGCGTCATCGCGGGTCTAGCCGCAGGCCGCATCATTCCGCTGTTCATGGAGCGGGTGACGGAGGCGCCGAGCGCCATCATCGTGCAGTTCGCCACCACCTTCATGGTCTGGATCGCCGCCGAGCATCTCGGTCTCTCCGGCATCCTCACCATCGTGGTCTACGCCATCACGGTCGCGCGCACCGCGCCGGCGCGCATCCCGGCGCGGCTGCGGGTGCCGTCCTATGCGGTATGGGAGACGACCGTGTTCGTGCTCAACGTGCTCGCCTTCATGCTGATCGGCATGCAGATGCGGCCGATCTGGACGCGGCTGGATGCGGACGTGCGCTGGGAATATTGCGTGGCCGCCGCCTGGATCCTGCTTACGGTGATCCTGGTACGCCTGTTCTGGGTGACGTTCTATCGCACGAGCCTGCGGGTGCTGATCGCGCAGGGGCTCTATCATCCCAAGGATCCGCAGCAGGTGGCCTCGCCCAAGGGCGGGCTCATCATCTCCTGGTGCGGCATGCGCGGCCTCGTCACGCTCGCCACCGCCTTTGCCCTGCCGGAAAACTTTCCCTATCGTGACTTCATCGTCTTCATCGCGTTTGCGGTGGTGCTGGGATCGCTGGTGATCCAGGGCCTGACGCTGCGGCCGCTGATCCTCGCTTTCAACCTCAAGGACGACGATCCCGTCGGCATCGAGGTCGCCCGCGGCCGCGCCGTGGCCTATCGCGCCGCGCTCGATGCGATCGAGAGCGATCCGTCGGAGGAGGCGGAAATCCTGCGGCTCGAATATCGCGCCATCCTGATGCAGGCCGAGACCGATCCCAACGGCGGCATCAGCAACGGCGAACTGCCCGCCGATCCCCTGCGCCGCCGCGCTATCGAGGCCGCGCGCAAGGCGATCTTCGACCTGCGCGCCACCGAGGTGATCGGCGACGATGCGTTTCATCGGCTCGAGGAGGAGCTCGATCGCGCAGAATTGAGCGCGGGGGGTTAACCTCCGCTGTCGTCCCGGACAAGCGCGCCCAAAGCGCGCGCAGATCCGGGACCCATAGCCACGAAATTCTGTTTGGCGAAGACTCGGAGTTGCCGGCGAGTGATACTACTACATCTTATGGTTATGGGTCCCGGATCTGCGCTTACGCTTGTCCGGGACGACACCGGAGGGTGGACGGGGAGACGTTGAACCAAACGCCGCCTTTCCAGACTCACCCCTGATGACGACCCTGATTGACGACCGTCGTGTACGCGCGCGTGATGCCTCGCCTGCACGATATTTTTATCTCCACATGGCGCTCGCCTGCGCCGCCACTGCCTTTCTCGGCTTCGCACCGACCTATTGGGTGCCGCTCGCTCACCGGACATTGTCCGCAAGCCCGGTGATCCATTTTCACGGACTCTTGTTCTTCACCTGGTCGCTTTACTTCGTGCTCCAGACCTGGCTCGCCGCCTCGGGCCGTGTGGTCAACCACCGCTCGTGCGGCATCGTCGGCGTCTCGCTCGCGACCGCGATGGTCATTTCTGGCTTCTTCGCGTCCGTGACCTCGATGAAGAACGCCGCGGCGCTGGGACAGGCCGATGCCGGCATCGCCTTCTCGATCGTGCCGCTGAGCGGCATCGCGTTCTTTGCCGTGGTGTTCGTGCTCGCCATCATGAACACGCGCAGGCTCGAGGTTCACAAGCGCCTGATGCTGCTCGCGGCGGTCTCGATCCTCGACGCCGCGATCGCGCGTTGGTTCCTGACCTTCCTCGCACCATCAGGACCGCCCGGCCCGCCGCCGGTGCCTGTGACGATCGCGCCTGCTGTCGCCGCCTCCCTTCTGCTCGTCGTCGCCATGGTGCGCGACTGGCGCGCCGAGGGCCGCGTGCATCCGGTGTACATCACGGGCACGCTCGCGCTTCTGGCGGTGAAGGTGCTCAACTGGCCGGTCAGCGAAACGGCGGCGTGGCACGCATTTGCCGGCGGCATCCTGGCGCTGGCCCAGTAGGCGGCCTAGAACCGCGGCAAATCCGGGAACGCCAGCTTGCCCGCGTGGACGTGCATGCGGCCGAGCTCGGCGCAGCGGTGCAGGGTCGGAAATACTTTTCCGGGATTGAGCAGGCCCTTCGCGTCGAAGGCGCATTTCAGGCGCTGCTGCTGGTTGAGGTCGATCTCGCTGAACATGTCGGGCATGAGGTCGCGCTTCTCGATGCCGACGCCGTGCTCGCCGGTGAGCACGCCGCCGAACTCAACGCAGGCGCGCAAGATGTCGGCGCCGAAGGCTTCGGCGCGCTCGATCTCGCCGGGCTTGTTGGCATCGTAGAGGATCAGGGGGTGCAGATTGCCGTCGCCGGCATGGAACACGTTGGCGCAGCCGAGCTGGTACTTTTCCGAGAGCTCGCGGATGCGCGCCAGCGCCTTCGGCAGCGCGCCGCGCGGGATGGTGCCGTCCATGCAGAGATAATCGGGCGAGATGCGGCCCACGGCGGGGAATGCGGCCTTGCGGCCGGCCCAGAACAGGTTGCGCTCGGCCTCCGAAGTCGAGATCTGGCAGGTGGTCGAGCCGCAAGCGTTCGCAATAGCCTCGACGCGCGTGATCAGCTCGTCGACCTCGATCTTGGGCCCGTCGAGCTCGATGATGAGCAGCGCTTCGACATCGAGCGGGTAGCCGGCATGGACGAAGGCCTCCGCGGCGTGGATCGCGGGCTTGTCCATCATCTCCATGCCGCCGGGGATGATGCCAGCGCCGATGATGCGCGCGACGCATTCGCCGGCCGCCTCGACCTGCGCGAAGCCAACCATCAGCGCGCGCGCCGTTTCCGGCTTCTGCAGGATGCGCACCGTGATCTCCGTGATGACGCCGAGCAGGCCCTCGGAACCAGTGATGACGCCCATCAGGTCATAGCCCGGATTCTCGCAGCCCTTGCCGCCGATGCGCAGGATCTCGCCGCTCATCAGCACGATCTCGCAGCCGAGCACGTTGTTGGTGGTCATGCCGTATTTCAGGCAGTGCACGCCGCCGGAATTTTCCGCCACGTTGCCGCCGATCGAGCAGGCGATCTGCGAGGACGGATCGGGCGCGTAGTAGAAGCCGGCATGGGCGACCGCCTGGCTGATTGCGAGATTGGTGACGCCGGGCTCGGTGACGACGACGCGGTTGTCGAAATCGATCTCGCGGATGCGCTTGAACTTGCCGAGGCCGAGCAGCACGCCGTCCTCCAGCGGCAGCGCGCCGCCGGACAGCGAAGTGCCGGAGCCGCGCGGCACCACCTTGATGTTCTGCGCCGCACAATATTTCAGGACGAGCGAGACCTGCTCGGTCGTATCCGGCAGCACCACGACCATCGGCGGCTGCCGATACGCGGTCAGCCCGTCGGATTCATAGGCCCGCATCTCGGCGAGGCTGTCGATCACGCCCTCGCCCGGCACGATTGCGCGCAAGGCGGCGACGATTTCGCTGCGACGCGCCAGCACGGCCTGGTCGCTTGCGGGCATCATGATGGCCATTTTAAGAAGCCTTCGTCCGACGGATGGAATTATCTGGGCAAATCAATCATGTCTTGTCGTCTTTGGGTAGGTCCTCCGAAGGTCGCATTGCTTTGTTGCAGCGCAAGTTCTCTCTGGGGCAAGTCTGCTAGCAGGAAACCTGTCAAAGTTTCGCGGCTTGTCCACTTGCATCGGACCTGCCAAAACCACGACCCTCCATCTGACCCGGGAAGAGACGAAGAGCACACTATGACAAAACTGACTTTGGGCGCGCTGACGATCCTCACCGTCATTGCCACCGCACCCGCCGCGATGGCGCAGGATGTCGCGGCCGGCAAGACATCGTTCAACAAGTGCCTGGCCTGCCACGCGATCGGCGAAGGCGCCAAGAACAAGGTCGGCCCGGAGCTCAACGGCCTCAACGGCCGCAAGTCGGGCACGGCTGAGGGCTATAGCTACACGGACGCCAACAAGAATTCCGGCATCACCTGGGACGAGGCCACATTCAAGGAATACATCAAGGACCCCAAGGCCAAGATCCCCGGCACCAAGATGGCGTTCGCCGGCATCAAGAACGAGACAGAGATCACCAATCTCTGGGCCTTCCTTGCCCAATACGACAAGGATGGGAAGATCAAGCAGTAAGCGCACGAGGCGGACGCTAGAGCTTTGGTTCCGATCGGACCAGAATCGAAGCTCTAGCTTTCTTGTTTTGACGCGTTTCTTCGCGCGAACCGGTTTCCACTTCGCTCGAAAAACGCTTTAGTCGGCGACCGCCTGCGCCGGGGCGATGTGTCCGATCATCGTCTCGATCTCCGCCTTCACGAGATCCGGCACGGCGTTCTGCACCATGTGGCCGAGATCGGGCAGCACGATCAGCTTTGCATTCGACACAGCCGCGGCGAACGGACGCGCGTGGATATTGGTTCTCACCGTCTTGTCGGGCTCGCCGGCAATGATCGTAACAGGTGCGGTGATCTCGCCATAGCGCGCGACTTGCGCGGCGACCGACTCCTTCAGCGTCACCAGATCATAGGCATTGGCGATGAACTCGCGCGGGCGCAGCAGGAGCGGCGTCGCGGAGTCCTGCACGAAACCATCCGGCATGGTCTGCGGCAGGAACACGTCGCGGGCGCCGGCTTCGGTGATGAAATAGCCGAGCGGCAGCGTGATCGTGTAGGCGAGCAGCGGGCCGATCACGGGCGTTGCGATGATCTCGTTGTAGCGCCCGACACCGCCGCGCCAGGGATGCGTGACGGGCGCGAGCATCACGAGGCCCGCCACGCGGCGCGGGTGATCGAGCGCGATCCGCGCGCCGAGGGCGCCGCTCCAGGAATGCACCACGAAGACCGCGCGATCGATCCCGAGCTTGCCGAGCGCCTCGTCGATCATGCGCGCCTGAATCTGCGGCGTCGAATCCTGCCGGCTTGCGCGCGTGCTCCAGCCATGGCCGGGGCGGTCGATCAGAATCACGCGATGATCCCTCGCGAGGAGATCGCCGAGCGGCCGCCGCATCGCTTCGAGGTTGGAGCTCGCGCCGTGCAGCATCACGATCGGCGGGGCGGCCTCGCGCGGGCCGAGCTCGACGACGTGAAGCGCGGCGCCCTCGACCTCGATCATGCGCCCCTGCGGCGGAAAGGCCCGCTGCACGGCGACGACTCCGGCCTGCGTGAGCAGCGCCAGCAGGACCAGCGCCGTCACGACTGACATCACGATCATGGAGAGAATCCGGGTGATCCTGGGCACGGGGCAGTTACGGGTCTGCTCGGTCGGCAGTTTCGCCGCCGGCGGTGCGCGCTTCCACTGAAAATGCAGGGGCTGTGGATATGTGCATAATTGCCGATCGAGAAAACTCAATGAAATCAGGGATGTTCAAAGCCGCACGCAAGCTTCGGACCAGCTTCATGCGGGCGTCATCGCAGCTTCCATATAATCGCCATGGTCGGTTCCGCCATCTAGGCGCGGGTGGGTGCCGATCCTCCTCGCAACATCAGGGGATGCGGGAAAGACCGGCAGGATTGTCCTGGTTTGAACCGGAGAATTTTCGATGAGCTTCAGATCGAACGATACTGCAATCGACGAAATCGTCGCGAGCTGCAACGGCGACCTGCGCGGTGCCGTGCGGGCGCTGCTCCTGATCAACGAGCATCTCGAGACCGAGCTGGCAAAGGCCTACGCCGCAGCCGCCGACCGCGGCCTGGTCGAGCGCGGCAGCAGCGTGCTGCATTAAGCGCAGCCTAGTTCGCCCCCTCCTCCTGCTTTTCTTCCTCGGGCGTGACCGGGGGACAGGCGCGGATCGTCGAGCGCGCAAGCTTGGCATCGGCCCTGGACTTGTAGGGACCGTCGCCGAACCAGATGTCGCCAATGATGACTGGATTGCTGGTCACGATGGTGCATTTGCCGGTGGCACGATTGCCGACCACCCAGAACAGTCCGTCGGCGAAGCTCACCGTCCCCGACGCGAGCAGCAATGTCGCTGTGACCATCAAATGCTTCATGGCTTTCGCTCCTGCCATGCAGGTAGGCCTGCAACAGGCCCCGCAATAGTCCTTGCGACGCCCCGGCTCGGATCGTGGTTAATCCGCGGCGGCCGCGATCGCTCAAGAAATGATCGAGTTATAGCTAGATGTCGCGGCCTTCGACCTTCTCGGTCAGCGCCTTGACCTGGTCGGGGATCTTTTCCAGGTGCGGATTGACGGCGAGCGCCTTGCGGTAGGCATCTAGCGCGCGCTTCTCGTCCCCGACCTCCTGCATGATCATGCCGAGGCCGGCGAGCGCGCCGAAATGGCGGGGCTCCCGGATCAGCACTTGCTGAATGTCCGCGAGCGAGCGGCCATAATCGTTCTGCATGTAATAGAGCGTCGCACGCCGGTTCCAGGCCTCGATGTAATCGGGCCTGAGCTTGATGATCGAATCCAGGAGCTTGATCGCGACGTCGATCTTCTTCGCATCGACCGCGGTCTTGGCGCGAGACATCAGGAGCGCGGCGGTGTCGCTCGGGGTCTGCAGCCAGATCGCCCAGATCCGCGCCTCGACATGCTTGGCGCTGGCCTCATCGGGCGCCGCCTTCAGCGCGCCGAACAGGAAATCGAGATTCTTGCTGCGGTCGACCTTCGGCAGCTTTGACGGCGCCTCGGGCAGCTTCTTCTGCTTGCCGGGCGGCTCGACCTGCTGGGCCAGGGCGGCCGGAGCAAGGCCGGCGGTTCCCAGCACGAGGGCCAGACACAGGGTGCGCGCGAAACGGAATCTCACTGCCATGGTGCAAGTCTAAACGCGCAAAGCCGCCCTTGCAAAGCAAAGGCGGCGTCAAACTCGTGTGAGACCGTGGTCTTGCGGGCGCGCGAAAGCGCCCGGCCGGGCGTGGTCAGCCGCTCAGATCAGCCTTGGCGCGCCTTGAAGCGGCGCTGCACCTTGTTGATCACATAGACCCGGCCCTTGCGGCGGACCAGGCGGTTGGCGCGATGGCGACCGCGCAGCGATTTCAGCGAGTTACGGACCTTCATGGCAGAATCCTGAACGTTCGAAAGGCCGTGTTCGGCACTACCGTTTCGGCACGCGCGAATGTGGCAAAATGAGATTTTTCCCGCTGGCAGACCGACCGCCCGGGACGGAGCGGTTCTTAAGGCATGGCGGGAGGTCATGTCAATGTTAACTGCCCGTGCGGCCCGGCAAAACGTGAAAACAACCCCATGCACAGTAGAAGCGGCCGGATCGGCCCGATTTTCTTGCAGTGACTTCAAGGGCCTCCAACGCGGCCTTGCCAAATTCGTTATATCCTATAATCAATTCGGCAACCCGTCGGGAGGACACCCATGCCGAAGCTGAAGCTGCCTGATATCGACAAAGTCGTCGCCATCGACATCCACACCCATGCCGAGGAGCCCTGCGGCACCCATCCCGACGACGGCTATGACGATTTCCAGGCGCAGATGGCGGAGTATTTCAAGTCGCCGCATAAGCATCCGCCGACCGTGCCCGAGACCGCGGCCTATTACCGCTCCAAGAACATCGCCGCGGTGATCTTCCCTGTCGATGCCGAGCGCGAGACCGGCTTCCGCCGCTACAAGAACGAGGAGATGCTGGAGATCGCCTCCGAGCATCTCGACGTGCTCATCCCCTTCGTCTCGATCGACCCGCACAAGGGCAAGCTCGGGGCCCGCGAGGCACGCAAGCTGATCGAGGAATACGGCGTGCGCGGCTTCAAATTCCATCCGACAATGCAGGGCTTCTACGCCAACGACCGCATGGCCTATCCGCTCTACGAAGAGATCAACAATGGCGGCGCGATCGCGCTGTTCCACACCGGCCAGACCGGCGTCGGCTCCGGCATGCCCGGCGGCATGGGGATGCGGCTGAAATATTCCAACCCGATGTACATGGACGACGTCGCGGCCGATTTCCCCGACCTCAAGATCATCCTCGCCCACCCCTCCTTCCCCTGGCAGGAAGAGGCGCTGTCGGTCGCGACCCACAAGCCGAACGTCTACATCGACCTGTCGGGCTGGTCGCCGAAATATTTCCCGCCGATCCTGGTGCGCTACATCAACTCGATTCTCCAGGACAAGATGCTGTTCGGCTCGGACTGGCCGGTGATCACGCCGGACCGCTGGCTGTCCGATTTCGCCAAGATCGACATCCGCGACGAGATCCGGCCGAAGGTGTTGAAGGCGAACGCGCGCAAGCTGCTGGGGATCTAGTAACCCTCTCCTGCTTGCGGGAGAGGGTCGGGGAGAGGGTGCTTCCGCAGTGGGACAGTCACCGAGAGGAGAAAGCCCTCACCCGGCGCTTCGCGCCGACCTCTCCCGCAAGCGGGAGAGGTGAACGAGACATCAGACCTGCGCGAGGCCTCCATCGACGAAAACCTCGCCGCCCGTCATGTAGCTGCTGTCGGAGGACGCCAGGAATGCGGCCACCGCGCCGGTCTCGCTGGGGTCGCCAACGCGCCCGATGGGCGTGGCGCTGCCGAGTGCATCGAAGGCTTCCTCGCCCACGACCTCCAGCGCCAGCTCGGTCTTGGTCGGCCCCGGCGACAGCACGTTGACGCGGATGCCCGTGCCGCGCAGGTCCAGCGCCCAGCTGCGCGCGAGATTGCGGATCGCCGCCTTGGTCGCGCTGTAGATGCTGAATTGCGGCGTCCCCATCACGCCCGTGCTCGAGCCGGTCAGGATGATCGACGATCCCCTGCGCATCAACGGCAGGGCTTTCTGCACGGTGAACACCAGCCCCCTCACATTGACATCGAAGATCTGATCATAGTGCTCGGGGGTGATCTGGCCGAGCGGCGCAAACGCGCCGGTCCCGGCATTGGCGAACAGGACGTCGACATTGCCGCGTTCGGCCTTCACCGTCGCATACAGCCGGTCGAGGTCGGACAGATCGGTGACCGATCCCCTGACGGCGCGCGCTGAGGACCCCAGCTGCGCGAGCGCAGCGTCGAGCGGCTCCTGCCGCCGCCCGAAGAGATAGACGAATGCGCCCTCATCGACGAACCGTTTGGCGGCTCCGAGCCCGATGCCCGTTCCACCGCCCGTCACCACCGCCGTCTTGCCTTGTAGTCTGCTCATGATGTGCTCCTTCATTGAGGTTGCACTGAGCTGGCGGCCTACCTACCTAACCACAAGTATGCACCTTTTGGTAAGTACCCAAAAATGTCGTCAGACCATTCAGACTTCATCTCCCCGCCGGCGCAAGCCCAAGCAGACGTCCAACGTTGCACACCGAACCTGCCCGGCTTCACCTGCGGCCTCGATGCGACCTTGCGGGTCGTCTCGGGCAAGTGGAAGCCGCTGATCCTCTACTTCGTCGCCCAGGACGGACCGACCCGTTACGGCGAACTCCGGCGCGCCATCCGCGACGTCAGCGACAAGGTGCTGATCCAGCAGCTCAAGGAGCTGGAGGCCGATGGCCTGGTGAAGCGGACCGACTACAAGGAGGTGCCGCCGCGGGTGGACTATAGCCTCACGCCTCTGGGCCAGAGCCTCGCCGAAGCGCTGGTGCCGCTCTGCACGTGGGGCACCGAGCACATGGCGGAGGTCAGCCAGGTGTTTGCCGAAAGGGCGACCTGGCCGCGGCGAGAACGTCAGCCGGCTGGCTAGCTTGCGCTGCTCGTCGTCTGAGGTCTGCTCCGCCCCTGATAGCAGCGCGTTGCCGCAACTCGACTTGCGTCCGACTTGGGTCAAAACCGGACGATGCCGAAACCCATGACAGCTTGTCCGCGGTCAATCCATCCAGCCAATGACGCCAAGAAACCAACCACCAAAGAAAGAGGTGATAAGCATGATGAGCACGAGAAGATAGTCCGTTTCGATGGGACCGATTTCTTGCCTGTCTAGAACCTGATGAAGTCCGAGCAGCCCCAGTGCACAAATTCCTGCGCAGAAAAAGGGCCACATCGCTGCACGCCGTTGCTGACGGTCCAGCCGTCCCTGAAGGTTTCGCGGTAGAGATCCAGCTCGACGATACGCCACCACAGCACTCAAGACGACCACGATCAGACAGGCAGTGAGGAAGTACATGGCCAGAATCCTTCGCCCTGGTTTGTACTGGCTAATTCCTAGAGAAGGGCTTGCCGAGCAGATCGAAGTCTATCAATTAAGATATCGACTTCCTAACTGGACGCTATGCGCACGAAGTCTGCTAAGGGCCACAAGTGGAAGTCGGCTCTCTATTCGATAACTTCATCGGCGCGGGCTAGGAGGCTTTCGGGTAATTCCAAGCCGAGCACTCTCGCGGTCTTGCGGTTGATGATGAATTCAAATTCGGTCGGAGCTTGCACTGGCAGGTCCGCCGGATTGGCGCCGCGCAAAATTCGATCAACGTAGGATGCCGCGCCTGCATATATTTTATTGAGGTTTACTCCATACGAAACAAGACCCCCTACATCGCAGAATAGTCGTAGGAAGTAGATCGCGGGCAACCTGCACTTAGCAACAAGCGCGGTCATTTCCTTCCGTCGTGCGGCAGTCAGTGCGTCAGGTAGAAAAACAAGACCAGCGTTCCGCGCGTCTTGGAGAGATAGGATTAGCCGTTCGATGCTGGAGCTATCGCCGTGGGGCGTCTCCACCGAAACCACTCCGGAGGTTTGTGCGACGGCCTTTATCGAAGCGAGAAACGCAGCAGAGTTATTCCCCGGTTCTGGGTTGTAGACAACGCCGATCCGCTGAATCTGCGGCGCGATTTCCTTCAGCAGGGAGACCCACTTACCCCCGAGAGATGGTACAAAGGCAGTGAAGCCGGTAACATTACGACCGGGCCGCGCGAAAGTCTCGACATAGCGCATTCCAATCGGATCGCTGACCATCGCGAATACGGTCGGGATGTTAGACCCCTCAGCTTGCAGTGACGCCATCGACGTGTTGGTAACCGCGAACAAGACATCAGGCTTCAACGAGATCAATTCGCGCGCGCACTTGCGGCTCTCCTCAGTATCGCCATCGCTTATGCAATAGTCTATGAGCAGGTTCTGACCCAACAGCCAACCTTTCTCCTTCAATACTCTTTCGAGAATTGGCCTGCTTAGAGGGCTAGCTAGGAGCGCACCCACGCGGCGGACTTGGGCCTGAGCCCCCGCAGCAAAGGGGAGGATTGCTACGGCACCGCTGAAGGCTATGAATTCCCGCCGTCGCATGCGTCGCTCCCTCTAGGGATCACGCCTGTGGGACGATCAGCTTAGCACTTTTTTCGTGAGACTATACCGGGTGCAATGACTGCTTCGGGTCACAAGCTGCCAATCACACACTTGCAGTGGCAGACGTCCGCTTAGCTCTGGTAAGCTGACGAACTATACACACGCCCCAATCGGAGTTCCTGTGACCACAACCCCGGGAGGACAGCCAATGCCCATCAAAGCCGTCGTCTTCGACGCCTATGGCACGCTCTACGACATCCAGTCGGTCGCGGACGTCACCGAGGATGCGTTTCCGGGCTATGGCGAGATCATCACGCAGGTCTGGCGCATCAAGCAGCTCGAATACACCTGGCTGCGCTCGCTGATGCAAGCTTACCAGGATTTTGACGCGGTCACGCGCGATTCCCTCGCCTATACGCTGCGTGTACTCGGGCTCGCCTATGAGAGCGAGGCATTCGAGCGCGTCATCGAGAAATATCTGCATCTCGATCTCTATCCGGATGCGGCGGAAACGCTTGCGGCCCTGAGACCGCGCAAGCTCGCCATCCTCTCCAACGGCAGCCCGGACATGCTCAATGCGCTGGTGCGCAATTCCGGTCTCGACCGTCTGCTCGATGCAACCATCAGCGTGGACGCGAAGAAGATCTTCAAGCCGAGCCCGCAGGCCTATGAGCTGATCGGCGAGGTGCTCGGCACCGCGCCTGATGAGGTTCTGTTCGTCTCCTCCAATCCATGGGACGCCGCTGGGGCAAAATCGTTCGGACTGAAGGTTGCCTGGATCGAGCGGGTGACGCCCGAAGCGATGGCGCTGGCTTGCGTCGAGAACGAACTCGTGGCACCGCTCACCATGTTCAAGGCGATCCGCACCCAGATGGATGAGCTCGGCTTTGCGCCGGATCATCGTGTCCGCGCCCTCTCCGAGCTGCCGGGAATCGCTTAGGGGTCGTTGCCCGCCTGTAAGATTGGAATGAGCTGCCCGGAATGAGCCTGGAATCCGTTCGCGCCTTCTTCGCCGAGAAAGCCCCCGACATCTCCGTCATCGAATCTCCGATCAGCTCCGCGACCGTGGCGCTGGCGGCCGAAGCCTATGGCGTCGAGCCGGGACGGATCGCCAAGACGCTGAGCTTGCGGATCGGCGAGCGCGTGGTCCTGATCGTCGCGAGCGGCACCTCGCGCATGGACAACAAGAAGGTGAAGGCGCAGTTCGGCGGCAAGCCGAAGATGCTGGGTCTGGAGGAAGTCGCCGACATCACCGGACACGAGGTCGGTGGCGTCTGCCCTTTCGGCCTGAAGTCGCCGCTGCCGATCTATTGCGACGTCTCGCTGAAGGCCTTCGATGTTGTGGTGCCGGCTGCCGGCTCGACCCATAGCGCGGTGCGCATCACACCGGAGCGGATGGCCGAGCTGACCGCGGCTGAATGGGTCGACGTCTGCGAGCACAGGCCCTGAGCGGCGCTATTCGTCCTCGTCGTAAGGCCGCTGTGGAGGCGGCGGAGCAATGTAGCGTGGTGGCGGAGCGGCGCGACCGCGCGGAACCTGTTGCTGCGGCGGCATCTGATTGTTGGATTGGAATACCGCTCGGCAGCCGCTCGAAAGCTGCGGCGTATTCTGCTGCAGGCAGGCCACGATGCGGTTCACATCGGGAATCTGATCGCTGCAGAGACGCCAGACATCCGGCGTGCAGGCCATCTGCTGCTCCATGGTCCCGCGATATTCTTGGGCGAATGCTGCGCCCGGCGCGACGATGCCGCCGATCGCGAGCACGACACCCAGCGCTATCCGCTCTGTCCGCATGTCAGATCCTTCCCGATTCCCGTCGATTTTCATCAATCAATGAGGCGGGAGCCGGTTCTGGACCAACAACAAATTGTGAAAACGGGTCAGGAACCATGGCGGCTCTCGCTGACGCTTTGGTCCGTGGCGCCTCAGCAACAGGGCCGAGGCAAACCGGCGTCTTGCGCCTTTCGCCATAAGGCATTTCGCCTGACGCCAAGAAGGATGAGGGCGCTCCCGCTAGCAATGTGCTGCAATGAGGGGAACGTCGATGCCGACTGCACAACCGGTCTATGCGCAAAACGCCAGCACGGCCGCAATCTTTCGCCGCAAGCTGCTGGTCACCACCGCGCTGGCGCCCATCGTGCTCGCCTTCCCCGTCCTGACGTCCAGCCCGGCGCGCGCCGCCTGCACCGTGGCCGGCACGGGCACGATCGGCGCGCTCAATTCGGGCGACGTCGCGACCTGCACCGGCCTCGGCAACACCGATCACATCAACGCCACCGGCGGCAGCAACGTCACCGTGAATGTCGGTGACGGCACCACGACGTCGCTGCTGCCGGGCGCAGGCATACCTGCGGTCGTTTTCGACGGCACCATCGCCTCGCACATTACCGTCAACAATCAGGCGACAGCCTCGACCTACAGCGGAGCGGTTCTGCTCTCCAACGGATCGATCCACAACAATGTGACGATCGCGGCCGGTGGGATCGCGGAGGGTACGGGCAACGCCGAAGCAGCCATAGTCATCGACAATTCGAACGACAATCTCGTCAACATTCGCGGGACGGCGGTCGGCACCGGGGCAAACACGACGGGGCTCCGGATCAGCGGGACGTCGAGCGGCAATGTCGTCCTCGTCTATGACAGCGGATCGATCGGCGGCGGCCATACCGGCGTGCAATTCATCGCCGGCGGCAATTCGCTCGTCAATGGCGGCACGATCTCCGGCGGCTTCTTCCTCGCCATCCAGGGCTCTTCCGGCAGCGACACCATCTTCAACGCCGGCGCCATCTCGGGCGGCGGCAGCGGAGCGATCGAGCTGAATGGCGGCGATGATCAGCTCGGCCTCGCGCCGGGCGCGACGATCACCGGGAATGTTCGCGGCGGGAGCGGTACCGATACGCTGAACTTCGGCAGCATTGGCAGCGCCACGTTCGACCTCGGCAATCTCGGCCCCGGCCTGCAATATGACGAGTTCGAGCAACTGAAGAAGAACGGCAACTCCGTCTGGACGCTGACCGGCACCACCGCCTTCAACGGCGCGACGACAGTGGACGCGGGCGGCCTGATCGTGAACGGCACATTGCCCTCGGTCGTCACGATCAATGGCGGCTATCTCGGCGGCACCGGCACGGTCGGCGGAATCGTCGTCAACAATGGCGGCATGGTCGCGCCCGGCAATTCGATCGGGACGCTCAACGTCAACGGCAACGTCGCCTTCAATGCCGGCTCGACCTTCCAGGTCGAGATCAACCCCGCCGGCCAGTCCGACAGAATCGCGGCAACGGGCACCGCGACGCTCAACGGCGGGACGGTGCAGATCGTGCCGCTCGGCGCGGGCTTTATCGCCAATACGCAATACACCATCCTCTCGGCGGCCGGCGGCGTCAGCGGCACGTTCGCGGCGCTCACGAGCTCCGGCAGCCCGCTGGTCACGGGGCAGCTCAGCTACGATGCCAACAACGTCTATTTCCTGCTGCAGCAGATCGGCGGCTTCGGAACGTTGTCGGGGCTGACGCCGAACCAGGCTGCGGTGGCCGGCGCACTCGATCAGGCACAGCTCGGCGGCGCATCGGGACTGCTGGCCACTGCGATCAACACACTCGCCGCGCTCAATACGCCTGTTATCAAGGCCGGCCTCGACGACCTGGCCGGTCAAATCCACGCCGATGGACGCCGCTTCGTCGCAGATCAGGCCGACATGTTCCAGAGCTTCATGTGGAGCGCCGGAACGCAGTCGCGCGGCGAGACCGTTCGGATGACCGCGTCCGCCTATGCGCCGGAGCCCACGGACCCGATCGGCAAGGCGCTGAACCGCCGCCGCGCGGCGCCGATGCAGAGCGTCTGGTTTGGCGGCTATGGCAATTGGGACAAGGTGGCCGCGAGCGACATTGCCTTCGGAACCAATACGACCATCGCCGGCGCCGCGCTCGGTGCCGATCTCTGGCACAGGCCGGGCTTTACGGCAGGCCTCGCGATCGGCGCATCGACCGGCCAGCTGCGCATGGCCGGCCGCGCCGACCGCATCGAGGCCAATGCCGGGCATGCCGGCGTCTACGCGCGCGGCGAAGCCGGCGGATTCAATCTCGCATCGGCGATCAGCTATTCCTTCGCGGCGCTCGACTCCTCACGCACGATCGCGTTCCTCGGCGAGACGGCAACTGCCGCTTCGCGCGCAAACACCTTTGCCGCTTCGCTGGGCATCTCGCGGCCGTTCCAGACCGGATGGGGTCTTGTCGCCGAGCCCTTTGCCAAGGCCGATTGGTACGCGACACGCCAGGGCAGTCTTTCAGAGGCCGGTGCGCCGGGGGTAAATCAGCTGGTGCGAGGCGGCAGTTTCGACCTCGGCTATGGCACGGCTGGCCTGCGCGGCAGCCAGCGCATGATGATGCCGAATGGCCACGCGGCACAGTTCGGCGCGACCATTGCCGTTCGTCATGAGTTTACCGGCAGCGCGGCAACCACGACGGCGGCTCTGGAAGGCGCACCCGGCATTCCGTTCGCGATCACCGGCGTCGAGCGCGCGCGCACGGTGGCGCTTGCCGGCGCCGAAATCCGGTGGGATCTGACGACCGCGACATCGTTCAAGGCCTCGTACGAGGGCGCGTTCGCGCCGGGATACGACCGTCACACGCTGCGCGGCCTGGTCCGCAGCGAATTCTGAACCTCGCCCTACTCCACCTTGCCGATCTTCTTCACCGCCGCGATCAGCCGCTTGCTGTCGGTCGCGACGAACTCAGAGAAGGCCGGCGCGTCCTGATAGGCGACGAGGCTGCCCGAGGTCTCGAACGCCTTGAGGACGTCGGGGCTCGTCATCACCTGCGCCATCGCCTCGCGCAGGCGGGTCGCGATCGGCGCAGGCAGAGCGCTCTGCGCGAACAGCCCGGCCCAGATGTAAAACTCGACATCCTTGTAGCCGAGCTCCTGGAAGGTCGGCACATCAGGGAAGCTGGCGATGCGTTGCGCGCCGCAATTGCCGAGCACGCGCAGCCTGCCGTCGTCGACCTGCGGTTTCACCGTGCCGGGTGCGGCGGCGATCGCCTGCACGGTCCCGCCGAGGATCGCGGTCAGCGCGGGGCCTGCGCCGCGGAACGGCACGTGCAGCAGTTTGATGCCGGCGCTGCTCGCGAACATCTCCATCGCCACATGCAACGTGCCGTACGGTCCGGACGAGCCATAGGTGATCTGGCCCGGCCGCTTCTTCGCGTCCTCGACGAAATCCTGCGCGGTTCTCCAGGGCGCCGAGGCCGGCACCGCGAGCAGCGTGGGATCGGCGAGCACGCGCGCAATCGGCATGAACTGCGACACCTCGTAGGCCACGGGTCGGTCGAACAGCCGGTCGGCCTCGGGGAGCACCGCGAGCGAGGACAGCGTCATCAGCAGCGTGTAACCGTCGGGCTCGGCACGCGCGGCCGCGGCATTGCCGACCGATCCGCCGCCGCCTCCCGCCCGGTTGTCGACGATCACGGGCTTGCCGAGAATTCGCTCCAACGCCGTCGCGACCGGTCGCGCAGCAAGATCGGCCTGTCCGCCGGCCGGAAACGGAACGATCATGGTGATGTTGCGCGCCGGATAGGCTTGCGCAGCGGCCTTGTCCGGCCAAGCAGCCCGCAGCAACGGCAATGCCGCAGCGGCGCGCAAGAGATCGCGTCGATCCATGGTGGTCCCTCCCCTGATTTTCTTGTTTCGCCAGCCTAACGTGGCGACCGGCAAGGACAAGTCGTTTACCAAACGTTAGCCATGTCCGGGGTGGCCAGGAACGCCGGCCTGGAGCCGCCGTTGGCCTTCCAGGGAGTGAGTGATGCACAATCTTGGAACCATCGACCTCGCCTTGGACGAGATGCTGGTGAATCTCGCAGCGATCGTGTTGCGGCTTTCGACGCCCGAATTGACGCGAACGCCGGAAGCGCGGCGCGCGCTGGCACGATCTGTCCATCAATATGGGGTGTGTGCGGCGCGGTCGAGCGACCCACGCGTTCACGAATTGAAGGCGCAGCTGGAGGAAACGCTGAAGCCGAGCCTGCGCGTCGTCGCGATCGACGGCGTGAAGGTGGCGTAGTCAAACACCGTCATTGCGAGGAGCCCTTGCGACGAAGCAATCCAGAATCCCTCCGGGGAGACATTCTGGATTGCTTCGCTGCGCTCGCAATGACGGAGAGCGTTGAAGCCGCGCGCGCTCCTACGACGCTTTGCTTTTCCCGCGCGGCCGCCGCTTGCATGTGCCCGGCAGCTTGGCTGCGAGGAAATCGGCGAGCGCTTCGACGCGCGCGGGGCGGGGGCCGCCGGGCGGGGTCACGAGATGCACGGCGCCTTCGGCCTGCTTCCAGTCCTTCAGGATGACTTCGACCTCGCCCGATGAGATCGCCTCGCCGACGATGAATTCCGGCAGCTCGGCGATGCCGAGGCCTGCGATCAACGCCGGCATCACCGCTTCGCCGTTGTTGACGCGAAGCTGGCCGCCCGGGCGGACGCTGGCCTGCTCGCCGGCCGAATTGGTGTAGTGCCAGGCATTGGGCGTGGAGAGATAGGCGTAGCTGAAGCATTTGTGTGCGGCGAGATGCATCGGGTGCGTCGGCCGGCCGTGCTTCTTGAGATAGGACGGCGCGGCGACCGTGTAGCGCGGCATGGTGAAGAGCCGCCGCGCGATCAGCGAAGAGTCAGGCAGCCGCGCGATCCGCACCGCCATGTCGAAACCTTCGCCGATCAGGTCGACGGTCGCATCGCTCAAATGCAGATCGACCGAGACCTCCGGATAGGTCTCGAAAAATTCCGGCAGCAGCGGCGCCACGGCCTTGATGCCGAACGTCATGGGGACGGCGAGCCGCACCAAGCCGCGCGGCGCCACCGACTGCGCCAACGCCTCGTTCTCGGCGGCCTCGCCGTCGGCCAGGAGGCGCGTCGCGCGTTCGGCCAGCTTGTGGCCGGCATCGGTCAGCGCGAGCCGGCGCGAGGTGCGGTTGAACAGCCGCGCGCCGAGCCGCTCCTCCAATCGCGTGACCGCCTTGGACACCGTGGCCTTGGACATCCCAAGCTCGCTCGCAGCCCCCGCAAATGATCGCAGCTCTACAACTTTGGCGAAGATCGCGAGCGCTTCGAAGTCTGGGAGTTTTGCCATGGCAGCCGATCCTGATGGGGCATTTAAGGAAACAATGCGTTTCGACAGTTTCTATTTCTATACCACGGGCGAAGGCTTATCCAAGAGATCAATCCGACATCAGGGAATTGCACAGATGATCGAACTCAGACCTTTCGCAAAACTCGGCGGCGCCGATCACGGCTGGCTCAAGGCCAAGCATCATTTCTCCTTTGCCAGCCATTACGATCCAAACAACATGGGCCACGGCGCCTTGCGGGTGTGGAATGACGACGAGATCGCGCCGAACACCGGCTTTCCCGCCCATCCCCACGCCAACATGGAAATCATCACCTATGTGCGCGAAGGCGCGATCACCCATCAGGACAGCCTCGGCAATCAGGGCCGCACCGAAGCGGGCGACGTGCAGGTGATGAGCGCCGGCAGCGGCATCCGCCACTCCGAGTACAATTTCGAGCCGACCAGGACGCGGATCTTCCAGATCTGGATCGAGCCGGCGATGCGCGGCGGACAGCCGACCTGGGGCTCGAAGCCGTTTCCGAAGGCAGACCGCTCCGGCAGGCTCGTTACGATCGCCAGCGGCTTTGCGGGCGACACGGACGCACTGCCGATCCGCGCCGATGCCCGAGTGCTCGCCACCACGCTGAAGGCGGGCGAGAGCGCGGAGTATGAGCCGCAGACGTCGCGGCATCTCTACCTGGTGCCGGCGGCAGGCGCCGTCGAGGTCAACGGCGTCCGCGTCAACGCCCGCGACGGCGCCGCGATCCGCGACGAGGCCAGGCTGAAGATCACGGCGCTCGAAGATTCCGAGCTCGTGCTCGTCGACGCGGCCTAAACCGCTCTCTCCGTCATGGCCGGGCTCGTCCCGGCCATCCACGCCTCTCCACGCGCCGACAACAACGTGGATGCCCGGGACAAGCCCGGGCATGACGACCTCAACAATTAGACCAACACTAGTCCCAACGGAGACCACCATGACCAAAGTTCTCGTCCTCTATTATTCCGCCTATGGCCATATCGAGGCGATGGCCAATGCCGTCGCCGAAGGTGCGCGCGAGGCCGGCGCGACCGTCGACATCAAGCGCGTGCCCGAGCTGGTGCCGGCCGAGGTCGCGAAAGCCTCCTATTACAAGCTCGACCAGGCCGCGCCGGTCGCCAAGATCGAGGACCTCGCCAATTACGACGCGATCATCGTCGGCACCGGCACCCGCTTCGGCCGCATGGCCTCGCAGATGGCGAACTTCCTCGACCAGGCCGGCGGGCTCTGGGCCAAGGGCGCACTGCACGGCAAGGTCGGCGGCGCCTTCACGGCCACCGCGACCCAGCACGGCGGCCAGGAGACCACGCTGTTCTCGATCATCACCAACTTGCTGCATTTCGGCATGGTCGTTGTCGGCATGAACTACGGCTTTGCCGGCCAGATGAAGCTCGACGAGGTCACGGGCGGTGCGCCCTATGGCGCCACCACGATCACCGGCGGCGACGGCAGCCGCCAGCCCAGCGCCAACGAGCTCGCCGGCGCGCGCTATCAGGGCCGCCAGATCGCGGAGACCGCCAAGAAGCTGAATGGCTGATGCGACCCGGGCGGCATTCTCAGTCGGAATGCCGCCCCAATCCGGGATTGGGATACGTCACCGTTAAATCTGCGTGATGTCGGCGTGAGGCCGAACCGCCTCCGTCGGTAGAGGTGCGGGCGCCGTCGAAAGCCACCAGCCCTCGCTGGCAAACCAGCATGTCTCGTCGGGGGCGCCCTCTCTCCGCAACGACTGCACCCCTTCCCAACCTTTCGCGAACGCCTCGCCCAATCGCCGGCCGACCTCGGCATCCTGCAATCCCGCGCAGCCGATGAATTGGGCGCGGCTGAGGAATTTCGCCGGCCAGATCGCACCGTGATCCGGCCGGGTGATCATCAACATGCCGCCGAGCATGCCTTCGGGCGCGAGCGGAAACACCAGCCGCCCGCCGGGCCGCAGCGCATCGAGCCATTCCGCCGCCGGCTGTGCCGCGCCCGCGCAGACATAGATCACGTCGGCCGCCGGCAGATCGGAAGCGATGCCCGAGCGTCCGCGCACGTCCACATGGGTGATGTCCTTCAGATTGTCGCGCGCAAGTCCCGCCAGACGCTCGTCGATCTCATAGGCGTGAACGCGACCGCCGGGACCGACGAGATGCGCGAGAATCGCGGTGTAATAGCCGCTGCCGGCGCCGATCTGGACCACGGTCTCGCCCTCCTTCACGGCGCAG
The DNA here is from genome assembly GCF_028128975.1 of Bradyrhizobium sp. CCBAU 45321. Classification (NCBI taxonomy): domain Bacteria; kingdom Pseudomonadati; phylum Pseudomonadota; class Alphaproteobacteria; order Hyphomicrobiales; family Nitrobacteraceae; genus Bradyrhizobium; species Bradyrhizobium sp. CCBAU 45321. The sequence continues at coordinate 157,611 of NZ_LFKZ01000130.1, forward strand.
CCGCTGAGCCAGTAGGCGTGCGCACCGGGCATGCCGATGTTGAGACGGCGCGCCGGGTCCAGCGCCAACAGCGCGTTCTGATAGAGGAAGGCGGGATCATCGTCAGGCGTGACCACATAGGGATGACCGCCGAGACAGATCGACCACGGCCCGGGCCCGGCGAACGGCTCGCGCCTGATGGTCCGAAAGGCCTGCTCGAGGCGAGGGTCTGCAGCCTTCGCAGCAGCGCAAATCAACTGCGCATAGAATGCACGATATTTTGCCGAACGGTCTTCCATGTCGCCTCCGCGGAATGGAAGCGACGATAACACAACGAGGACGATCATCGGAAGGCTTGCGCAATCGCGGGCCTTTGTGACGGCGCGGTGACGTGGCCACGCCTCAACTCCGTTCTGTTTTCTTCCTGACGAGGTCCCTGCCGATTGGCCGCACGGGTTCGCTCCGCAGCACCAGCGCGGTCGTCACAGCGCCAAAACCGGCAATGCGATCCACGATGGTCTCGAGATCTTCCGGCGCCGGAACGAGCACCTTGAGCACGAAACAGTCATCGCCCGTGACGCGATGGACTTCGATGATGTGAGGGATTTCGCTGAACCGCTTGAGGCAGGTCTTGATATGCTCGTGCGAGGTGCGCAGGCGCACCAGCGCCATCAGGCCGAGCCCGAGCGCGCGCGGGTTGATGCGGGCGCCGTAGCCCTCGATGATGCCGGCTTCCTCGAGCCGCTTGACGCGTTCGGACACGGCCGGCTGGGACAGCCCGACGGAACGGCCGAGCTCGGACAACGGCACCCGCGCATTGGCCTGCAGCGCCTCGAGGATCTTCAAATCCTTGGCATCGATGCTCCCGAAGCGATCCAACTCAATTCTCCGTTCCACCTTGAGATCATCGGCAGATGGTCGATTTCGCCGATGACTTGCCATGTGATGCAGGACCGCGATCGGTCACACTGCGGCGTCACCTCAGATATCACGGGACGTTCATGCACGACATCATCACATTGCCCGGGCTCGGCGGCTCCGGAGAGACCCACTGGCAGACGCTATGGGAGCGCGCTGATGCGCGCTTCACGCGATTCCAGCCGGCGAGCTGGGACCAGCCGGAGCTCGACGACTGGGAGCAAGCCCTGGAGCACGCGGTCGCGCGCTGCGCCAGGCCGCCCGTCCTGGTCGCACACAGCCTCGCCTGCCTATTGGTGGCGCACTGGGCCGCACGCTTCCCTTCCGCGATTGCGGGCGCCTTTCTGGTCGCCGTGCCCGATCCCGATGGTGGCCATTTTCCCGCGGAAGCTGTGACGTTCAAGCCGGTCCCCGGCGGCGCGTTGCGTTTTCCCGCGCTGATCATCGCGAGCACGAATGATCCATATGGAGCGCTCGAGGTGACACGGCGGCGGGCGCAGGACTGGCAGTCCGGCCTGATCGTGTCGGGCGCGCTCGGCCACATCAATGCCGCGAGCGGGCTCGGCGACTGGCCGCACGGACGCGCGTTGCTGGATGCTTTCCGGGCGGGCCTTCCGAGGTGATGGCGAAACAGAGGGCGCCCGTCAGCGCGCTCCCTTGCCCATCGCCCTCGCCGCGAGGGAGGCGAGCTTCGGATAGCGCCGAAGGCCCTGCGCGGCGTGATCGCGCCAGGCGAAGGGCAGGCCGCGCCAGGACAGCGCGACGCTGACATCGGTCAGCGGCACCCTCTCGGCGCCGAGGCGCCGCTTGTAGTCCTGATTGCCGATGCTGAGGTCGAAACGGCGCAGGCCTTGCGCATGCAGCGCCGCCATGGTGCGCTCGATGACGAGCAGACCCGGCGAGCAATTCGACCATTGATCGCCGCCATGGCTGATGCGCAGCAGGACATAGGTCGCGCCATGCTTGACGCCAAGCGCCGTGGCGACAATGCCTTCCTCGCACACCAGTGCCGAGACCATGGCATGACCTCCGGCGAGGCCCCGGCGGACGACCTCGCGATAGAATCGCGCATGGGTCTCGTCGTTGAGAACGAACCGCGAGCCGAGCTTTTGCATGCGTGCCTGCTGCTGGAGATCCATCACGTCCAACAGCTCGTGCGCACGCCCGACATCGGCGGCGATCTCGAACCGCGCACCGGCATGACGGCTGAAGACCCGCCAGCAGCGCGGCATCTGCAGGCGCTTGATCGCGGCCTGATAGCCGCCATAGTCGTCGCCCATCAACACGAGATTGCCGTTGAGCGAGGAGGATCCGATCCGGCCGAGCGATACCAGCGGATTCGGCTTGCCGCCGACCTCTGCCGGCATCTTCTTCAGGCGGAGCAGATCAAAACGATCGGGCAGCGCGCGCAACGCGCCGATCAGCGCCGTGTTGATCGCGTCCGCCGTTCCCGCATCCAACGAGGCATCGAGCGCCAGGATCGGTGCGTTGTTGTCGGAGACGCCGAGGTCCGCGAACTCGACGATGCGGATGCCGCGCCGGACATGGCTGATCATCGGCACGACCGCGATGTCCTTGCCGGTGGCAGCATCGGAGATCACGGCGATCAACGGAGCGACGTCGTGAAACGACTCGTACCAGGCGCCGAGCCAGCCAGCATGCTGGAAAGCGGTGCGGTGCCCGGCGTTCAGGCGCGAGGCCGCATGCCGCCAGTCACGCAGGAAATCGACCGCGATGGCCGACGCGCTGGACGCAAAATCGTCGGGCTGATCAACGCTGAGGAAGGTCATGCGCGGGGCTCGGTCTGCTCGATGCATTGGAACCTTGCCAGGAAGTGCAGGCCGGCCACCGCCAGCGCGAACATGAACCAGATCGGATTCTGTCGTTCGAGCAGGAAGGTCTCGGTGGCACCGTAGTACAGGCCGAACAGCCACACGGTCAGGAACAGCTTGGCCAGTGCGCCACTGCGGCTGCGAGCCTGCGCCGTCTGGAAATTGCGGAGCGGAGCGAGCACGAAGATGAGGATCACCAGCAGCAGCCCCGGCAGACCGATCGTGACCGCGAGATCGAGGTAGCTATTGTGGCTGTGCGCCGCCGATGTTGCCCATTCGGCTCCTTCCGCGGTGGCCCGCGCACTCACGTCGTCCCAGAACGCAGAATAGCCGTGGCCGATGATCGGCTTCTCGGCGACGGCTGCGAGCGCGAAATCCCAGATCGCGGAGCGTCCGGTGAAGGTGGGATCGAGCGGAAGCAGCCGTGTCATCGCCGCCAGCACCGGGCTGACGACACTGCCGACGGTCAACAGGTTCATCGCAATCAGCGGCACGAAGCAGATGAGCCGCTTCAGCCACAGGCTTGGCGTGACATAGACCAGCGAAGCGAGCACGTAGATCGCAAGGCACAGCACCGAGGACGTCTTGCCGCCGGTGAAGATCAGGAAGGTGCCGGCCAGCACGGCGATCACAGGCCCCATCACGAACGAGCCGACGGCGGACAGGTAGATGCCGACATAGACCAGGATGGTCATCACGGCCGAGGCGATGTTCTTGTGGCCAAAGCTGCCGCGCCAGTCGCCGGCAAGCTGCGGCTCGGTGACGTCGAGCGCGGTGTGGATCGCATATTGCGGCGCGAGGAAGACGCCGAGATAGCACAGCGCGAGCAGCACGAGTGCGGCAGCACCGAGGCAAGAATTGAAGCTGCGCCGCGTCGGCGGCAGCAACGGCAACACGATGGCAAGCGACGTCACGCTGACCGTGAGCACGAATCGCTGCATCGAAACGCCGCGGCTTTCGGAGAACACGATGTTGATCACAAGCCAGCCCAGCAGGCAGAGATGCAGCGGCGTCACCAGGCTCTTCAGCGCGGGCGCATCGGTGGCAGCGACACACAGGATAGCGACCGCAGCCAGCAGGCCCCAGGCGACATAGGTCAGCGCCATTCGTCCGCCGACGATCGTGGTGACGTTGGGATTGCGCAGGTCCGGGAACGGATCGAGTGTCACGAGCACCAGCAGCAGCGCCCCGACCGCGACGAGGCAGCGCGCCACCTGCACGGCATCGAGCCCTGCGAGGCGATCACGCAGGATATGGCCGAACGGTCGGGGCTCGACGTCGGTCATGTTGGCGGCGCTGCGGTCCATGGCTCAAGACATTTGGTAACGCCGGTGAAGCTTCGGGTCGCGGCTCAACCCTTCCGAGGCTTCGTCAACGGGCCTTGCGGAGGTCTGCGACACCACGGGCTGCCGCAGGATGCTCCGCGCGATCTCGTAATATTGCAGCGCTCTTTGTTCCAGCGTGAGATTGTCCAGGATGTAGCCGCGCGGATCGAACTCGCCGGCGCTGCACCCGGCCCAGAAATTGTCCCAGCCCGCCTCGAAGCCGGCGATGTCGGTGAATCTGACGCCGCAGCGTTCGTCCCAATACGGCACCGACGACACCGGCGCGAACTGCACGCGATGCGGATAATAGTCGGGGTCGCGCCACGGCCCGCCCGGATCCCAGGCAAACACCGGCACGCCGCAGGACAAGGCCTGTTGATAGGCGATGCCCTGGCTCTCGCTCTGGCACAGGAAGATCATCGCGCGCGAACGCGCGAGCGCAGCCTGATAATCTGCCTCCTTGTAGCTGCCGTAGCGCAGCTCCGTGAACGAGCGGCCTTCCTTGATGAGCCGGGCGCGCACGGGCTCGATCATCTCCGGCGCGTAACGCTCGCGGTCCCAGTGGACCTTGTCGTAGATCAGAACATCGACGGTCTTTTGCGCTCGAGCCGACGGCGCCCAGAGATTCGTGTCGATGCCGACAGGCCAGGCCTCGGTCTCGGGCCAATATGACCGGTACATGTCGACGTACCAGGGACCGGGCACCACGACCTTCTTCACCGGCAGACGCTTGAATAGATCAGGGTCGTCGAGCGGATGATTGTGGGCGGCAGCGCCGAGCAGGATCGGGTTCTTCCATGGGAACTTGTCGAGCAAGAAAGTGCGGCCGACGACGCAGGCGAGCTCGTCGGGATGTTCCGCGATGTAGCCGTAATCGTTGACGCGGTAGCGGACGCCGAGCCGGTCGAGCCCCGCACAGAGATTGAGGAACACGCGCAGCTGGCCACTCATGCGCGGCTCGCCGAGCAACAACCGGCGGGCGATGCGGCGCAGATGCCGGTCGCCCGGAAACCAGCGGTCATCCTTGTCCTCGTAGAAGAGGTTCAGGATCATCGTATCGGGGGCGTGTTCGAACCTGTTTGCGGGCACGGGATTCCATCCGCGGCATTCCGATGCGTATTCTCGCACGGGATAGGCCGCCGCACTCTTCCAAATTTGCCACAGGCTTAATGCCAGCGGCTTAACGTTATTCTACGAAACCGGCGGCACGCGAGCCTTCTCGGCAACCGCTCGAGCGCAATGCGAGTATCATGCGCGCACGCCGGACTTGCAGATCGCCAGCGTTACCAGCGCGGCACATGGGTCCTGGTTAACGGATCATTAAAGGCGAGCCGTAGCTTGATCACCGCTGAAGAGGTTCTTGAACTGCCAGCCGCCTCCCGCGCGGCAGCGCCGGCGCGCTTTCCGCTTCAGGTCGGCTCGACCACATCGGTATCGGTCGTCATTCCCGCCAAAAACGTTGCGGCCTATGTCGGCGAAACGCTCGCCAGCGCACTGGCGCAGCGCGAGGTGACCGAGGTGATCGTCGTGGACGACGGCTCGGACGACGAAACCGTTGCGATCGTCCGCGGCATGCGTGACCCGCGGCTGCACTTGTTCCACAACGATTCCGCGGGCGTATCGGCCGCACGCAATCTCGGCGCAAGACAGGCAAGCGGCGAGTGGTTGCTCTTCCTCGATGCCGACGACCGCCTGCGCCCCGGCGCGGTGGCGGCGCTGCTCGCTGCAGCGCGTGGCGCGCCGCGCGCCGTTCTCGTCTATGGCGACTACAACATCATCGACAGCGAAGGCCGCCAGATCGGCCGGCGCGGCCTCCTAAAGGGGCGCCGGAAGCCGTCCGGAGACGTGCTGACGCGGCTCGCCGCCGGCAATTTCATCGTCAATGGCGGCATCGCGCTCGCACGCGCGGAAGCTTTCCGCGCCATCGGCGGCTTCGATACGTCCCTCAAATATTGCGAGGACTGGCATTGCTGGTGCCGCCTCGCTGCGATCGGGGAGTTCGCGTTCGCGCCGGAGCTGCTGCTCGATTATCGTCTTCACACGGCCAACACCATGAACGCCGCGGTCCGGACGCCGAAGGACTTCTTCCCGGCCATCGCGCGGGTGTTCGATGACGGATTGATCCTGGCGAGATTGCCCGAGCACATGACAGCCGGGCTGCGCCTTGCCGCCGAGATTCATCTCGTCACCTACTCGGCGATGCAGGCGGTCCGCTTCGGCAGGTATCGCCAGGCGTTCGCTTATCTCGCGATGATCGGCCGGCAGTCGCTCAAATCGCTGCCACGCTCGGCAATCCGGGTCGCCTTCGCCCGGTTTGGTATCTAGAGCGGAATGGCTTTAGGTTGAATCGCTTGCCACGGGCTCGTTGCAACCTCTCCCGCTTGCGGGAGAGGTCGCGCCGAAGGCGCGGGTGAGGGCTTTCTCCTCTAGGGGGCTATCCCATTGCGGAAACACCCTCTCCCCGGCCCTCTCCCGCAAGCGGGAGAGGGAGTGCACTTACCTTGTAGCAATCAACCCGATCTCATCACGCTCTAGTCGTCGCCGCGTCAGGACGCGATCTTCGAGGCCTCGTAAGGCTTCGGCTCGAGGCCGAGGGCCGCCAGCGCGGCGCCAGACGCAACCATCACCGGATGCATCGCGACGACGGCTTTCGACGAGGTCAACAAGGCGGCGGCGCGAAGCAGCGACAGCGGCAGGCGGCCCAGCATCTGCGCAAAGACCCGCGCCCGCGCTGCTGCGCTCGGGGCGGCTTTGTACTGCACACGATAATTGATCGCGCCGATGCGCAAGCCGCGCTTTGCGATCCAGCCGAGGCTGGTGCGGCTACGCGGCACGGTCTCGGTGATGACGGCCTCCGCCGTCCAGTGGAACAGCATGCCGGCGTCACGGCACCGCACGAAGAAATCACAGTCGCCGCCGCCGAGGAAATTGAAGCGCAGGTCGAACGCGGGACGGTCGAACCGCTCGAAGGCGGCACGCGTGATCAGGCAATTGCCGCAGCCGTAGATCAGCGGCACCGCACCGCTGTAGTCGTAGGCTGGACAGAAGGCGGGATGGCGCGAAAGCCAGGGCTTGCTGTCGTCGTCGAAGACCGGCAGCACCGGCCCGCCAACCACGTCGGCGCCGGTCGCCTCCGCGGTGCGGACCATCAGCTCGAGCCAGTCGCTTGATGCGATCTCGTCGTCGTCGATCATCAGGAAACGGGTCGCGGCGGGAAACAGCTCCTGCGCCGTCTCGAAGGCAGCATTGATCGCCCGGCAATTTCCCTGTCGCGCCTCGATAAGGCAGACGCCCTGGAGCCTTCCATCGGCCAGAAATTCCGCGGCGACCGGCGCGCTTTCGCGCCGCACCGCATCGTTCTCGACCATGACGACGGCAAAGGAGCGCGGGGTGCGCTGGTTCGCCAACGACTCCAGCGTCAGGCGCAGGTGTTGCGGACGACGGAAGCACGGGACACAGACGACGATGCCGACCGAGAGGTCGATGACGCGAGAGCTCGCCACGATCTCCCGGTTGGAATCGCGCACGGCATCCGGGATGCGTGCTGCAGACAGGTCTGTCGGGATCAATGTCATGAGGTCTAGATGTCCGAGATGTATTGAAGAATCCCTGCTTCGATCGCGCGTCCCACGACGGCACATCGCCGCGGGACAGATGCGTCTCAAAATGAACGGCTGCCGCGCGGTACATAGCCACCATGTTCGCCGCGCGTCATGCTGCAATTGGCGGTCCACGCGCCCGACAACGCTCCAACATGAACAATACCGTAGTTAATGCGCATGCGCATTAACCGGGCCGTAAGCACTGCGACCGGTGAGACGGTGCGGCATCGGATTTGCTCTTCGGGCAGGCGCATTTTTTCCTGTAAATTTGAATAGAACAAGCGCGGTCAGAATCCATGAACAAGCCAGCACCGATCGATTTCGCGACAGCCACGGCGATCCAATTCCCCGCGGCTGCACCATATGCCGAGGCGCTCCATGATCTCGTTCCCGGCGAAGCCCGCGACAGCCTGCTCGCCGTCCACGACGTGCTGTGCCGCGAGCTGCCGCAGGGCCGGCTCGCGATCTATGAGGCGGGCGGCGGCTCGTGCAGCGTTCTGCCACCGGACTTGCTGAGCCGCAGCAAGGTCACCGTGGTCGACATCGACGAGGACCAGGTCCGCAACAACACCTACGCCGACGAGGCGATCCTCGGCGACGTCCAGACCTACAGCTTCGCCCGCGAGACCTTCGATCTCGTGATATGCTACAACGTCATCGAGCACTTGCCCCATGTCGACGCCGCGCTCTTGAACTTCCGCGATGCGCTGAGGCGGGGCGGGATGATCCTGATCGGCGCACCGAATCCGCGCTCGCTCTCCGGGTTCGTCACCAAATATTCGCCGCACTGGTTTCACGTCTGGTTCTACCGGCATATCCGCGGCATCAAGGACGCCGGCCTGCCCGGCGAGCCGCCGTTCCCGACGTTCTTCCATCCGCTGGTGACGCTGCCCCGGCTGGAAGCATTCGCAGCCGCCAACGGCCTCGAGATGATCTATCGTCGTGAAGTCGAAAGTCCGCGCTATCCCGAGATGCGCCGGCGCAAGCCGCTGTTTGCGGCCCTGGTCGACGCCGGCGCCGCGGTGCTCAACGCCGTGCTGCCGCGCGGCACCGACGTCCGCCGCGGCGACTATCACGTCATCCTTCGGAGGATCTGACGGCGATGGCACGTGCGCGGCCCATCAACGGACGAGCGACGGCTCGCGGCCATGCTGCGCGCGGTAACGAACCGTTAAGGAGCGGGTATCGCGAGATTCACAGGAAGGCGCCGAGGGATGGCATGCGCTTAAACGCTTTGTTTGCCATTTCGGTGAATAGTCCCTCAATGAGTATGGTTAATTTTCGCTGTTGCGTTGATCGGACACCTATATCCCGGGTGCGTGGCGTAAAGCGAAGAGTAACCCCTCAGCCCGCGGCACTTGGAATGAAAGCTGGGGATCATGCTTGACTATAACCAGCCGATCGATCGAGCCGGACCGGAGGCTGCGCAACGGAAGCCTCAGGCCGGCTTCAACGTGCTGGAGCTCGCCAATCTGCTCTGGCGGCGGAAGGTCGCGATCGCCGCGGCCGCCCTGCTCGGTGCGGCGCTTGCCGTCACGATCGGCAAGAGCGTGACGCCCCGCTACACCGCCACCGCTCAGCTCTATGTCGACCCGCGCGAGCTTCAGCTCGTCGACCGCGAGCTCACGCCCCGGGCCCAGGACGTCACCGGCATGGCCATGGTGGTGGAGAGCCAGGCGCGCCTGATCACCTCCAACAGCGTGCTGCTCCAGGTGATCCAGCAGGCCGGCCTCGACAAGGATCCGGAATTCGGAGGCGGTGAGGCTGGGAGCCTGATGTCGTCGCTGCTCGGCCTGATCGGCCTGCAACCGCGCGCGCCCTCCGCTGCGGAGAAGAGGGAAGTGGAGCTCGCGGCGCTCGATGCGTTGAACAAGCACATCGCGATCCGCAAAACCGAGAAGAGCTTCATCGTCGACATCGAGGTCTGGTCGACGAATCCCGCCAAGGCGGCGATGCTCGCCAACACGCTGACCAATGCTTATCTCGCCGAGTCCCGCAAGTCGCAGGCTTCGGCGGCACGGCGTGCCACCAACGATCTCTCCAGCCGCCTGAAGGAGCTGCGCGACCGGCTGCGTAACGCCGAGACTGCGCTGGCGACCTACAAGGCCCAGAACAATTTCGTCGGCACCCAGGATGCGTTGATTAGCGATCAGCAGCTCTCCGCCAGCAATCAGCGGCTTTCCGCGGCCCGCGCAGCGACGATGGACGCGCAGGCGCGGCTCGACCAGATCGAGGCGAGCCGCCGCACCGCTGCCGATGCCGGCGCGATTCCGGAGGCGCTGCAATCGCCGACGATTGCGAATTTGCGCGCGCAATATGCCGATGCGCGCAAGAAATATGCGGAGCAGGCCGGTGAGCTCGGCCCGCGCCACCCGGCGCTGCGTCAGACCGAGAAGCAGGTCGAGGATCTCAAGCGCACCATCAACGAGGAGATCGACCGCTTCGCCCAGTCCGCCAAGAACGATCTGACGCGCGCCCGCGATTTCGAGGCCTCGCTCAACCGCGCGCTGGAAGCGCAGAAGCGGCAGAGCGTCCAGCTCAGCCAGGCCGCCGTGCGCCTGCGCGAGCTCGAGCGCGAAGCCGATGCCAGCCGCGAGGTCTATCAGTCCTTTCTCAAGCGCTCCCGCGAGACCGAGGAGCAGGAGAGCCTGAACACCTCGGCCGCCCGCGTCATCGGCGAGGCGACGGTGCCGCAGCGGCGCTCGTTCCCGCCGGCCATGAGCCTGTTCGCCATGATCGGCTTCATCTTCGGGGCGATCGCGGCGTCGAGCTGGTTCGTTGTGGCAGATTTGCTTTTCGCCGGTGCAGCCGCGCCCGGGACGCCGACACCCGCCCGGCGTGAGCGCTCGCCGGCGCCGCAGACGTCCCGAGCTCCGGAGCTGCCGCGCGCTGCGGAGGTTGCTCCGCCGCGGCAGGCCCCGCGCGTTCCTGAAGCAGCGCCATCGACGCCGGAACTTGCCGCGCCCCCGCTGCAGCCTTCGATGGTCGAGCAGCCAGTGATCGAGAAGCCGCTGATCGCACGCTTCCAGGAGGCCGACGTCATCCATACGCTCGGCGCCATCCTTCCCACCGGCGGCGGCGTCGATCTCACGCGGCTGGGTTGGCCGACGCTGCGCCCCGGCTTTCCCATGACGAGCTTGCTCAACGCCTGGCGCGACATGCGCGCCGCGGTGACGCGCCGCGCCGGCGGCAAGGCGATGCCGGTCGTCGCGCTCGTCGGCACCGGCATGACCAGCGGCCGCAGCGTGGCCGCGCTGAACTTCGCGCTGGCGGCCGCACGCGACGGCGCCCGCGTGCTGATGATCGATGCCGACCATCAGGCGCGCTCGCTCACGAACAGGGTCATCCGTCCCGGCAAGAGCGAGCCGAGCAGGCTCGGCTGGCTCTCGATCGGCAGCAAGGACGCGCGCGAGATCAAGACGGTCAATGGCATCTCGGTGCTGCCGGCCGCCGATGGCGACGCCGGCAAAGCCGCCGATGCCATCCACAAGGCGATTGTGCAGGCCCATTCCGCGGGCGGCTATGATCTCGTGATCCTCGACGGCCCAGCCATTCCGCTCGCGGCCGGCGGCCGCAAGCTGCTCGAGGACATCGACTCGCTGGTGGCCGTGCTGCCGACCAGCCTCGACGTCAACGACAGCCTGGAAGAGATCCTAGCCGCGCTCGGCCCGGCCGAGCGCAAGCTCGTCGGCGTCGTGCTCGACGAGCTCACCCCTGCAATGCAAACGCGCCAGCGAGGCAGACAATATGCTTGAGCGCCGCGTCAACCTCGACGGACGGGCAGCAACTGCCGAGGTGCCGAGAATTACCGTCGGCGGACTTCGCATGGCCGCGATCGACCTGGAAGCCACCGCCGATTTCATGATCGAGGCGACGAATCCCGACCATCGCATCGGCCGTCCGCTGTTCCTGACCTCGGCCAATGGCGAGGTGCTGGCGCGCTGCTCGACCGAGCCGCAGACCGAGCACCTGTTCCGTGCCGCCGATCTGATCAACGCCGACGGTCAGCCGCTGGTCGCCGCTTCGAAGCTGCAATCCTGGTTCCCGCTGCCGGAGCGCGTCGCAACCACGGACCTGTTCCACGTCGTTGCGCGCAAGGCCGAAGCCGCCGGCCGCACCTTCTACATGTTCGGCGCAAGCGAGGCCGAGAACGCCGCGGCGGTCGCGAACGTCCAGAAAATGTATCCACGTCTCAAGATCGTCGGGCACAGCCACGGCTATCTGCGCGGCGAGGCGCTGCGTGCCAAGGTCGAGGAGATCAACGCCCTGGCGCCGGACTATCTGTGGGTCGCGCTCGGTGTGCCCAACGAACAGGCATTCGTGAAGGAATTCACGCCGCATCTGACCAATGTTGGCGTCATCAAGACATCCGGCGGATTGTTCAACTTCTTGTCAGGCAGCCGTTCCCGCGCGCCGCAATGGATGCAGAAAATCGGGCTCGAATGGGCCTGGCGCACCTTGCTCGAGCCGCGCCGTCTGCTCTGGCGTTATTTGACCACCAACCCCCGCGCGCTCTATCTTCTCTTCAGCCGCAACCGGCCCCTCCGTTAAGAGAAGAGCAGAATACGACATGACCGACCGACCGACCGTCCTCGTCACCGGGGGCGCTGGCTATATTGGCTCGCATGCCTGCCGTGCATTGTCCGCCGCCGGCTATCAGCCCGTCGTTTATGACAATCTCTCGACAGGTCATCGCAGCTTCGTATCGGGCCCGCTGGTGACGGGCGATCTGCTCGACGGCGCGGCCCTGGCGCGCGCCTTCGCCGACCACAAGATCGCGGCGGTGATGCATTTCGCGGCGGCGAGCCTCGTCGGGGAATCCATGACCGACCCGCAGAAATATTACATCAACAACGTCCAGGGCACGCTGTCGCTGCTGCAGGCGATGCGCAACGCGGGCTGCCATCGCATCGTGTTCTCCTCGACCGGCGCCGTCTACGGCAACGCGGATTCCAAGGCGCTGCCGGAAGACTTTCCTTGCGCGCCGATCAATCCTTACGGCGCGTCGAAATTGATGATCGAGCGCATGCTCGCCGACTACCGCACGGCCTACGGCTTCGGCGCGTTCTGCCTGCGCTATTTCAACGCCAGCGGCGCCGATCCGGCCGGCGGCATCGGCGAGCTGCGCGACAACGAAACCCACCTCATCCCCCGCGCGATGATGGCGCTTCAGGGCCATGTCGAGTTCGCGGTGTTCGGCGACGATTACGACACGCCCGACGGCACCGCGATCCGCGACTACATCCACGTCACGGACCTTGCGGCGGCGCATGTGGCGGCCTTGAGGCTTCTGGAGCAAGGCCATGCCGGCGGCAGCTTCAATCTCGGCACCGGCTCCGGCTTTTCCGTGCGCGAGATCCTCGATGCCATCAGGCAGGAGACCGGGCGCGAGGTGCCACACACGATCAAGCCGCGCCGCGCCGGCGATCCCACCTTTCTGGTCGCCGATCCCTCTGCTGCAAGAAAGGTGCTGAACTTCGTGCCGCGTCACTCCGACCTGCCGACGATCGTCCGCACGGCCTGGGCCTGGCACCAGAAGGCGCATCCGTTCAGGCCACGTTAGGCAGCATATTGCTCCTTGCCGGTGGGCACCTTCAACCGCTAAAGAGAATGAAGAGAGTATGACAGCCGCGCCGGCCTCTTTTCCGGCCGTCGCTTGCTTGTGGTATGGCCCCGATGGGCCGGCATACGGCCTCCGAGAGACGCCGTTCTTCAAAACTTCACGACCACGACCGAGTGCGCGCATCGGCCTGGTTTCAGGCGCGACAAGGAGCACCGAGCGAATGCATCAGGCCGCAAGCCTGCAATTCGAGCGCGTGGTGAACGAGTTCGCCCGCTGGCTCGCCGTGCCCGAGGACGAGCGCTCGCCGGCGCCGGCTTGGTGGTGGGGACCCGCGATCGCGGTGCTCGACGTGCGCCAGCCGATGCCCGGTGCGTGGTCGCATGCGCTCGGCCTCGAAGACGGATCGACCTTTGCAGAGGGCGCGTGTCTGCTCCTCGCTCTGTTCGAGGATCAGACCTCGGTGTCTTGGCCGGAGGATTTTCCGCGCAAGGCAGACACCAAGGATGACGAGATTCGCGAGCTGCAGCCGCAGCCGTCAGACGACAGTGCGTTTCAGCCGTGACGCCGCAGCTTCCGTGACTGCAGCGTCCTGCTCCGGCTGCAGCGGCGGCGCGACGGGCAGCGCCATGGGCCGCAGCAGCTCGCTCATCTGCCGCGCCGGCAGCGGCTTGGAGATCAGGAAGCCCTGCATCTCGTCGCAGCCATGGGCGCGCAGGAATGCCTCCTGCTCGGCGTTCTCGACGCCTTCGGCGACGACGGTCATGCCGAGGGCCTTGCCCATGCTGATGATCGCCTGCGCGATGGCCTGATCCTCCGAATCCTGCGGCAGGTCGCGCACGAAGGAGCGGTCGATCTTGATGGTGTCGATCGGGAAGTGCTTCATCAGCGACATCGACGAATAGCCGGTGCCGAAATCATCGATGGCGAGACGGATGCCGCGGCTCTGGATGGAGTCGAGCACCTTCAGCGCGCGGCCGACATTGCGCATCATCATGCTCTCGGTGACCTCGAGCTGGAGCAGCACGGGCGACATGCCGGAGGCCGCCAGCGCCTCGTCGACGTCCTGCAACAGATGCTCGTCGGCAAACTGCCGCGGCGACAGGTTGACCGCCATCGACAGCGGCAGCAGGCCGCGGCGCTGCCAGGCCATGGCCTGCGCGCAGGCCTCTTTCAGCACCCAGCGGCCGATCGGCACGATCAGCCCGGTTTCCTCCGCGAGCGGAATGAACTGTGCCGGCGAGACATTGCCGAGATCGGGATGCGTCCAGCGCAGCAGCGCCTCGACGCCCGTGATCTGCCCCGTCGCCATATCCACCTTGGGCTGGTAGTTGAGCGAGAACTGCTCGCGCTCCAGCGCGCGGCGCAGCGCGCTCTCCAGCGACAGCCGCTCGATCGATTGCGTCTTCACCTCGTTGGAGAAGAAGCGATAGCCGTTCTTGCCGTCCTCCTTGGCGAGGTACATCGCCATGTCGGCGTTCTTGGTCAGCGTCTGGGCGTCGGAGCCGTTGGCCGGATACATCGCGATGCCGATCGAGGCGGTGGAATGGCACTCGTGGCCGGCCAGCTGCATGGGCTCGGCGAGCGCGGCGAGCAGCCCGGTGGCGATGCGCTGGACGTCCTCGATCTCGCCGCACTGGTCGAGGATCACCACGAACTCGTCGCCGCCGAGGCGCGCGACCACGTCGCTCGCTCGCAGAGCGCCGCGCAGGCGGTTCGCCACCTCGAGCAGGAGCAGGTCGCCGGCCTCGTGACCCAGCGAATCGTTGATGACCTTGAAGCGGTCGAGGTCGATAAACAGCACCGCAAAGCGGTGATCGTGGCGTTGCGCCGCATCGATCGCCTCGCGCAGCAGGGCGTTGAAGGTCTCGCGGTTCGGCAGGTCGGTCAAGCTGTCGTGCGAGGCGAGGTATTCGATGCGCTCGTCGGCCTTGTTCTTCTCGTCGGCGCGATCGAAGTTCTCCATCGCGAAAGCGACGTTGTCGGCGAGGCGCTGCAACAGCTCGACGAATTCGGGCGTGAAGGTCGCCGGTTCGGTCGACATGTAGATCATGACGCCAACCGCCTGGTCGTGAACGATGAGCGGAAACGCGGCGCCCGACCGCGCGCCGTCCCCGCGCACGATGGGGTGGAAGATACGGACGCGGTCGTCGTTGAGATAATCGTTGCTGATGCAGGGCTGGCGCGTGCGGAACGCCGTGCCGCTCATGCCGCGCCCTTCCGGCCGATCCGGATCGATGGAGAGACGGACATTGCGCGTGGTGCCGGCGGAGGGACCTGCGGCGGCGACGATCTCGAGCTGGTCCGTGCCGGATCTGGCTAGGGCAATCGTGGTCGAGGTGAACTTGGCGCCGTTCGATGCCGCAAGGCAGACGAGGTCAAACAGCTCGGCGCGCGACTTCGCGCGCATGATCGCCTCGTTGGTCGCACTCAGCGCCGCGAACATGCGCGTCAGGCGCTCCTTCTGCGCTTCGGTGCGGGCCTTCTCCTCAGCGCGCTCGAAATTGTCGAGTGCGAAGGAGACGTTCTCCGCGAGGCGCCCGAGCAGCTCGACCAGATCGGGCGTGAACGTATTCTCTTCCGGTGCGAGGAAGAGCAGAATGCCGATCGGTTCCCGTCCCGCTCTCAGAAGCGGGAAGCTCGCCGCAGCCCGCGTTCCATCCTCGATGGCCTTTGCGCGCCAATATGCGGAGCGCGGCTCGTTCAGATAATCGTTCATCACACTGGGCCGGCACGTCCGCAGCGAGGTGCCGATGATGCCCTGGCCTTCGGGATGATCGGCGGAAATGATGCAGGTGCGCCCGGTCATACGCTCCTGCAGGCGTCCCTTGACGGCAACGACGCGGACGAGCTCGCGCGCGTCGTCGATGATGCCGATCGTCGCCGAGGCGAACAGGTCGCCGAGCACGGCCGCCTGGCAGGCCGCCTCGAACAACTCCTCGCGCGTCTTGGCGCGCA
The DNA here is from genome assembly GCF_028128975.1 of Bradyrhizobium sp. CCBAU 45321. Taxonomy (NCBI): domain Bacteria; kingdom Pseudomonadati; phylum Pseudomonadota; class Alphaproteobacteria; order Hyphomicrobiales; family Nitrobacteraceae; genus Bradyrhizobium; species Bradyrhizobium sp. CCBAU 45321. The sequence goes on from NZ_LFKZ01000130.1 coordinate 173,785, forward strand.
TGATGGCTTCGTTGGTCGCGCTCAGCGCCTCGAACATTCCGCTCAGACGATTGCGCTGCTTGTCCGCCCGCGCCTTCTCGTCGGCGCGGTCGAAACTTTCGAGCGCGAAGGCGACGTTGGCCTGAAGCTTGCGCAGTAGCTCGACAAGCTCCGGGGTGAAGGTGCCGCGCTCCGGGGAGTTGAACAGAAAGACGCCCTCGACCCGGTCGCCGTTGAACAGCGGCAAGGCCGCGGAGGACGCGATGCCGTTGCGGCGGGCACTGGCCTGCCACGGCGCAATGCGCTCGTCAGCGAGCACGTCGTTGCTGACGGCGGGCTGGCGCGTGCGAAACGCGGTGCCGGTCAAGCCGCGCCCTTCGGGCACCTGGTCGGAGGTGGAGAACGTGAAGTTGCGAACCTGATCCGCATTCGGCCCGTAGCAGGCGACGACGCGCAGCAGCCCGGTCTGATGGTCGACCAGCGCGACGGTGGCCGAGGTGAACTTTGCTCCCGTTGCGGTCGCCTCGCAGACGAGGTCGAACAGCTCAGCCCGCGACCGTGCCCGCAGGATCGCCTCGTTGGTGGCGCTGAGCGCCGCATACATCCGCGCCAGGCACTCTTCTTCGGCGGAGATCCGGGCTTTCTCGGCCTCGCGGCCGAAATTCTCGATCGCGAAGGAGACGTTCTCGGCCATGCGCAGCAGCAGCGCGACGATCTCCTCGTCCTTGGCCCAGGACCGGCTGATGAAGAACAGCAGCACGCCGACGCTCTCGCCGTACCTGATCAACGGCGCGACCACGCAGGCGGCGACGCCGGTGTTGACGTTGGCCTGCTCCCACGGCGTGCCCCTTGTGCGGCTGGCAAGATCGTCCTCGACGATGGCTTTCTGCGTCCGGAACACCTCGCCCGAGATACCCTTGCCGTAAGGATTGTCCGGATCGACCGAATAGCGCGCCTGGGTGACGAGATCGAGGTTCTGCCCGGTGGCGGCGACAGGCTTCATCCAGTGCGAGTCCGGCTCGCGAAGCAGCACGATGGTCGCCAGCGACTTGCCGCTGTGGACCGAAGCGTCGCACACGAGCTGGTATAGCTCCCGCTCGGTCTTGGCGCGCAGGATGGCCTCGTTGGTGGCGCTGATGGCGCCGAACATGCGGTTGAGCCGCCGCGTCGCCCGCTCGCTGGTCTGCCGCGCGGTCTCACGGGCGAAATTGTCCAGCGCGTAGGAAACGTTCGCCGACATGCGCTCGAACAGTGACACCATCTGCTCGTTCAGCGAGTTGGCCTCGCTCCGCGTCACATACAATACGCCGACGCTCTTGCCATTGCAGAGCAGCGGCAGCGCCGCGGCCGCACCGATATGCGCCTTGGCGGCGCCTTCGCGCCACGCCAGCGAGCGCGGATCGTTCAGATAGTCGTTGCTGACGCACAGCTTCTGATCGCGAAACGCCTCGCCGCCGACGCCGGATCCCTCTGGCGTGCCGGCTTCCGTCGTGATCACGATCGAGCGGAGCCGCGCAATGTCATCGCCACAACCGGCCGCGTAGCGCAGCCTTCGGCCGTCCGGCTCGACCAGGAAAACGGCAACGGCCAGAAAATCCCCGCTCGAAAACCCGGCGTCGCAGACCTTCTGGTACAGCTCCTCCGGCGATCTCGCGTACAGGATCGCTTCATTGATGGCGCTCAACGCCGCAAAGGTGCGCGCGAGTGTCGTCGGCACGATCTCAGCTCCCGGGCATTTCTGCCTATTTATCCCGGGGCCTTTATGCGCGGCGATCGCCTAAGTGGTCGTTATTGCTCGGCGCAAACCGTCGATCAAAGTGAACGAGCTGCGAACGAGCGCGACAAAACTGACCGGAATACCGCTGCGAGGTCGAACCGCCGACTAATGGCATGTTCCGTCTACCAGTTTGCAGCCTGTGTTGGTTTACGGGAGGTTGATGTCGCGGTGCCGTAGCACCTCCTTCAAAACGGCAGCGCCACGCTGGTCTTGATCTCCTTCAGCACCACGTTGCTGCGGACGTAACGGATGCCGGGGATGCGGAACATGAACTCGTCGAGGAAGCGGTTGTAGGCCGCCATGTCCTGCACGACGACGCGCAAATGATAATCGGCGTCCCCGGTGGTCGCAAAACACTCCAGCACCTCGCGGCGCTTCGTGACCCTCGCCACGAATTCATCGACGAACTTTGCATCGTGCCGCTCCAGCGAGACGTGGAGGATGGCGGACATCGCAAAGCCCGCCCGTTCGCGCGCGACCAGCGCCGCATAGCCCTGGATGACGCCGCTCTCTTCCAGCGCCCGCACCCGACGCCAGCAGGCCGAGGTGGACATGCCGACCCCGTCGGCGAGTTGCTGGTTGGTGGCGCGGCCATCTCGCTGGAGATGGGCGAGAATGCGGGTGTCCTGCTCTTCGATCATGGGAAGGCTCCAGTTCGAGCAGATCTACCAGATTGGACGCCTGCATGCAAAATTCTACCGAATTTCTATAACAGAAGGGATAAATAGGTAAGACCTACCAGCGGCCCGGGCATAACCTTCCATCACTGGGCAGGATGCCGCGCGAGGTCCGCCATGGACGCCATTGCCTCACTCGACACGTACGAGCTCTCCGATCGCTATGAGCGCGAGGAGGGCCGCGTCTTCCTCACGGGCACGCAGGCCATCGTCCGCATCGCGCTCGACCAGGCGCGACGAGACCGTGCGGCCGGGCTCAACACCGCAGGCTTCATCTCCGGCTATCGCGGCTCGCCGCTCGGTGGCATCGATCTCGAGCTCTGGCGCATCCAGGAGCGGCTCAAGCGGGACCACATCGAATTCCTCCCCGCCGTGAACGAGGACCTCGCGGCGACCGCGGTGCTGGGATCGCAGCAGGTCGAGACGCAAGGCGACCGCGAGGTCGATGGCGTATTCGGGCTCTGGTACGGCAAGGGCCCGGGCATCGATCGGTCCGGCGATGCGCTCAAGCACGGCAATGCCTATGGCTCCTCGCCGCATGGCGGCGTGCTGGTGGTCGCCGGCGACGACCATGGCTGCGTCTCCTCCTCGATGCCGCACCAGTCCGACGTCGCCTTCATGAGCTGGTTCATGCCGACGCTGCACCCCTCGGACGTCGGCGAATATCTGGCGTTCGGCGAATATGGCTATGCGCTGAGCCGCTTCTCCGGCATGTGGGTCGGCTTCAAGGCGATCTCCGAGATCGTGGAATCAGGCGCATCCGTCGCGCTGCGCCCGCCGCGCGTGTTCCGCACGCCCGACTTCACGCCGCCGCCCGGCGGCCTGCACTATCGCTGGCCCGATTTGCCGGGCCCGCAGATCGAGGAGCGGCTGGAAGCCAAGAAGCACGCCGTCTACGCCTTCGCCAAGGCCAATCCGATCGACCGCCACATCTACGATATCCCCAGCGCCACCTACGGCATCGTCACCACCGGCAAGGCGCATCTCGACCTGATGGAAGCGCTGCGGCTTATGGGCCTCGATGAAGCGGCCTGTCGCCGCATCGGCATCGACGTCTACAAGGTCGGCATGGTCTGGCCGCTGGCGCTGCACGACGCGATGGAGTTCGTGAAGGGCAAGCGCGAGATCCTGGTGGTCGAGGAGAAGCGCGGCATCATCGAGAGCCAGTTCAAGGAATATTTTTACGATTATCCCGGCAGCAAGCCCGAGCGCATGGTCGGCAAGCACGACGAAACCGGCGCACGGTTGATCTCCTGGATCGGCGAATTGTCGCCTCGCGCGCTCGCGAACGTGCTCGCGCGCCGGCTCGATCCGATGTTTCCGGGTCTCAATCTCGCCGCGCGCGCGGCCGCCCTGATGCCGGAGGCCGCGCGCACGATCAATGTCAGCGGCGCGACCCGCACGCCCTATTTCTGCTCGGGATGTCCGCACAACACCTCGACCAAAGTGCCGGAAGGATCGAAGGCGCTCGCCGGCATCGGCTGTCACTTCATGGCGAGCTGGATGGACCGCGAGACCTCCTCACTGATCCAAATGGGCGGCGAGGGCGTGAACTGGGCTGCTTCATCGCGATTCACCGGCCGCAAGCACGTGTTCCAGAATCTCGGCGAAGGCACCTATTATCACTCCGGCTCGATGGCGATCCGGCAGGCGATCGCGGCCAAGGCCAACATCACCTATAAGGTCCTGTTTAACGACGCGGTCGCCATGACCGGCGGTCAGCCGGTCGACGGGCCCGTCAGCGTCCATGCCATCGCCCACAGCGTTCGCGCCGAGGGTGTCGAGCGCATCGCCCTGGTGTCGGACGATCCCGCGCAATTCAGGCCGGCCGACCTGCCATCCGGCGTGACCATCCATCCGCGTGAGGAGATGGATGCCGTGCAGCGCGAGCTGCGCGAGGTTCCCGGCGTCTCGGTGCTGATCTACCAGCAGACCTGCGCCACCGAGAAGCGGCGCCGGCGCAAGCGCGGGCAGATGGCCGATCCCAAGCGCTTCGCTTACATCAACGACCTCGTCTGCGAAGGCTGCGGCGACTGCTCGGTCGAATCCAACTGCCTCAGCGTCGAGCCGAAGGAGACGCCGTTCGGCCGCAAGCGGCAGATCAATCTGTCGTCCTGCAACAAGGATTTTTCCTGCCTCAACGGCTTCTGCCCGAGCTTTGTCACGATCGAAGGCGCGACGCGGCGGAAGAAGAGCGCGAGCCGGATCGATGCGGCCGGCCACGCCGCCACGCTACCCCTGCCCGCCCCCGCAACGCTCGAGCGGCCCTACGATCTCTTGGTGACCGGCGTCGGCGGCACCGGCGTGATCACCGTCGGCGCGCTGATCGGCATGGCCGCGCATCTGGAACGCCGCGGCGTTTCGGTGCTCGACTTCACCGGCTTTGCGCAGAAATTCGGGCCTGTGCTGAGCTACATTCGCCTGGCCGCGAGCCCCGAGGCGCTGCACCAGGTTCGCGTCGACCAGGGCGCGGCCGATGCGCTGATCGGCTGCGACCTCGTCGTCAGCGCCTCGCCCAAAGCCTCAGGCACATATCGCCGCGGCACCCGTGCCGCCGTCAATACCGCGGAAATGCCGACCGGCGACGTGGTCCGCTTCCGCGACGCCGATCTCGCTGCGCCAAGCCGCCTGCGCGCGATCGGTCAGGTCATCGGCGAGCACAATCTCGACACGGTCAATGCCAATGCGCTGGCCGAGCGCCTGCTCGGCGATGCCGTCTACGCCAACATCATCATGCTGGGCTTTGCCTGGCAGCGCGGTCTCGTCCCTGTCTCGTTGCAGGCGCTGCTCCGCGCGATCGAGCTCAACGGCGTCGCGGTCGAACGCAACAAGCAGGCCTTTGCCTGGGGCCGGATCGCCGCTGCCGATCCGGATTTTCTGCCGACCTCGAACAAGGCACCTGAAGCCGAGACGCTCGACCAGCTCATTGCCCGGCGCGCCGAGTTCCTCACGGCCTATCAGAACGACGCCTACGCGGCGCGCTACCGGGCGATGGTCGGAAAGGTCCGCAATGCCGAGGCCAAGCTGAACAGTGAGGCGCTGACCGAGGCGGTCGCTCGCGGCCTGTTCAAGCTGATGGCCTACAAGGACGAGTACGAGGTGGCGCGGCTGCACATGCGAAGCGGCTTTCTCGACGAGCTGAAGCGTGAATTCGAGGACGGCTTCAGCATCCAGTACCACCTCGCCCCGCCGTTCCTGAAGTCGCGGCGCGATGCACGGGGACGTCCGCGCAAACGCGCCTTCGGCCAGTGGATTCAGGTGCCTCTGGCCATGCTCGCGCGCTTGAAAGCACTGCGTGGCACGCCGTTCGATCCGTTCGGCTACACCGCGGACCGGCGCGCCGAGCGTGAACTGATCGCCTGGTATGAAGGCCTGATCGAGCGGATGCTGGGCGAGCTCGATGCGGCGCATCTGCCAAATCTCGTGGCGATCGCCAAAGGCCCGATGGATATCCGCGGCTATGGCCCGGTGAAGGACATCGCGGTTGTGAAGGTGAAGGCCGACGTCGAGCGGCTACTCGCCGAACTGGACACGCCAACGCCGGCAAGGATGCTCGCCACCGGTTGACGCGGCGCCGCGGACGCTTCAGCCTCTGCTCCTTAAGGGGCGCTCTGAAGGCCTCCTGCAATCGGGTGATGCATCATGGATTTCGACCAGTTGACGCTGACCGAGGCCGCGGCCGGCCTCGCCGCCGGGACATTCACGAGCACCGCACTCACCCGGGAAGCCCTGGCCCGCGCCAAGGCCAACGCCGAACTCAATGCCTTTGTCACCCTGGACGAAGCTGGCGCCTTGAAGGCCGCGGCCGCGTTCGACGCGGCAGGCGACAAGACAAAGCCGCTCGGCGGCGTACCTATCGTGATCAAGGACAATATCGAGGTCGCGGGACTGCCCTGCAGCGCCGGCACACCGGCGCTGAAGGATTACATTCCGAAGGCCGACGCGCCTGTCGTGACAAAGCTGCGCGATGCCGGAGCGGTCATCATCGGCAAGACCAGCATGCACGAGCTCGCCTTCGGCATCTCCGGCTACAACACCGCGTTCAAGACCGGCGCCGAGTATGGCGTGCGCAACGCCTATGATCGCGCTTTAATCGCCGGCGGCTCCTCGTCAGGCACGGGCGCGGCGATCGGCGCGCGGATCGTCGCCGGCGGGCTCGGCACGGACACCGGCGGATCGGTGCGGGTGCCTGCCGCCCTGAACGGATGCGCCTCGCTGCGCCCGACCGTCGGTCGCTACCCGCAAGACGGCATCGCGCCGATCTCGCACACCCGCGATACCGCAGGCCCGATGGCTGCGACCATGGCAGATGTCGCGCTGCTCGACCGCGTCATCGCCGGTGGCGATGCGCTTGCGCCGGCGGATCTGACTCAGGTCCGAGTCGGCCTCGCGAGATCGATGCTAGCCAATCTCGATGCCGACACCGAGGCCGCGTTCCAGGAAGCCGTCGCAAAAATGAAGGTGCAAGGCGTCACGGTCGTCGAGATCGAGATGCCGCAACTGGCAGAGCTCGACGCCCAGGTCAGCTTTCCCGTCGCGCTGTACGAGGCCTATGACGATCTGGTCGCCTATCTCAGGCACACCGGCACCGGCCTCTCCATCGCGGCACTGGCGGAGCAGATCGCCAGCGCCGATGTGAAGGGCACCTATGACGGCTTGGTGATCCTGCGCAAGCTGCCTGGTCCCGACGGCACCCTGGTCGACGCCAAGCCGATCTACGACGCCGCGATCGAGATTGCGCGCCCCGCGCTGCAGGCGCTGTACGCCAGGAGCTTTGCCGACAACCGGCTCGATGCGATCGCCTTCCCGACCACGCCGCGCGTCGCCATCCCCTCCAATCCGGAGTCCAGCAGCCTCGAGAATTTCGGCCTGTTCATTCAGAACACGGACCCCGGCAGCAATGCCGGGATTCCCGGCATCCAGATCCCGATCGCGCTCGGTGCCAGCAGCAGATTGCCGATCGGGCTTGAGCTCGATGGCCCCGCTGGTAGCGATTCCCGCCTGCTCGCGATCGGCATGGCGCTCGAGGCTGCGTTCGGGCGCTTGCCGCCACCGGCTCGCTGACGGACTCCCTCCGGAAATGATCGAAGGTGGCGCCTCGTTCGTTCGGCCGGCCGGACAAGGCGAGGGGAGGTCCGATCCCGTTCATCGTGGTATTTCGATGGGGGTGGGCGTACCTTCCTTATCGCTGTCGAATACGATCAGGACGCGCAGTCCGGCGGAAGTCGCGCCCAACGGCAGTAGTCCCTCCGGCTTTCGCTTTGGATCGAACGGAAGTTCCTTCAATAGCCGCACGGTCTCGGACGCTCCGTCCCAAGAATATATTGCGTAGGCTCCCGGCCCGTCCGCACCAGGACCGGCCAGGATGAGGATGCGATCGCCGAACGCGGCGAGATCGCGTACACCCCTGTTGTCACCGAGCGGAAGTCGGAACAGCCGGTGAGGCGTGCTTTTTCGATCACCGAACAGCGCGTCTATCTCTACCGACAGGACGACGGCGCGATTGTCGTTCAAGACGGGCCCCCGGAATCCCGCGAGCAACGTCCGATCGTCCTTGATCGCCACGCCCTCGATGGTCAAGCCGTTCTTCTCCAGCCTGATATCCATGAACTCGAGAAGTGCAGGTTCGGCCGCGATGACCTCTCGCAATTGTCCCGTACGCTCGATGCCCGACGCATTGCCATCTGCCCCCGTCGTGCGGAACCGAACGATCTGGCTGCTTGCGGCAATCCTCGCTCGAATCTTATCGGCATCTTTCTTGGGGTCGAGCTTGTGGTCCTTGTCCCGCGGATGGCCATGCGAGCCGATGACGTAATACTGCCGTTTGGAGAAGGCGATGCCCTCGCCATCAAGTTCGAGCGCCTTGCCATTGAACGTGTTGTCGATCAACTTCACGGGGCTGCCGGCGACGAGCTTGCCGTCGGTCAATTCGATGAATTGAGCGCCCTGGAGATTGTCGTCGATAACGAGGCACGAACGGGGAAACCCATCAGCGGTCGTGCAGGCGATGCCGCTGACATCCTTCGACTTGCCTCCGTCCTTGCCGATCAGCTTGTTCTTGACTGGCCACGCATCGTCGGCCGCAGCAGGAGAAGGCTGCACGCCACTCGCCATCACGAGGCCGAGCAGCAAAGTCGCAATCCATCCTGTTCTGGCAATGGTCATCGAAGCCTCCCTAGAGCGGCAGTCGGGCCAGACCAAGCCATCCAGCTCCATCACAGGGATGTTGCCGCCGATCCCTTGCGAAGCTCTCACGCAAGAGAACGTTGACCGGCTTGCCGCCCGTCGATCCGTCAAACATGGAAGAGCAACAGATGGAAGAGGAGAAGCTAGAAAGCTGGCCTGGACGAAACGTCGTATCAAAAAGGATCGAACCGATTGCCTCGGTCCCAAATACATCATTCATATCTCAGGTTGTATTGTTGCAGACAACTCGGCGATGTCAACACGCTTTCTGCCGCACGTGGAGCCGCCGGTGAACGGTCTCATGAATACGGGTTGATCAGCTTCTGCTGCTCGGCGCTGTGGTGCACGAGCAGGTCGATGAAGGTCCTCACCTTCGCCGACAGATGATGACGATGCGGATAGACCGCGTTCATGGAGAGCTCGACCGTCCGATATTCCGGCAACAGGCGCACGAGGCGGCCGGCTTCGAGATCATCCTGAATGAGGAACCCCGCCATCAGGCAGATCGCGGCGCCCTCCAGCGCGACCTTGCGCAGCGCTTCTCCGCTATTGGTGACGAAGCTGCCGGAGACGCGCACCGAGGCCGGCGTGCCCTTGCGATCGAGGAAGCGCCATTCGTCGCCGAACGGATAGTTCAAGTGCCGACCACAATTGTGCCCGGCGAGTTCGTCGAGCTTTTGCACCCGGCCGTGCTTCTCGATGTAATCGTGGGAGCAACACAGCACGTGGCGCCAGGTGGCAAGGCTCCGCACGATCAGGCTTGAATCCGGTGGCTGTGTCATGCGCAGGGCAACGTCATAGCCTTCCTCGATGAGGTCGACCTCGGCCTCGCCCATGCGCAGATCGATCTTGAGCTCCGGATGGGTCGACAGCAGTTTGGCCGCAATCGGCGCGACGAACGGCACCATGTGCGTGGCGACGTGAATGCGCAGCGTGCCGCGCGGCACCGACTGCAATTCGCTCGCGATGTCGTCGGCCTGTTCGATGTCGGCGAGAATCTGGACGCAGCGGTCGTAATAGGCCTTCCCGATCTCGGTCAGATTGACCTTGCGCGTGGTGCGGTGAAGCAGCCGCACCCCGAGCCGGTCTTCCAATGCCTGCACGTGATTGCTCACCATGGTAGTCGACATGTTGAGCTTGCGGGCTGCTGCGGAGAAGCCGCCGGTCTCGACCACCCGGCTGAACACTTCGAGGCTGGTCAATCGATCCATGGCTTTCCTTGCACTGGGATGTGCGCCTCAGCAGCAATCGCGCGGCAATCGCGCTGGCGTAGCCGCGCGCCTGACCCGGTAGACATCACGAACAGGGGTGACTGCTCAGATTATCCACCCTGAATGGATAATCCTTCCAGAATCTAGCCGATTATCATCCGGGCCAGCAAGACCGATAGTCTCAGCGAGCCGACAGGAGACTGCGATGTCCGAAATGCCCCGCACCGAGACCTTCCAGCAAGCCGCTGAAATCACGCGCGATTACGCCAAGGCGCCGCCCGCTACGCCGGCCCGGAACAGGGTCCGGCGGGCGGCCTTGGTGCTCGCACTGCTCGCAACCACTGCGACCATGGGCTACTACGGACACGATTACTGGGCCAACGGCCGCTACCTCGAATCCACCGACGACGCCTATGTGAAGGCGGACTCCACGATCGTTGCGCCGAAGGTCTCTGGCTACATCGCCAAGGTGCTGGTCGGGGACAATGAGAAGGTTCGGGCGGGCCAGCTGCTGGCCAAGATCGACGACCGCGATTTCAAGGCGGCGCTCGACCAGGCGAAAGCCGACGTCGCTGCCGGCGAAGCCTCGGTCCGCAACATCGACGCCCAGCTCGAACTGCAGCAGCCGATCATCGAACAGAGCACCGCCGACGTCGCAGCTGCAGAAGCCAATCTGAAATTCGCGCAGGAGGAGCGCGCCCGCTACGACGACCTCATGAAGTCGGGCTCCGGCACGATCCAGCGCGCGCAGCAGACCGACGCGGCGCTGCGCGCCAGCAGCGCACAATTGCAGCATGCCAAGTCCGGCCTCGTCGCCGCGCAGCGCAAGGTCGACGTGCTCACCACCCAGCGCGCTCAGGCCACCGCCCAGCTCGAACGCGCCCGCGCGGTCGCGCAGCAGGCGGCGCTGAACCTGTCCTATACCGAGATCACCGCGCCGGTGGACGGCACGGTCGGCGCCCGCAGCTTGCGTGTCGGCCAATACGTGCAGGCCGGCACGCAATTGATGGCGGTGGTGCCGCTCGACGCCGTCTACGTCGTCGCCAATTTCAAGGAGACCCAGCTCACGCATGTGCGGCCGGGCCAGCCGGTCGAGTTGCACGTCGACAGCTTCCGCAACACCACCCTGCGCGGCCATGTCGACAGCCTGTCGCCGGCGAGCGGGCTCGAATTCGCACTGCTGCCGCCCGACAACGCCACCGGCAACTTCACCAAGATCGTGCAGCGCGTTCCGGTGAAGATCGTCCTCGACGACCACAGCCTCACCGGCTTGCTGCGGCCCGGCATGTCCGCGGTGCCGACCGTCGACACCAAACAGGCGGTGCTGGCCGAGCGGGAGACGGCCAAGCGTCTCGCCGGCAGTACGTCCCGCGCGAATGGCGGTTGAAACCATGAGCACGCTCCAACCGACGGTCGACGCCGCTGCCGGCCTCCCCGCCCCCGCTGCCCCCCTCGCGCCCACGGTGTCGACAAAAACCTGGATCGCGGTGATCGGCGCCACGCTCGGCGCCTTCATGGCAGTTCTGAACATCCAGATCGTCAACGCCTCGCTCGCGGACATCCAGGGCGCGATCGGCGCCGGCATCGACGACGGCGGCTGGATCTCGACCTCCTATTTGATCGCCGAGATCGTGGTCATCCCGCTGTCGGGCTGGCTGGCGCAGGTGTTCTCGATCCGCATCTACCTGCTCACCAACGCGATCCTGTTCCTGATTCTGTCCGCGGCCTGCGCGCTGGCGCAGGATCTGTCGCAGATGATCGTGCTGCGCGCCATCCAGGGCTTCACCGGCGGCGTGCTGATCCCGATGGCCTTCACGCTGATCATCATGCTGCTGCCGCGCGCCAAGCAGCCGGTCGGCCTTGCGCTGTTCGCGCTGTCGGCGACTTTCGCGCCGGCGATCGGCCCGACCATCGGCGGCTATCTCACCGAGAATTTCGGCTGGCAATACATCTTCTACGTCAACCTGGTGCCCGGCGCGATCATGGTCGGCATGCTCTGGTACGCGCTCGAGCCCAAGCCGATGAAGCTGGCGCTGCTTCGCGAGGGCGACTGGGCCGGCATCATCACCATGGCGATCGGCCTGTCCGCGCTCCAGACCGTGCTGGAGGAAGGCAACAAGGACGACTGGTTCGGCTCGCCGTTCATCGTCAAGCTCTCGATCATCGCCGCTGTTGCGCTGACGGCATTCCTGATCATCGAGCTCACGGTGAAGAAGCCGCTGCTCAATCTGCGTCTGCTCGTGCGTCGCAACTTCGGCTTCGGCATGCTCGCGAACTTCCTGCTCGGCATTGCACTCTACGGCTCCGTGTTCATCCTGCCGCAATATCTGTCACGCATCCAGGGCTACAATGCCGAGCAGATCGGCATGGTGCTGGCCTGGACCGGGCTGCCGCAACTCGTGCTGATCCCGCTGGTGCCGCGCCTGATGCAGAAGTTCGATGCGCGGATCATCATCGGCGTCGGCTTCGTTCTGTTCGCAGCATCAAATTTCATGAACATTTACATGACCAACGACTATGCCGCCGACCAGCTGCTGTGGCCCAATGTCGTGCGCGCCATCGGCCAGGCGCTGGTGATGGCGCCGTTGTCGGCGGTGGCGACGGCAGGCATCGAAGCGGAGAATGCGGGCTCGGCCTCCGGCCTGTTCAACATGATGCGCAATCTCGGCGGCGCCGTCGGCATCGCGCTTTTGCAAACCGTGCTGTCCAAGCGCGAGCAATATCACTCCAACGTGCTGATGCAGTCGGTCTCTGTTTTCGAGGAGGCCACGCGCACGCGGCTCGAGCAGCTCACGCAATATTTCGTCAATCACGGCGTTCTCGACCGTGCGGACGCCGCGCATCGCGCCTATGTCGCGATCGGCCATACCGTACAGAAGCAGGCCTTCATCTTCGCCTTCAGCGACACGTTCTACTTGCTCGGCATGGCGCTGATCGTTGCCCTCGTCGCCGTATTCTTTCTGAAGAAGCCCGGCCAAGTCTCGGCCGGCGGAGCCCACTAACCCAACCAAAGAAAAGGAGAACGACCATGAAGCCCCGCATGAACTACTACCAGGCCGCGCCCGATACGATCAAAGCGCTGATGGCGCTTGAGCAGCAGATCCAGTCGACGGGCCTTGAGAAATCGCTGATCGAGCTGGTCAAGATCCGGGCCTCGCAGATCAACGGCTGCGCCTTCTGCATCAACATGCACACCGAGGACGCCCGCAAGCGCGGCGAGACCGAGCAGCGCATCTACCTGCTCAACGCCTGGCGCGAATCCCCGCTCTATTCCGACCGCGAGCGCGCCGCGCTGGCCTGGACCGAAGCGTTGACGCTGATCGCCGAGACGCACGCGCCCGACGAGACTTACGAACAGGTTCGCGCGCAGTTCTCCGAGGAGGAGACGGTGAACTTGACCATGCTGATCGGTGCCATCAATGCCTGGAACAGGATCGCGATCGCGTTCCGAGCCGTGCATCCGGTGAAGGTGAAGGCGTCGGTGGCGTAGGCTGCAGCGCCGTCTCGGACGCAGTCTTGTAGGGTGGGCAAAGGCGCACTTGCGCCGTGCCCACCATCTCTCCATGAACTCAAGAAAAGGTGGGCACGCTTCGCTTTGCCCACCCTACGGCAGCCGAGTGTGTGGCTCAGACCGCCGTCGCCTTGGCGAAGTCCACGTAGATCTCGCGCAAGCGCGTCGCCATCGGGCCGGGCTTGCCGTCGCCGATCGTCTTGCCGTCGATGGCGACCACCGGCTGCACGAACGAGGATGCGCTGGTGATGAAGGCTTCCTTGGCGGCGAGCGCTTCGGCGACCGTGAAGGAGCGTTCCTCGACGCGCAGCTGGCGCTCCTCGGCAAGCGCAATCACGGCCTTGCGGGTGCAGCCGGGCAGGATCGCGTTGGAGTTCTGGCGGGTGACGATGACGTCGTCCTTGGTCAGGATGAACGCCGTGGACGAGCCGCCCTCGGTGACGTAGCCATCCTGCAGCATCCAGGCTTCGCCCGCGCCGGCTTCGGCCGCGGCCTGCTTCGCCAGCACCTGCGCCAGCAGCGCCACGCTCTTGATGTCGCGGCGCTCCCAGCGGATGTCGGGCACCGTGATGACATTGATGCCGGTCTTGGCCACCGCGGCGTTGATGATGTCCTTCTCGGACGTGAACATCACCAGGCTCGACTTGACGTCGGCCTTGGGAAACGGGAAGTCGCGCCCCTTGTCGGCGCCGCGCGTCACCTGGAGATAGACGAGGCCGTTCACGAGCTTGTTGCGCGCGATCAGCTCCTTCTGCAACTCGGTGATGCGCTCGATGGTCTCCGGCAGCTTCAACTTGATCTCGCCGACGGACCGCTCCAGCCGCCCCAGATGCGAAGCATTGTCGACCAGCTTGCCGTCGAGCACGGCCGAGACCTCGTAGATGCCGTCGGCGAACAGGAAGCCGCGATCGAGCACCGAGATCTTGGCTTCCGAGAGCGGGACGAATGAGCCGTTGACGTAGGCGATCGAGTCCAAGGCAGGTCTCCTGGGAGGGGAAGGGATTTGGCCACGGGTATAGGAGATTTGGCGGGCTCGATAAACCCACGATCCGTCATTACGGGGCATTCGCAACGCGAATGAGCCCGGAATCCATCTCACCGCGGTACTGCCGCATGATGGATCCCGGGCTCGCGCTATGCGCGCCCCGGGATGACGACCGTTAATGCGACAAAATCTTCGACAAGAACTTCTGTGCGCGGTCGCTGCGGGGCTTGCCGAAGAAGTCTTCCTTCGCCGCGTCCTCGACGATCTCGCCACGGTCCATGAAGATCACGCGATTGGCCACTTTGCGGGCAAAGCCCATCTCGTGGGTGACAACCATCATGGTCATGCCCTCATGAGCGAGGTCCACCATGACGTCGAGCACCTCACTGACCATTTCCGGATCGAGCGCCGAGGTCGGCTCGTCGAACAGCATGACGATCGGATCCATGGCGAGCGCACGGGCGATCGCAACGCGCTGCTGCTGGCCGCCGGACAGATTCGCGGGATACTTTTGCGCCTGTTCCTTGAGGCCCACGCGCTCCAGCAGCTGCATGCCTTTCGCCATCGCCTTGTCGCGCGACCGGTCGAGCACCTTCTCCTGCGCGAGACAGAGATTGTCGATGATCTTCAGGTGAGGAAACAGCTCGAAGTGCTGGAACACCATGCCGACGCGCGAACGCAGCTTCGGCAGGTTGGTCTTGGGATCGTTCACCTTGATGCCGTCGACCAGGATGTCGCCGCTCTGGAACGGCTCCAGCGCGTTGACGCATTTGATCAGCGTCGACTTGCCCGAGCCCGAGGGGCCGCAGACCACGACCACCTCGCCCTTGGTGACATTGGTGGTGCAGTCGGTCAGCACCTGGAAGGTGGGGCTGTACCATTTGTTGACGTGGCTGATTTCGATCATGAGCGGGGAGCCCTAGCGAATGATGGCGATGCGCGCCTGGAGGCGGCGGACGCCGTAGGACGCGATACAGGAGATGGTGAAGTAGACCACGGCGGCGAACAGATACATTTCGACCAGGCGGCCGTCGCGCTGCGCCACCTTGCTCGCCGCGCCCAGGAAGTCGGTGATCGACAGGACGTAGACCAGCGAGGTGTCCTGGAACAGCACGATGGTCTGCGTGATCAGCACCGGCAGCATGTTGCGGAAGGCCTGCGGCAGCACGACGTAGCGCATGGTCTGCGCGTAAGTCAGCCCCAGCGCGCTGGCCGCGGCCGGCTGGCCGCGCGAGATCGACTGGATGCCGGCGCGCATGATCTCGGAGAAATACGCCGCCTCGAACATGATGAAGGTAATCAGCGAGGATGCGAAGGCGCCGACGCTGATCGGACGCGAGGCACCGGTCACCCACTGCCCGATATAGGGCACCAGGAAGTAGAACCAGAAGATCACCAGCACCAACGGCAGCGAGCGCATGAAGTCGACATAGATGCCGGCGATGCGCCCGAGAATCTTGAAGCCGGACAGCCGCATCAGGGCGAGCGCCGTGCCGAAGATGAGACCGCCGAGAGCTGCAAGGAAGGTCAGCGTCAGGGTGAACGTCATGCCCTCGTAGAACAGATAGGGCAGCGCGCGGCGGATGACATCGAAATCGAGATTGCCGAACATCGCTTATTTCCCCGTGATGTAGCCGGGGATCGCGACCCAGCGCTCGAGGAAGCGCATCGCGGTCACGACGACGGCGTTGACGAGGAGATAGAGGATGGTCGCGGCGGTGAAGGCCTCGAACACCTGGAACGAGAATTCCTGCATCGAGCGCGCCTGTCCGGTCAGCTCGAGCAGGCCGATGGTGATCGCGACGGCCGTGTTCTTGATGGTGTTGAGGAATTCAGACGTCAGCGGCGGCAGGATGATGCGGAAGGCCATCGGCAGCAGCACGTAACGATAGCCCTGCGCGGTGGTGAGGCCCAGCGCCGTTGCCGCCATCTTCTGCCCACGCGGCAGCGAGCCGATGCCGGCCTGCAGCTGCACGGCCACGCGCGCCGACATGAAGAAGCCGACGCCGATCGCCGCCGTCCAGAACGGCGCGTTCGGCAGTTGCTTCAGCCAAGTGCCGGCGCCTTTTGGCAACAGCTCCGGGAGTACGAAGTACCACAGGAAGAGCTGCACGAGCAGGGGCATGTTGCGGAAGAATTCGACGTAGGCGAAGCCGAACCAGTTCGCTCCCTTCGACGGCAGCGTGCGCATCACGCCGACGAGCGAGCCGGTGATCAGTGCAATGACCCAAGCCAGCGCCGCGGTCTTGAGGGTCAGCACCAGGCCCGACAGCAGCATGTCGAGGTAGGTGCCGGTCCCCATCGGGTTCGGCTGGAAGAAGATTCCCCAGTTCCAGTTATAGTTCACGTGTCCCCCGCGCGAACGCGCCCGTCATTGGACGTCTTCAGAGAAGTCTTGTTCAGAGCAGTCCTGGGCGCCTATGCAAATGTCCGGCCACCCTGGTGTCAAGAGTGGCCGGACATGATCCCAATCGAAAGATCGAGGTTTTACCTTACTTGTAATCGTCCGGGTTCGGCGAGTCCGTCGGCTTGGCGAACTCGTTCTTCAGCTCGGCCGAGATCGGCGTGTTGAGGTTCAGGCCCTTCGGCGGGATCTTCTGGGTGAACCATTTGTTGTAGATCTTCTCGGCCTCGCCCGAGGTGTAGAGCGCCGCGGTCGCGGCATCGACCACCTTCTTGAAGGCGGGATCGTCCTTGCGCAGCATGATGCCGTAGGGCTCGGGCTTGGAGAACGCATCCTTGGAGATGACATAGTCGTCCGGGTTCTTCGAGCCGGCGACGAGGCTCGCCAGCAGGATGTCGTCCATGACGAAGGCGACCGCGCGGTCGGTCTCGACCATCAGGAAGGCTTCGGCGTGATCCTTGGCCGGGATGATATTGGCGCCGAGGCCTTTGGCGACATTGGCCTCGGTGAGCTGCTTGATGTTGGTGGTGCCGGCGGTCGAGACCACGGTCTTGCCCTTGAGATCGTCGATCGATTTCAGGCCGCTCGACTTCTTGAAGACATAGCGGCTGGCCGTCAGGTAGTGGGTGTTGGTGAAGGCGACCTGCTTCTGACGCTCGGCATTGTTAGTGGTCGAGCCGCATTCGAGGTCGATGGTGCCATTGGCCATCAGCGGGATACGGGTCGCTGAGGTCACCGGGTTGAGCTTAACCTCGAGCTTGTCGAGCTTGAGCTCCTTCTTCACGGCGTCGACGATCTTGTAGCAGATGTCCATCGCGAACCCGACGGGCTTCTGGTTGTCGTCGAGATAGGAGAACGGGATCGAGGAGTCGCGGAAGCCGAGCGTGATCGCGCCGGTGTCCTTGATGTTCTTCAGCGTGCCGGTCAGCTCCTGGGCCCCGGCCTGGCTGACGACGAAGGTCGCGGCAAGCGCGAGCCCGATGTGACGGAAATGTTTCACTTTTTCTTCCCCTTTCGGATGATGCGGCCCGGATGCAAGCACAAATCGAGCCGGATTAGAATGTAACTTTCGGCTGGATCAAGGGCTCAGGTTAACGGGCCTGTCAGTGGCTTTGGCAACTCGCCGAGATCCCAGAACAGCCCGGCCATCACCGTCAAGGCCTCTTCGGTTAATGGCAGCAGGATGTGCTCATTGGGCGCATGCTGGGAGCAGCCGGGATAGGAATGCGGCACCCAGATTGTCGGCAGGCCCAGGATCTCGGAAAACACGTCATTGGGCAGCGAACCGCCGAAATTCGGCAGCACGGCCGGTGCCTTGCCGGTGGTCTCACGCACCGAATTTGCGGCCCATTTGATCCACGGGCTGTCGAAATCGGTGCGCGATGCAGCAAAACTCTGCGCCGCCCGCACCTCGACCATCGGAAAGCCCTTTGCGACCAGATGCGCACGGATCGCCTCGATCAACCCTTCAACCTTCGTCCCGACCACGAAACGCAGCTGCAGCACGGCATTGGCCTGGCCCGGGATAGCGTTGGCCGGCTTCTCGATATTGCCTGAGGACATCGCCAGCACCTCCAGCGTGTTCCAGGCGTAGAGCCGTTCGGCGGCCGAAAGACCCTCCTCGCCCCAGTTTTCGGCCAGCGCCGGCTCGTCGGCCGTCGGCACCACCTCGACGTCGGCGAGATAGGAGCGGATCTGGTTGGTCAGCCGCGGCGGCTTCAAGGCGTCGAGCTGAAGGCGGCCATGGCCGTCGACCAGGGTGGAGATCGCGTTGACCAGGATGGTCGCGGGGTTGGCGAGCACGCCGCCCCAATTGCCGGAATGGTGCCCGCCGTCGCGCAAGTTCACGTCGAGATGGATGCGGATGCCGCCCCGGCAGCCGAGAAAGAGCGTCGGCCGATCGGCCGAGAGGCGCGGCCCGTCCGAGGCCATGAACAGGTCGGCCTTGAGAGCCTCGCGGTGGAGATCGCAGACCTTGCCGAGATCGGGCGAGCCGATCTCCTCGCCCATCTCGATGATGAACTTGGCGTTGAAGCCGAGCTTACCGCCGCGCGCCTCGCGCACTGCACGCAGCGCCGCCATGTTGATGCTGTGCTGGCCCTTGTTGTCGGCGGTGCCGCGGCCATAGAGGCGCGTGCCGGAAGCATTGGTGCGCCAGGGATCCCGGCCCTCACGCCACTCGCCTTCCATACCGTCGACGACGTCGCCATGGCCGTAGACCAGCACGGTCGGCGCAGACGCGCTCTCGTGATGCTCGGCGAACAGGAACGGCGCCTTGCCGCTCGGGGATTCGACGATGCGGCTGGAAAAATCGAGCGCGGCGAAAGCCGGCTGCATCTCCTGCTCCAGATAGGCACGCAGCTCGGGGCCGCGCTGCGGATTCTGGCTCTCGGTCTTGTAGGCGACGCGGCGGTCGAGTTCGGCGAGGAACGCGCCGGACTTGAAATCCTCACGGGCGCGGGCGATGGCGTCGGCTCTGGTCATACTTGCTTTTCGAGATGTGAGACGAAGGACCTTACCTGAGGCGGGTTGGCCTTCGAAAGTGGCGGGGACTGGATAGTTCTTGTAGTTCTCTTCTCGTGGTTCTCTTGGGATTTTCGTTCTTGCTTCCTTGAGACTGGCTTGCCAAGCGCAGCTGCGACGCTGACTTTGGCCTTGCCAAGCGCAAGCCTTCTATTCTTGGCCCTTGCCAAGGGCCAATTATATGCAAGAAGTTCGCCAAGTTGGGGCGCACGTCTATCATTCGAAGAGCGCTCAGTACAGAGCGCCGAGGGACCAGCATGGCCAAAGAGATCAGGCTCAACGCCTTTGCGATGAATTGCGTCGCACACCAATCACCGGGCCTGTGGACCCATCCGCGCGACCGCACCGCCGAGTATAACCGCCTGCCCTACTGGATCGATCTCGCCAAGACGCTGGAGCGCGGCCGTTTCGACGGGCTGTTCCTGGCCGACGTGCTTGGCGTCTACGACGTCTATGGCAACAGCCCTGACGCAGCCTTGCGCAATGCAGCGCAGACGCCGTCGAACGAGCCGCTGCTGTTGCTCTCGGCGATGGCGGCGGTGACGCAAAATCTCGGCTTCGGCGTCACCAGCAACCTGTCCTTCGAGCCGCCCTATCCGTTCGCACGGCGGATGTCGACGCTCGATCACCTCACCGAGGGGCGGATCGGCTGGAACGTCGTCACGGGCTATCTCGACAGCGCCGCGCGCGGTGCGGGCAGGGACAAGCAGACCGGGCATGACGACCGCTACGACATCGCCGACGAATATATGGAGGTCGTCTACAAGCTCTGGGAAGGAAGCTGGGAGGACGATGCCGTGCTGCGCGACCGCAAGCGCGGCATCTTCACCGACCCGGCAAAAGTTCATCGCGTCAATCATGAGGGCGCGAACTACCGCATCAACAACACCATTCACCTCAGCGAGCCCTCGCCGCAGCGCACGCCGGTGCTGTACCAGGCCGGCACCTCGCCGCGCGGCCGGCAATTCGCGGCCAGGCACGCCGAGTGCGTGTTCATGTCGGGACCGTCGGCCAAGGTGATCGCGCCGCGCGTCTCCGCGATCCGGCAGGAGGCTGCCGCGCTCGGCCGCAACCCCGCCGAAATCCTGATGTTCTCGATGATGACGATCATCCTCGGCCGGACGGAGGCCGAGGCGAAGGAAAAATACGCCGACTACCGCCGCCACATCAGCCCCGAAGGCGCGCTGGCGCTGATGTCGGGATGGACCGGTGTCGACTTCTCCGGCTACGACCTCGACCAGCAGGTGCGCCACGTCCAGAACGATGCCGGCCGCAGCGCCATGGACAACGTCACCCGCGCCGACCCCGACCGCATCTGGACCGTGCGCGACGTCATCGAGCATGTTGGCATCGGCGGCGCCGGTCCGGTCGTGGTCGGCACGCCGGAAAGCGTCGCCGACAAGATCGAGGATTGGTTCGAGAAGACCGACGTCGACGGGCTCAACGTCGCCTTCGCGATCTCGCCCGGCGATTTCGAGGATATCGCCGAGATGTTGGTGCCGGAGCTGACACGGCGCGGGCGGTACAAGCGCGAGTACGCCAAGGGCACGCTGCGGGAGAAGCTGTTCGGTGGGGGCCGCGCGCGGTTAAGTGCGCCGCATCCGGCCGCGGGGTATCGCGTGGGGAAGAAGGGGTAGGCGGAAAATCGCGCCACAGGCAGGCTGTCGTCCCCGCGAAGGCCAAGACCCATAACCACAGGGAGTGGTTTGGCGAAGACTCGGGAGTTCGGTACGCCTACCAGCCGCAGTCGATAGATCACGCGGTATGGGTCCCCGCCTTCGCGGGGACGACAGCGGGGCTACACCTTCCCGTCCACCATCACCTCGATCAGCTTCGTCCCCGGCCGGCCAAACGCCGACGCCAGCGTTGCCTTCAGCTCGCTGACATCGCTGACCTTGATCGCCTCACAGCCAAGTGCCTTGGCGACGCCGGCGAAATCGACCGGCGGATCGACGAAATCCATGCCGACGTAATTGTCGTCGCCGTGGAAGGCGAGCAGGCGCTGCTTGATGATGCGATAGCCGCCGTTGTTGGCGATGACGACGTTGAGCGGCAGCTTGTGATGCGCCGCGGTCCAGAGCGACTGGATCGAGTACATCGCGCTGCCATCGCCGGAGAAGCACACCACGGGACGATCGGGATTGGCAATGCTGGCGCCGACCGAGGCCGGCAGGCCCCAGCCGATGCCGCCGGAGGCGAGCCCGTGATAGCCGTAGCGGTCGCGATGCGGATACAGGGCCGTGATCTGGCGGCTGGAGGTGAGACCTTCATCGACCAGGATGGCGTTGTCAGGCATCGCCTCGACCATTTGCAGCACGAGGAAGTCCGGATCGATCGGTGTGCGGCCGGCACTCTTGCCGATCTGCTCGACCAAAGCGGCGCGGCGCGCGGTCCAGTTCTTCGTCGCGAGTTCGGCAAGACGCTGCTTGGCGCGGCTCGCGAGTGTCGCGCCGCCCATCTCCTTGAGTACCGGGATTAGCGCGCGCAGGGTTTCCTTCAGATCGGCCTTCAGTGCGATCTCGGCCCCGTAATTCTTGGCGATCTCCCAATCGACGAGGCCGATCTGCACGATGCCGAGGCCCTCAGGCAGCGCATCGACCTCGCTATAGACCGACATCCGCAAGGGATCACCGCCAAGCGCGATCAGCAGATCGTATGGCGCGAGCGTATCGCGGGCGACCTTCTGTACGCGCGCGAGCGTTCCGACGAAGCTCGGGCTTTCGGACAGAAAGTGCGAGCCGTACGGCGTCGAGGACTGATAGGCCGCAGCGCCGAGCAGCTCGGCGAGTTCAGCGGCCTCCTTCAGCGCATCGCTCTTGACCACCTCGTCCATGGTGACGATCACGGGACGCTCGGCCTTGAGCAGGCGTGCGGCAAAGGCCTTCAGCGCCTCGTCCGACGGTTTCGTGCGCGCATCGATGCGGGTGGAGCGACCGAGATCGATCCCCGCTTCGCTGTTGAGGATGTCGCCGGGCAGCGAGATGAACACTGGCCCGGTCGGCGGCGTCATCGCCACCTTGGCGGCACGGCGCACGATGCGCGGCAGGTCCTCCAGCCGTGTCACCTCGACCGCCCATTTCACCAGCGGCTCGGCCATGCGCACCAGCGGACCAAAGAGCACCGGCTCCATTAGACCGTGGCCCTGCTCCTGCTGGCCTGCGGTCAGGATCATCGGCGTGCCCGTGAACTGGGCGTTGTAGAGCGAGCCCATGGCATTGCCAAGGCCGGGCGCGACGTGAACGTTGCAGGCGACGAGCTTGCCCGAAGCGCGGCTGTAGCCGTCGGCGATCGCGACCACCAGGCTCTCCTGCATCGCCATCACGTAAGTGAGATCGGGATGGTCCTTCAGCGCATGCATGATCGGCAGCTCGGTGGTTCCAGGGTTGCCGAACAGATGCGTGATGCCCTCGTCCTTGAGCAGCGCGAGAAAGGCGGAGCGGCCGGTAATCTTGTTCTTCATGTTTCCTCCAGGAGCGGACCGTTGCCGCAAGGACCGAAAGCATGATGGCCGAGATGTTGGCAGAGGCGCAAGGAAGCGCGGTCATGGCTGCGTTGCGCTCGGCGGTTTCGTGTCCCGGACGCGTCGCAACGTGCAACGTTGCGGCGCTGAGCCGGGACCCAGTTGCTCACCCCATTCTCCGCTGCATAGGCCCCGGCTCAGCAGCGCACCACCGAAGAGGTGCTGCGCTGCGTCCGGGGCACGAGAGTTGAGCTACATCTCCTCCCGCCCCAGCTCGAACGGATCCTCGCCGCCTGGGCGCTTCTTCTTTTTCGAGCGCTGCCAGACGACGCCGGGAAAGCCCTTCAGCGGCACCAGGGACTCGCCGGTATAGGCCCATTCCTGCAGCTCCTCGATGGCGATGTGATAGAGCGGCTGGCGGCCGGTGCGCTCGTTGAACAGGGCGCGGGGGATGTTGACCATGTGCGGCCCGCGCGGGCGCTCGTACGTGATCGGCGTGCCGCAATGCGAGCAGAAGCTGCGCGCGGTCTTCGTCGCCTTGTCCTCGTAGCGGGTCAGCGCGGTCTTGCCCGAGGTGATGCGGAAGCGCTTCTTCCAGCTTCCGACATAGGTGGCGTAGGCCGCACCATGGGCGCGGCGGCTGGCAGCGGAATGATCGTGCCAGGCCCAGCGCGCCGGCACGTCGATCTCGAAGGAAACCTTGCCGCAGAGGCATTGGCCGGTGGCGATCCCTGCAGCGGCTGCGGCTTTGGCCATGGACGTCTCTCCGTCGTCATTGCGAGCGCAGCGGAGCAATCCAGAGTGCCTCAGCGGAGATGCTGGATTGCTTCGCTGCGCTCGTAATCACGGAATTTGTGGTGGCGGTCGCGCAACAAATCAAGCTCGTCATTCCGGGGCGATGCGAAGCATCGAGTCCGGTATCCATCCCACGTCCCGGTATGCGGCCCCGATGGATTCCGGGCTCGCGACTTCGTCGCGCCCCGGAATGACGGAAGAGAGCGCCTAAGCCGGCGTCAGCTCGTCATAGACCGGATAATCCGTGTACCCCTTCTCCTCGCCGCTGTAGAACGTCGCGCGATTATACGGCGTGATCGGGTAGCCGTGCTCAAGACGACGCGGCAGATCCGGATTGGAGATGAAGATGCGGCCGAAGGCGATGATGTCGGCGTGGCCTTCCGCGATCGCCGCATTCGCGGTCTCGCCGGTGAAGCCGCCGGCCGTCATCAAGACGCCGCTGTAGAGCGGGCGGAACAGCACCATGGCGGACGGCACGTTCTGCCAGTTGACCTCGGCGCGGCCGGCGCCGCTCGAGCGCGGCTCGATGAGATGCAGGTAGGCGAGACCCCGCTTGTCGAGCGCCTTCACCACGTGGGTGTAGAGCGGCATCGGATCCGGCTCGCCGGAATCATTGGCGATGCCGTGGGGCGACAGCCGCACAGCGACACGGTTCGCGCCCCAGACGTCGATCGCGGCCTGCGTGACCTCGAGCAGAAGGCGCGCACGGTTCTCGATCGAACCGCCATATTGATCGGTGCGCTGGTTGCTGCGCGATTGCAGGAATTGCTCGAGCAGGTAACCGTTGGCGCCGTGGATCTCGACGCCATCGAAGCCGGCGGCGAGCGCGTTCTTGGCACCCTGCCGGAACGCCTCGACGATGCCCTTGACCTCATCGGTCTCTAGCGCGCGCGGCGTCTCGTAGTCGGCGATCTTGCCGTCGGCCGTCATCGCCTTCATGCCTTCGGCCTTGATCGGAATTGCCGAGGCCGAAACCGGCAGCTCGCCGCCGTGGAAGGAGGAATGAGAGACGCGGCCGACATGCCAGAGCTGGAGGAAGATGATGCCGCCCTTGGCGTGCACGGCATCCGTCACCTTGCGCCAGCCTGCGACCTGCGCCTCCGAATAGATACCGGGTGTCGCCGGATTGCCGCGGCCGTGCGAGAGCACCGGCGAGGCTTCGGCGATGATCAGGCCGCCCTTCGTCGCGCGCTGGCCGTAATATTCGGCATTGAGCGGCCGCGGTGCAAAAGTGTCGCGCTCGGCCCGCATGCGCGTCAGCGGCGCCATCGCAACGCGATGCGCGAGCTGGTAGGGACCGACCTGCAACGGCTTGAACAATGCTTCGAATTTCATGTGGTCCCCGGATGTCTTTGAAAGGATGCAGATGATTGTGAGGGAGACTGACCGCCTGAAGGCGGTGGTTGTTCTCCCTCTCCCCGTTCTTACGGGGAGAGGGTTGGGGTGAGGGGCTGCCTCGGCAATCGCGGTGAGAGTTGGACTCGCGGAGAGTCCCTCTCACCCGGAATCCGCGCGTTGCGCGAATTCCGGCCTCTCCCCGCAAGCGGGGAGAGGCGAAGGAGAGCCGGCCTTACGCCGTCTTGATCCAGACGGCCTTCACGTTGAGATATTCCTCGACGTGCTGCTTGCCGGATTCGCGGCCGTAGCCGCTCATCTTGTAGCCGCCGAACGGCACCGCCGGGTCCATCGCCTGGTAGCAATTGACCCACACCGAGCCGGCACGCAAGCGTTTCGCCACCGCATGGGCCTTGCTGACGTCGCGCGTCCACAGGCCGGAGCCGAGGCCGAAGGTGGTGTTGTTGGCGCGCTTGACCAGCTCGTCCATGTCCTTGAACGCGATCGCGGAAATGACGGGGCCAAAAATCTCCTCCTGCGCGATGCGCATGTTGTCCTCGACACCCGCGAACACCGTCGGCGAGACGAAGAAGCCCTTCGACAGCGCGCCTTCGGTGACACGGCCGCCGCCGGCAAGCGCCTTCGCGCCTTCCTTCTGGCCGATGTCGAGATAGCCGGTGACGCGCTCGAGCTGCTGCTCGGAGACGAGCGGGCCGATCTGCACGTTGGGATCGAGGCCGTTGCCGACCTGCAGCTTCTTGCCGAACTCGGCGACGCGGCCGACGAACTCGTCGTAGATCGAGTGCTCGACAAACAGGCGCGTGCCGGCGCTGCAGATCTGCCCCGAATTGGCGAACACCGCCATCGCGGCACCCGGCACGGCGGCGTCGAGATCGGCATCGGCGAACACGATGTCCGGCGACTTGCCGCCGAGCTCGAGCGAGACGCGCTTGAGGTTGCCGGCGGAGGCACGGATGATCGACTGGCCCGTGACATGCGAGCCGGTGAACGCGACCTTGTCGACGTCGTGGTGCGAGGCGAGCGCCGCGCCCGCGGTCTCGCCATAGCCGGGAACGACGTTGATGACACCGGGCGGCACGCCCGCTTCCAGCGCGAGCTCAGCGATGCGCAGCGAGGTCAGCGGCGCTTCTTCGGCCGGCTTGAGCACCACGGTGCAGCCGGTCGCGATCGCCGGGCCGATCTTCCAGATCGTCGCGGTCAGCGGCCCGTTCCAGGGAATGATGGCGCCGACGACACCGACCGGCTCCTTCAGCGTGTAGGAGAAGATCTCGCCAGGCAGCGAGTTCTCGATGGTCTCGCCGTGAATCGCGGTGGTCTGGCCGGCGTAATAGCGCAGCATGCCGACGGCGCGCAGGCGGTAGGCACGGGTGCGGCTCAGCGGCGCGCCCATGTCGAGCGTGTCGAGCTGCGACAATTCGTCGAAATTCTTCTCGACGAGATCGGCGAGCCTCAGGAGCAGGTTCTGTCGCTCGAACGGCTTGACCTTGCTCCACGGACCTTCGAAGGCGCGGCGCGCGGCCGCGACCGCACGATCGATGTCTTCCTTGTCGCCTTCGGCGACGGTTGCGAGCAGCTCGCCCGTGGCGGGATTGCGGGTCTCGAAGCGCTTGCCCGAGGCTGCATCGACCCACTTGCCGTCGATCAGCATCTGCTTGTAGGACCCGTTGGCGAACGGATGGCGCGTGATCGGAATAGCCTGCGACACAGCCATGGCTGCACTCCCTGTCAGGTGATTGATTGGTTCGATCTGGGCGGGATCGTTCGGCCGAGGATACAGCCGCGCCTGATAGGCGTAAAGGCAGCGCGGAACGAAGACCTCCCATGCCGACTTGTGCAGGGTCGCACGGCTGCCATGCTATAGCTCGGCTGAAGGCTTTCCACGGAGACGCTCGATGTCACATCCCGCCATCGTCAAGGACAATGTTGCCGTGATCACGGGTGGCGCAGCCGGCATCGGATTTGCCGCCGCCACCGCCTTTGCACGCGCTGGAATGAAGGTGTGTATCGCGGATGTCGACGAGACACGCTTGGCAGAAGCTGCAACAAAATTGTCATCCGTAACATCGGCCGCAAACGTCATGACCTCGGCCGTCGATGTCAGCAGGATCGAGAGCGTGACGGAACTCGAGCGCGCCGTCCACGCGCGGTTCGGCGGGACCGACATCCTCATGAACAATGCCGGTATTCAGCCCGGCAGCACCTTGTTCGACGCGCCGGACAATTGGCAGCGCATCATCGCCGTCAACATGTGGGGCATCATCAACGGCTCGCGCATCTTCGCGCCGAACATGATCGCCAGTGGCAGGCGCGGCCTCATCATCAACACCGGTTCCAAGCAGGGCATCACCACGCCGCCCGGCGATCCCGCCTACAACGTCTCCAAGGCCGGCGTGAAGGCGTTCACCGAGGCGCTCCAGCACGAGTTGCGCAACACGAAAGACTGTCGCGTCACGGCGCACCTCTTGATCCCCGGCTTCGTCTTCACCGGCCTGACCGCAAAGGGCCGCACCGAGAAGCCGGCCGGCGCCTGGACGCCGGAGCAGACGGTCGATTTCATGCTGGCGCGGCTGGAGGTCGGCGACTTCTACATTCTCTGCCCGGATAATGACGTGCCGCGCGCGCTCGACGAGAAGCGCATGCTCTGGGCGGCCGGCGATATCGTCGAGAACCGCCCGCCATTGTCGCGCTGGCATCCGGATTACGCCGATGCGTTCGCGAAGTTTGTGGCGCGTGAGTAGGCCTGCACCGCTCTCTCGCTCGTCCCCGGGTCTCACGGAGAGGGTGGGGTCACGGCCGCCTGGCCTTGCCCCACCTTGACTCCCCCAAAATTCGTTATACAACATAACTATTCTGACAAGGACGCAAATGACACAAGGAAACGCCGAGACCGCGAATGCGGGTCCCTCCGGGCTTTTGAGGATCGAGCGGGCGGACCGGGTTCTGACCGTGGGTCTGAACCGGCCGGCCAAGCGCAATGCGCTCAATGACGGCATCATCCTGGAAATCGGCGAGTGTTTTGCGAACCTGCCCGAGGATATCGGCGCGGTCGTCATCCACGGTATCGGCGACCATTTCTCCAGTGGTCTCGACCTCTCCGAGCTGACCGAGCACGACGCCACCGGCGGGCTCCTGCACTCCCAGATGTGGCACCGGGTGTTCGACCGCATCCAGTACAGCCGCGTGCCCGTGATCGCAGCGCTCCGGGGCGCCGTGATCGGCGGCGGGCTGGAGCTTGCCTGCGCGGCCCATATACGCGTCGCCGAGCCCTCGACCTATTTCGCGCTGCCGGAGGGGCAGCGCGGCATTTTCGTCGGCGGCGGCGGCTCGGTGCGGCTGCCGCGGCTGATCGGCGTTGCCCGGATGATGGACATGATGCTGACGGGACGCGTCTACAGCGCGACCGAGGGCGCGTCCTACGGCTTTGCGCAATATCT
Source organism: Bradyrhizobium sp. CCBAU 45321 (assembly GCF_028128975.1). NCBI lineage: Bacteria > Pseudomonadati > Pseudomonadota > Alphaproteobacteria > Hyphomicrobiales > Nitrobacteraceae > Bradyrhizobium > Bradyrhizobium sp. CCBAU 45321. Next base: position 202,083 of record NZ_LFKZ01000130.1, read on the forward strand.
GACGGAGGCCGGCAACGGGCTCGGCAAAGCACTGGAGCTTGCGACCAAGGTGGCGTCCAACGCCCCGCTGACGAATTTTGCCGTGCTCCAGGCGCTGCCGATGATCGCAGAGGCCAATCCGCAGACCGGCCTGTTGATGGAGTCGCTGATGGCCACCGTCGCGCAGAGCGACAAGGAGGCCAAGCGGCGGATCCGCGAATTCCTCGAGCACAAGACCGCGAAGGTGAAGCCCAAATCATGAGCGTAAAGTCATGAGCGCCCAGCCGTCCTCTTCCGGCATCGAGCGCGGCGCGAGCAATTTCCCGCTGCGGCCCATCTCGTTCGGTGATCCCGTCGTCAACATCGAGCGGCGCGACGACGGCACGATTTACCTGCGGCCAAAGCAGCCGCTCGGCGAATATCCGGTCCGCATCACCGACCGCCTGCATCATTGGGCCACGACGACGCCGGACCGCGTCTTCATGGCCGAGCGCGAAGGCGGCCGCGGCTGGCGCAAGATCACCTATGCCGAGCTGCTCACCGCGAGCCGGCACATCGCCTCCGCATTGATCCAGCGCGGCCTGTCGGCGGAGCGGCCGGTCGTCATCCTCTCGGGCAATTCGATCGACCACGCGCTCCTGGCGTTCGGCGCGTTCTATGCCGGCGTTCCGTTCTGCCCGGTGTCGCCGGCCTATTCGCTGGTGTCGAAGGATTACGGCAAGCTGTCCTATCTGATGAAGCTGCTGACGCCGGGCCTCGTCTTCGCCGACGATGCCGACAAGTTCGCCGATGCGCTCGCCGCCAACGTCTCGCTCGGCACCGAGATCGCCGCGTCCTATGGCCAAGTGCCGGGCCGCGACGTCACCCTGCTGGCCGACCTGATGGCGACGCCGATCCGTGGCGACCTCGACGATGTCCACGGCCGGATCGGCCCCGACACGATCGCAAAATTCCTGCTGACCTCGGGCTCGACCGGTAATCCCAAGGCCGTCATCAACACCCAGCGCATGATCTGCGCCAATCAGGTGATGCTGCGCGAGACGCTCGCTTTCCTGAAGGACGAGCCGCCAGTCATCATCGATTGGCTGCCGTGGAATCACACCTTCGGCGGCAATCACAACATCGGCCTGACGCTCTACAACGGCGGCTCGATGTATCTGGACGCCGGCAAGCCGGTGCCTGGGGGCATCGAGGAGACCGTGCGCAATCTCCGGGAAATTTCACCGACGGTCTATTTCAACGTGCCCAAGGGCTACGAATCGCTGCTGCCCTATCTGCGCGACGACCAGGGCTTGCGAGCCAAGTTCTTCGACCGGCTGCATGCGATGTTCTTCTCCGGCGCGGCGCTGTCGCCGTTCGTCTGGGACAGCCTCGACGAGCTCGCGGCGAAGGAGAAGGGCTATCGCGTGCCGATGCTGACCGGTCTCGGCGCGACCGAGACCGCGCCGTTCTTCATGTCGGTCAATCCGCGCACCAGCCGCTCCGGCCATGTCGGCCTGCCGGTCTCTGGCAACGACGCCAAGCTGGTGCCGAACAACGGCAAGCTGGAAGTGCGCGCCAAGGGGCCGAACGTGATGCCCGGCTACTGGCGCCAACCCGACATCACGGCAAAATCCTTCGACGAGGAAGGATTTTACAAGATGGGCGATGCGCTCAAGCCCGCCGATCCCGATGATTTCAACGCCGGCTTCGACTTCGACGGCCGCGTCAGCGAGGACTTCAAGCTCGCGAGCGGCACCTGGGTCAGCGTCGGCCCGCTGCGCGCGCGCCTCACCGCGGCCTGCGCGCCCCTGGTGCGCGACGTCGTCATCGCCGGCATCAACCGCGACGAGATCTCCGCGCTGGTCGTGCTCGATCTCGACGGCTGCCGGCTGATCAACCCGACACTGCCGCCCGACGATCTCATCGTCGCGACGCGCGACCGCCTGGTGCGCGAGGCTTTCCGCGAGCGCCTGACCCGTTTCCTCGGCCAGGCCACGGGATCCTCGACACGGATCACGCGCGCGATCCTGATGGACACGCCGCTCTCGATCGACAAGGGCGAAGTCACCGACAAGGGCTCGATCAACCAGCGCGCAGTGCTGGAGCATCGCGGCGAGCTGATCGAGGAGCTCTACGCTGCCAATCCGTCGAACCGTGTGATATCGGTCGGCTAACATGACAATGGGAGTGAACCAGTCGGCGCTTCCTTCACCTCGCCCCGCTTGCGGGGAGAGGTCGAATTTGCGCAACGCGCAAATTCGGGTGAGGGGGAGCCGCCGCGAGTCCCACTGCCACCGCATTCGCGGAAGCAAGCCCCTCACCCAAACCCTCTCCCCGTAAGAACGGGGAGAGGGAGCAGACCGGCCGATCCGGTCGCACCCAAGAACGGTCAAAGGAGAACGCCATGTTGTTGAAGGATCAGGCAGCCATCGTCACCGGCGGCGCATCGGGACTTGGTGCGGCCACCGCAAGAAAGCTGGCGGCACAGGGCGCCAAGGTCGCTGTGTGCGACCTCAACACCAAGCTGGCCGAAACGGTCGCGGCAGAGATCAAGGGCGTGGCCGTCACCTGCGACGTCTCCGATGCCGCCTCCGCTGAAGCCGCGATCGCGCAGGCGACCAAGGCCCACGGCCCGGCGCGCGTGCTGGTCAATTGCGCCGGCATCGGCGTTGCCAAGCGCGTGGTCGGCCGCGACGGCCCGATGGCGCTTTCGGATTTCGACAAGGTGATCAAGGTCAACCTGATCGGCACCTTCAACATGCTGCGCCTCGCCGCCACCGAAATGTCCAAGCTGGAGCCGCAGACGACCGGCGAGCGCGGCGTCATCATCAACACCGCCTCCGTTGCCGCCTATGACGGCCAGATCGGCCAATCCGCCTATTCGGCCTCCAAGGGCGGCATCGTCGGCATGACGCTGCCGATCGCGCGCGAGCTCGCGCAGTTCGGCGTCCGCGTGCTGACGATCGCCCCCGGCCTGTTCCTGACGCCGCTGCTGGCGAACCTGCCGCAGGAGGCCCAGGACTCGCTCGCCGCCGCGATCCCCTTCCCGCGCCGGCTCGGCCAGGCCGACGAGTTCGCCGCGCTCGCGCTGCACATGGTCGAGAATGCCTACCTGAACGGCGAGGTGGTGCGCCTCGACGGTTCGCTGCGCATGGCGCCCAAGTAAGGCAGCGCTCATGTTCGTGAACCGGCGCGAGGTCCAGATCCAGTGGGGCGATTGCGACCCCGCGAACATCGTCTACTACCCGCGCTATTTCGCGATGTTCGACGATTCGACCTCGACCCTGTTCGAAGCCGCCGGCTTCTCCAAGCAGGACCTGGTCCGCAAATACGGCCTGGTGGGCATCCCCATGGTCGACACGCGGGCCAAGTTCTACATCCCCTCGACCTATGGCGACTGGATCACCATCGAGACCAGAATCGAGAGCATCAAGCGCTCGAGCTTCGAGGTGAAGCACAACGTCTACAAGGGCGAGGCGCTCGCGATTGAGGGTTTCGAGACCCGCGTCCTGGTCGGCCGCGATCCTGGTAACCCTGACAAGCTGAAATCCGCACCATTCCCGGCGGAAATGATAGCCAAATTCACGGGGAGTTAAGTCCAGAGCTAAATCGCCGCATCACCAAAAGACGGGGCTGAATTACCCCGCGATTTCTGCTTTCAAATGAACACGTCAAGGGAGGAATAGATGAAACGCTTTTATTTGACCGCTGCCATCACTGCGGCTGCGCTGGCCCTGCCGGCATTGCCCGCGCTGGCCCAGACCAGCGAAGTCACCATCGGCATCACCACCACCACGACCGGCCCGGGTGCGGCACTCGGCATTCCCGAGCGCAACGCGCTGGAATTCGTGCCGAAGGAGATCGGCGGCGTGCCGCTGAAGGTGATCGTGCTCGACGACGGCGGCGATCCCACCACCGCCACCACCAACGCCCGTCGCTTCGTCACCGAATCCAAGGCCGACATCATCATGGGCTCGGCGCTGACGCCGCCGACCATCGCGGTCTCCAATGTCGCCAACGAAGCCGGTATCCCGCACTTCGGTCTGGCACCCTTCCCGATCACGCCGGAGCGCATGAAGTGGTCGGTGGCGATGCCGCAGCCGATTCCGATCGTCGGCAAGGTGCTGTACGACCACATGAAGGCCAAGGGCGTGAAGACGCTCGGTTACATCGGCTATTCCGACTCCTACGGCGACCTCTGGTTCAACGATTTGAAGGCGCAGGCCGTGCCGATGGGGATGACCATCGTCGACGAGGAGCGGTTCGCTCGTCCCGACACTTCGGTGACCGGCCAGGTGCTGAAGCTCGTCGCCGCCAATCCCGACGCGATCCTGGTAGGCGCCTCCGGCACCGCGGCCGCACTGCCCCAGACCGAGCTGCGCGAACGCGGCTACAAGGGCCTGATCTACCAGACCCACGGCGCGGCCAGCATGGACTTCATCCGCATTGCCGGCAAAGCAGCGGAAGGCGTGCTGATGGCCTCGGGTCCCGTCATGGCCCCCGAGGAACAGCCGGACAGCGCGCTGACCAAGAAGCCGGGCCTCGCGCTGAACTCCGCCTACGAGGCAAAGTACGGCCCCAACAGCCGCAGCCAGTTCGCCGGCCATTCCTTTGATGCGTTCGAGATCCTCAAGCGCGTCATTCCGGCGGCGTTGAAGACGGCCAAGCCCGGCACGCCGGAATTCCGCGAAGCCATCCGCCAGGCGCTGCTGACGGAGAAGGAGCTGGCGGCGAGCCAGGGCGTCTACAACTTCACCGAAAAGGACCGCTACGGCCTCGACGAGCGCTCGCGCATCCTGCTCACGGTGAAGGACGGCAAGTACACGCTGGTGAAGTAGGCGTCGCCAAGATTCGAAACGACGAGAGCCGGCCCGATGGGCCGGCTCTTTTGTTTGGTCAATGGGGCAAGCTGCGGCACCGGCCCAGGTGCGCCCCCTCTCTCGCAAGCGGGAGAGGGTTGGGGAGAGGGTGCCTCCGCGTTGGGACTGTCCGAGGCCTGCAGTGACAATCCCCTAGAGGAGAGAGCCCCCACCCGGCGCTTCGCGCCGACCTCCCCCGCAAGCGGGAGAGGTTGCACCGAACCCGCGGACGCGCCGGTGGCCCTACGCCGCCTGCCGTAGCGGCGTCCAGGCGAACTCGGGATAATAGTCGTCCATCATGCGGTCGACATAAGCGGTGAGGTTCGGAAATCCCTCTGCCCGCTCGCGCAAGGCGGATTCGAAGAACGGCGAGAGAACGCCGGCGAGCATGCCGAACGCAGTGGCATCGACGCCGCAGGGCCTGTTGCCCAACAGGTAGGCTTTGTCGCCGAGCTGCACCGAGAGCGCGAACAGCGAACGCACGGCAAGATCGACGTCGTCATCCGGCGCATGGCGGCCGAGTCCGGAGAGCAGGTAGTTCTCGGCGACGCGGAACTGCGCATCCTCGCGCAGCTTCTCGCGATTGTGCTCCGGCGCGCCGTCGAAGAAATGCGCGGGCCCTTTGGCGAAATTGACCGGATCGACCCAGCGCGCGCCCACCAGCGCCCAATAGACATGGTGCTCGATCATGCGCTCGAACGCCCAGGCCTGCGCACGCTCGGCCAAAGTGAGGCCGGCATCGAAATCGAAGCCATAGCGGCGCTCGATATGGGCCCGGATGAAGGTGGAATCGGCCACCGCCTCGCCGCCGTCGTCGATGAAGGGCAGCTGCCCCTTGGGCGAGGCCGGCGGCATCGCCCGCTCTTTCCGATAAGGCAGTCCCGCCATCTTGAGCTGCACCTCGGTCTTGGTGACGAAGGGGCTGATTTCCGGCAGGCCGAAGCCGGCGCCAAAACCGTAAAGCGTGATCATGCAAGCTCTCCTGAACCTGTCGAACGAGTGGAAGGAACCTAGCGGCCGGCTGCTGCCACCATGGTGGCAGCAGCCGTGATATCTTCTGCGAAGCGGGCCCCGCGCCAGGCGCGGCCCATCAGATGGCGGACCAGCGCATCCGCGGCATGGTTCAGCGAGCGTGTCACCACGCTTGCGAGCGCAAATCGGAGATCAACGGCCATGAAATCGAGCGGAACGAGGCGGCCAAACGCCCAAGCCCGCAACATTTGGCCGTGCCACAGCTGCGCCCGCCACAGTGGACCGGCCTGGCCGAAATGGGTTGGAATGATCATGGACAAATCCTCTTCAGTCGATGTGTTGTCCCGGTATAGAACCCCCCTGCTGCCAACATCCTGTCAGCAGCCGCGCGCCGATTTCTGATCCATCGTTCGAGAAGAGAATTGTCATGAGACGCGCCGACCGGCTGTTTCAAATCATCCAGGTGCTGAGGCGCACGCGTAAGCCGCTGACGGCAGACGCGATCGCGGCCGAGCTCGAGACTTCGAAGCGCACCATCTACCGCGACATCGCAACACTGATCGGCCAGCGCGTGCCGATCCGCGGCGAAGCCGGCATGGGTTACATCCTGGAAAAGGGTTTCGACCTGCCGCCCCTGATGCTGACGCCGGACGAGATCGAGGCGGCCGTGCTGGGCGCGCAATGGGTCGCGGGCCACGCCGATTCTGCGCTGGCGCGCGCGGCCGAAGACTTGATGGCCAAGATCGCCGATACCGTCCCGGAGCGCCTGCGCCCCTTCGTGCTGGAGCCGGCGAGCCGGGCGCGTCCGAGCTGGAACCGGGAACCGGACCGCCTGGACATGGCGCGCACCCGCACCCAAATCCATGAAGGCAAGAAGATCATGCTGCGCTATCGCGACGAACAGGGCCGCCCCAGCGAGCGCATGATCTGGCCGATCTCGGTCGGCTATCTCGAAGCGGTGCGGCTGCTGGCGGCCTGGTGCGAGCTGCGCGGCGACTTCCGCAGCTTCCGCACCGACCGCGTGGTCGAGGCGACCTATCTCGACGAGAAATATCCTGAGAGGCGCGACGTGCTGCGCGCGAGATGGCGGCAAAGCCTGGTCTGGGGTCCGCCGAAGGACACGTGAGGACGATGGACGAGACCGAGCTGTCGAGCTGTTGCCAGGGCTGCGGCGCCTGCTGCGGCTATTCGCAGAACTGGCCGCGCTTCTCGATCGAGAGCGACGAGGAGCTTGCGCTGATCCCGGAGGCGCTCGTCAACGACCGGCAATCGGGCATGCGCTGCGACGGCGATCGCTGCGCGGCGTTGCAAGGCGAGATCGGAAAGATGACGGCCTGTGGCATCTATGACGTGCGGCCGGAGGTGTGCCGCACCTGCATGCCTGGTGACGCCGAATGCGCGATGGCGCGGCGGAAGTTCGGCCTGCCCGTTATCGAGGCCGCTTAGGCGGGGACGGCTTCGCCGATCTCGTCGTCGAGCTCGTCATCGAGCGGTGCGAGCACCGAGAGCGGCTTGGTCGACAGCGTGATCGGCTTGCGCCCACCCGTCAGCGACGTCGAAGCTTTCGCGGTGCCTTCGCGCGACAGCGCGAAGAGCGTCGAGCCGACGCGGCCGCCATTCTCGATCAGGTCGCGCTCGCTGCAGCTCGCTGCGATCGCGACCGCCAGCGAGTGCAAATGGCTACGGCGGTAGCAGAACAGCGCAAGCCTGGCGCGCACGTCAGGGGAAACACTCTCAACCAGCCTCGGCAGGCCACTCTCGCTGGCGCGATACATCTCGCCAAGGAGCTCGTCGCGGACCGGGCAGAAATCGCTTTCAAAGGCGTCGCGGCTTGAAAACATTGCAGTTCTCCCTCGTGTGAGGAAGATGCAGCGCAATTCTCTAACGAAAGGTTAACCACTCTGCCCGGTAGTCATCCGGGGTAGTTGCGCGTCGGCCGCGAATCGGTGGGGCGCAGTGGGGACTCGGGGACTACCGCGCCGGCTGGGATAGCGGGGCACCGGCGTCTCCACTGCGTCATGGCCGGGCTTGTCCCGGCCGTCCACGGACAGCCCAGATGCACGAAGAACGTGGATGCCCGGGACAAGCCCGGGCATGACGACCTCTAGTGCCGATGAAAAGTTGCCTCGCTCAAAAGGGCAGCCCGCCCCTCAGTTCGCCGCCATGAAGATCGCGAGGCCGAAGCCGGTCAGGTGGTGCAGCGCCTGGTCGACGCCGATCAGCGTCCAGAACCAGGGATGGGCGAGGTCGACGCCGAAATTGGCGGAGACGTATCCCTTGGCGCGGTCGATCGTGATGTGGATCAGGAAGTCGATGAAGGCCACGAACCAGAATCGCGGCGCCACGATCACGATCAGCGGCAGCGCGACGGCAAGGTGGACCAGGCAGTGCACCAGAAGCGGCAGGGCCCAGCCATGCTTCTGATCCTTGCCGTGCGCCATCCAGGCGGTTTGAAGAACGAAATCGGCGATGACGTGCTTGAAGGTGAGCAGCAACATCCAGCCAATGAGCGCTTCAACCGGAATCGCCGATGACATGGGTGGAAACGACAAAGCTGACGCCCTCATTGACGTGACGAGAAGAATTGGAGCGTTCAGCGCAACTTCTTCTTGGACCGGTCAAATCGCCGGGACGCGCAATTTATGACATCTCCCGCGGCGGAATGCAGCCGGGTGGAACCGGAAAATCGCCAAGTGTGGCTAACCGGTGATAGGATGGCCAATCGCCGCGGACATATCGAGTAAGTACCTCCGGCTCGAAATTTGCATTCCGCCGCCTTCGCGCTATCATCGGCGATCGGGAATATCGTTCTTTTTTCAGGCGTTTACGAATTACCGGGGCCCGCCGCGCTTCCAAGCCACGCGCCGCCGCCAGCCAAACGATAAGGCCAGAGTGCTGCCATGAGTACCGAAGGCCCCATCGCATCGCCGACCATGCCGCCGCCCCGGCGCTCCAAGGTGATCAAGACCAACCAGCAGCAGGTTCTCCTCTACGTCGTGCTGACCCTGCTGCTGTCGTTCGCCACCGTCTGGGCCGGCCGCACGCTGGTGCACAATTCGGAGACGCTGACCTTTGCCGTCGGCGGCCCCAACAGCGATGAGGCGCTGTTCGCGGCCAAGCTCGCCGCCCTCCTGAAGAACAATGCGTCGCGCTTGCGGATCAACATCGTCAACAACGCCGACAATGCCAAGGCGCTCGCGCAGTTCGACCGCAGGCAGGCCGACCTCGCCGTGCTGCGCACCGACGCCAAGGTGCCGCTACGGGCGCGCACGCTGGCGATCCTCGAGCACGATCTCGTGCTCCTGCTCGGTCCCGGCAACAAGAAGATCAAGTCGCTGGCCGAATTGAAGAAGAAGAAGGTCGCGGTCGTCGCCGAGAACGAATCCTCGCTCGCCTTCGTCCGCAGCATCCTCGACGTCCCCGATGGCCCTGAGGCTGCGAAGATCCAGATGGCGCCGCAGGGCGCGACGCTCGACAAACTGTTCGCCCCGGCAAACGGCTTCAGCGCGGTGATCGCGATCGTCCACGCCTCGAAGGCGGTCCGGGACAAATCCTATGAGCAAGCCGCCAAGCGCGGCGGCTTCACACTGAACACCATCGAAGAAGCCAAGACGCTGGCGCGCAAATTTCCCGGCATTTCCGACGAGACCGTGACAGCCGGCTCGGTGTCGACATCCCCGCAGATTCCCGACGACGATCTCGACACGATCGGTCTCGAATGGCTGCTGGTCGCGCAATCCCGGATGTCCCCAAGCACGGCCGGCGAGCTCGCCCGCATCGTCTACGAGAATAAGTCGGCGCTCGGGCTCGACAACGGCTTTGCCACCAGGATCGAGCCGGCCTCGGTGGAGAAGGACGCCTTCGTGATCGCACATCGCGGCGCCGCCGACTACATCAACGACGACACCAAGTCGTTCCTGGATAAGTACAGTGACGTGATGTATCTGGGCGTCGCCGCGCTCAGCATCATCGGCTCGATCTTCGCGGCGATCTACGCCAAGATCACCCGCATCGCGCCGGAGAAGGCCAGCGAGCTCTCGACCGCCATCCTCGACATCGGCGAGCGGATCGAGCACGCCCACTCGCTGGATCAGCTCGAATGTCTCCAGGATGAGCTCGAGACCATCTTGCGCGGTGCCGTCATCGGCCTCAGGGACGGCACGATCAGTACCGACGGGCTCGACACCTTCAAGCTCGGCTACGAATTCGTTCGTGACGAGATCGGCATGCGCCGCGACTATCTGAAACGTCATGCCGGCGAAGCCGACAAGACGGTACGCGATGCCGGCCCGGCTCCGTCGGACGACAGCAATGTCGTGGTGGTGAAGACCGCCCAGAGCGCCTGACCCCGCCGGATTGAGCACACCACCGTCCGTGTCCCGGACAAGCTGCAATGCACAAAGGCGTTGCAGCGCTGAGCCGGGACCCAGGAACCGGCGACAGTATGCGTTGCCACATGGGCCCCGGCTCTGCGGCGCATCACTGCGTGCTGCGCTGCGTCCGGGGCACGACACCGAGGCCCGTCCGATCGCCAGCCGGCCGTCTGGAACCCTGCCCATCCGCAACCGTTGGTTTCCGGTTGCAACCGGAGAACGCGGCATGCGTGCACTCCTCATCATCCTTCTTCTGGGAATGCTGGCGGCGGCCGGCTACTTCGCCTATTCCGCAATCGCGGTCGAAGGTGAGCCGATCCCGACGGAAGGCTATGTGGCGCTGGCGCTGGGCGCGGGGTTCTCCGTCATCGTCGGCGTCGGGCTGATGGTGCTGCTGTTCTTCAGCAGCCGCCGCGGCTACGACGAACCGCCACATTTCAGGTAGGGCACCTCGCCAGGGACAGCGGCGTGGACGGCAGGCCCGGTGCAGCGGCGCGGCAAACGACCGGCGCCGTCGTTGACGGCCTCCGCCCGGGCGGGCACTTTGGCGCCGACAACGGAGACGAGAATGTCGGACACAGCCGACGCAGCTTCCAGCCCCCTGCTCGAAATCATCGGCGCCCGCGCCACCATCCGCCTCAACCGGCCCAAGCATCTCAACCGGCTCCAGGCCGAGGATCTCGACGAGCTGACGAGATTGTTCGGCCGGGTCGAGGCCGACCCTGATATTCGCGTGCTGGTGCTGACGGGCACCGGGCGCGCCTTCTCCGCCGGCTACGATCTCAATTCAGTCGCGGAACGCGCGGTCAGCGCGAGCGAGCAGCAGAGCGCGGGCTCGGCCTTCGAGGCGGTGGTCAACCGGCTCGAGGATCTCGGCGTGCCGACGATCTGCCGGCTCAATGGCGGCGTCTATGGCGGCTCGACCGACCTCGCGCTCGCCTGCGATTTCCGCATCGGCGTCGATACCGCGGAAATGTTCATGCCGGCGGCGCGACTTGGGCTGCACTACTACCCGAGCGGCATCAAACGCTACGTGACTCGCCTCGGCATGGACAATGCGAAAAAGCTGTTCCTCACCGCGCAGAAGATCGACGCTCCGGAGATGCTGCGTATCGGCTATCTCACCGCGATGGTGCCGGTGGACTTGCTGGATCAGGAGGTCGACAAGCTCGCTGCGATCCTCGCCGGCAACGCCCCGGAGGCGATGCGCGGCATGAAGCGGGCGATCAACGAATTCGCCCGCGGCGAGCTCGAGGAGGACGCCGCCGATCAGCGCCACCGCGACAGCATGCGCGGCGACGAGATCAAGGAAGGCATCAAGGCGTTCGCCGAGAAGCGGGCACCGCGATTTTGACGCCCTCTCATCCACCCGCCGCGGCGGCATGCTGCGCCGCCATCTCCGCATCTGCGGCATTGATGCGCTGGAACGCCGGCCGCGCCGTCATGCGCTCCGCATAGCGGACGAAGACATCCTTCTTCGGCACGATGCCGAACATCATGGTCCAGCTGAAGGCGACGCCCCACAATACGTCGGCCGCCGTCATGCGCTCGCCGAGCAGATAGGGCCCGTTCGCCAGCTGGGCCTCGAGCGCACCCAGCATCGTATCGTAATCGGCATAGGGCGATTGCGTGATCGGCGCCGGCTCTCGCTGCATGAACTTGTCGATCAAGGCCGGCTCGAACGACGACCCATAATAGGCGATCCAGCGCAGATAAGGCCCGCGCAGCGGATCGTTCAGGGCGGGGGTCAGCCCCGCTTGCGGGAACAGGTCGGCGAGATAGATGGTGATCGCGACCTGCTCGGTCACCAGCGCCTCGCCGTGGCGAATCGCCGGCACCTTGCCCAGCGGGTTGACGGCGAGATAGGCGGGCTTGCGCTGCTCGCCGGCCTTCATGTTGAGGACATGGAGATCGTAAGGAGCCCCCAGCTCCTCCAGCAGCATCCGCGTGCCGGTGGCCCGCGACTGCGGCGAATAGAACAGGGTGATGCGGTTCGGATCGGTCATGGCAATCTCCATCTGGCCGGCTGGCGATGGCGCCGCTTGTAGCGGACCATACCTGACATCCTCTGTCAGGTATGATCTAAGGGATCATGCGCGCGAGCCGAATGATGTCGATTCTCACCACCCTTCAGGCCAGGGGGATGGTTACCGCTCCCGAGCTCGCGGCGGCCTGTGAGGTCTCGGTGCGCACGATCTATCGCGACATCGACGCGCTCGCGGCGTCCGGCGTTCCCGTTTACGCCGACCGCGGCGCGGAAGGCGGCTATCGCCTGCTCGACGGCTATCGCGTGCGACTGAACGGGCTGTCGCAGAGCGAGGCGGGCGCGTTGTTCCTGGCAGGATTGCCGGGCCCGGCCGCCGCGCTCGGGCTCGATGCCGCGATGATCGCCGCCCAAAACAAGCTGATGGCGGCACTGCCTCCGAATTTGCGCGAGGATGCCGGGCGGATGCAGGAGCGTTTCCACCTGGACGCGCCCGGCTGGTTCGGCGAAGCGGAAGACCCGAAGCACCTGCGCACCATCGCCGGCGCCGTACTGCGCGGGACCTTGATCAGGATTCGGTACCAGAGCTGGCGTGCTGAGAAGCAGCGCCGCGTCGCGCCGCTCGGCCTCGTGCTGAAGGGCGGCAGCTGGTATCTCGCAGGACAAGTCGACGCCAGCGTGCGTACCTATCGCGTCGCACGCGTGCTCGACTGCACAGCCCTTGGCGACCGCTTCGATCGTCCCGCCGGCTTCGACCTCGCCGCCCATTGGCGGGCCGCGACGCTGCGGCTCGAAGCGGAGATGCATCCCAATGTCGCGATCGTCCGGCTGTCGCCGTTCGGCGTGAAGCTGCTCGGCGCGCTGAGCCAGCCCTATGTCAAGGCACGCACGCAGCTCGAGGAGACAATCGATGCAGACGGCTGGCGCATTGCGCGCGTGCCGGTCGGAAAGACATCGTGGCATGCCGCGGCCGAACTGCTGCGGCTCGGCCCGGAAGTCGAAGTCCTTGAACCGGCCGATCTCCGCGACAAGATGGCCGAGCTGACGCAGGCGATGGCCGCGCGGTATCGCGCGGCGCAGAAAGCCTGATCGCGGCGCATTCTGCCGCAGCCGACGAAACATTCCTGAAACACGATTCTTCCCGCTTGCCATGAACGCGATCGCGTCTCGTCTCGACGGAAATGCAGGGACGCAACAATGGCCCTAGCGCCGAATGGAGAATGAAGATGTTTCGTAAGCTTGCACTTGGTCTGATCGCCGCCGGCTCGCTCGGCGTTGCCGCTCTCGCCCCCACCGCGGCCTCGGCCGGCGGCTTCCATCACCATCATGGTCATCACCACTGGGGTCCCGGCTGGGGCTTTGGCGGTATCTACCTCAACACCGGCGTCAGCAATTGCTATCAGGAGCGCCTGGTCCGGACCCGTCACGGCCTGCGCGTGCGCGTCGTGAACGTCTGCGCCTACGGGATCTACTGATATCTCGATATCCCGACAAAGCTCCGGTCGCATCGCGGCCGGAGTTTTGCGTTGAGCTAGCCGGCCTGCCGCTGCCGGCGAAACCAAGCCCAGGTCTCGCGCGTCGTTCTGATGTAACCGCGGCCGCGATGGACGATCTCGCCGTCGACAATCGCGTTCAGCTTCGGCAGGGCGTGAAAGGGGATCGAGGGATAAGCGTGGTGCTCGACATGATACGGCATGTTCCACGCGAACCATTTGACGATAGCACCAGTGTAAGTCGTGCGGGTGTTCTGAAAGGCGCTGCGGGTGCGGTCGCAACCGGTATGCTCGGCGTAAAGATAGGGCCGCAGGAAGAACTGCCCGATCAGGAGCGGCACGATCCAGACCCAGAGCAGCAGCGCTGAAGAGAACCACAGCGACAGCGCGAACAGCAGGGCGTAGAGCGCGACATAGGCGCGCGCCTCGGCCACGATGGTGCTGCGCTTGCTCTCGGGAATCCATGGCACGACGACCTTGCCGGTGATCGCGTGGCCGAGCATCAGCCGCAGACGGCCGGCGACCTGGAGCATGCCGCTATAGGCGAGCGCAAGCTGGGTGTCGGACGTCGGCTTCACGCCAACGATCAGCTCGGGATCCCTTTCCGGGTCCTGAGTGTAGCGATGATGGTCCCAGTGAAACAGACAGTAATATTCGTAAGGCAGCCCGATGATGAACGCCGAGAGATAGCCGACGCCGAGATTGAGGCCCCGGCTCCTGAATGCCGTCTTGTGCGCGGTCTCGTGCACCGCCATGAACAGGAAGGCAACGACATAGCCCTGCACCACCATCAGCGGCAGCGCCCAGAGCGCGCCCCAGCTCGACGAAACCTTCCAGATCAGCGCGCCCACCAGCACAATCACGCTGTAATGGCCGAGGCTCTGCACCGCACCTCTGATGTTGGAGCGAACCGACAATTCGCGCAGCGTGGTGGGCGTCAGGGGCTTCAGGCGATGGCCGGCGTCCGAAATGGTTGCGTCGCTCATGATCGGTTGCGTGCCCTATTTGCGGAGAAGCTCGGCGATCTCGGCCTTGATGAAGGCCTGGTCGCGGGGATTGTTGATGGGGTTGCCGGCGCGGTGGCCATGCAGCGATGGGATCGGATGCAGCACCGCCGATCTCGCGTTGACGAGCTTGCCGAGCTCGTCCTCGTTGTCGTGCACGTCGAAATAGCGGTCGGTCGCGCCCGGCATCAGCAGCATGTGTGCCTTGATCGCCGCCAGCGCGCGATCGAGATCACCGGCGAATGCCACACACCGGCTAATGTCGCCACGCTGCCAGATGCCGATCTGCGCCAGGAGATCGTTAGCATCGCGCCGCGCGAAGGTCGCATCCCAGGCGCGGGCGAGATAATCCTCGAGTGAAGTGAAGCCGGCCTCGCGCCAGAGCTCGTCGCGATAGAAGCCGTGCGACATCGCCCAGCCGGCATAGACGCGTCCCATGGCGCGGTAGCCGGCGACGGGTTTTTCGAGGAAGCGGCCGTCGCGGAAGGCGGGATCGGCCGTGAGCGCGGCCTTCACGCTTTCAAGGAAGACGTAGTTATAGGGCGCGCAGCGGGCGCTGCCGCAAACGACGGCGGCGCGCTCGACCATGTCGGGATGCAGCGCCGACCAGTGATAGGCCTGCATGCCGCCCATCGACCAGCCATAGACCAGCGCAAGCTTCGAGATGCCGAAGCGTTCGGTGAGCAGCCGGTGCTGGACCGCGATGGCATCGTGATAGCTCACCTCCGGGAAGGGCGCGGGCGTGTTCGAGGGCGAAGACGATAGGCCGTTGCCGAACAGGTTCGGGATGATGATGAAGTAGCGCGTGGGATCGAGCACGCCGTCGGGACCGATCAGCCATTCAATGTCGGTGTGCTGGGCACTGAACGAGGTCGGATAGAGGATGACGTTGTCTTTGGCCGGGCTCAGCGTGCCGTAGGTCTTGTAGGCGAGCTTCAGGGAGGGAAAGACGGTCCCGGATTGGAGCGCGACGTCGCCAGCCTCGAAGATCTCGTCATCGCGCTGCACCGTCATGCACTCAGCTCCCGCTCACCTTCCCGGCGTCCGCGATGCATCGATCATGCCGGCTTTCACCGGACGTGTCGCTTTCCTTATAGTGTACTTTTAGTACAGTTATTAGAGGCCGGCAAGATAAATCCCATCCGCAACCCGGCTCAAGCGATGGCCGCGAGATAGCGCGCGACCGACGCAGCAAACGCCGCCTTGGCACCGCCGGCGATGTTGCGGCCCCACCAGGCGCCGTAGATCCGGTCGAAGGCGAGCGGCTCGACAGCCGACGCGATCCGCCGTACCGCAGCGGCGTTGAGCGGCATGTAGTTCGGGTAGGAATACATGAAGCTGACGAAGCGCCGGTCCATCGTCACCTGCGCGATATCTCCCGTGAGCAGCGCGCCCTTGCCGTCCGCACCACGCGCATAATGCAGCACGGTGGCGCCGGCGAAGTGGCCGCCGGTGCGCAGCAGCAGCACGTCGTCGGAGAGGCGATGGCTTTCGCCGGTCCAGTGCACGATCGCCGGGTGAGGTCGCGTGACGAAGGCGCGATCGTCGGCATGCAGATAGACCGGCACGCCACCGAACCTGTCGCTCCAGTCGGCGGCCGCGCCATAATAATGCGGATGCGAGATCGCAATGGCCTTGAGGCCGCCGAGCGCTGCGATGTGATGGATGGCCTCGTCGCTCGCGAGTGGAATGCAGTCCCACATCAAGCAGCCGCCGCCGTCGGGCACCAGCAGCGCGCGCTGCCCGATGGCGAAGCTCGGCTCCATGCCGATCCCGGTCAGGCCGAGATCGTCGCGCCCCACCAGTCGGTGCTTGCGCGCGAGCTCCTCGCGCGTGAGGAAGGCTTGACCGTCCCAGCCGACGAACTGGCGCTCGTCCTCGCAGATCGGACAGGCCGCAGGGGGATTCCCGCTATCCGGGAATTGAGCGCCGCAGGTTGCGCAGGTCCAGAGGGGCATCGCGCTGATCCATCGTGAGTCCATCCTTGCAAGACATGACGTCGCGCGCGCCGGATCGCAAGAGCAACCGGAACCAACGCCATGAGAGCAGGTTAAGTTCTGGTCCGCCCCGGGCGCCCGCAGCGCCCGCCGAGCCCGTCTCATGCGAGATCCGATTCGATCGGCAGCATCAAGTTCAGCGTCTCGATGACATCGCGCCCTTCAACGTCTCGCATCTGGCCCCTGTTCGCGCTCAATTTCTTCATGGCCGACATGCAGTCGGGCATCGGGCCGTTCGTCGGGGTCTTCCTTCAGGAACGCGGCTGGGCGACCGGCCTGATCGGCACGGCAATGACGATCGGCAACGTCGCGGGCATGCTGGTCACGACTCCGATCGGCGGCTTCATCGATTCCAGCCGCAACAAGCGGCTGTGGGTGATCATTCCCGGCATCTGCGTCGTTTCGGCGTCCGCAATCATCCTGATCTCGCAAAACTTCTGGGCGGTGACGTTCTCGCAAGTCGCGCAATCGCTGGCGAGCGCCGCAATCGTGCCGGCCGTCACGGGCATCACGCTCGGTATCGCCAAGCAGAAGGGCTTCAATGCGCTCAATGGCCGCAACCAGGCGTACAACCACGCCGGCAACATGGTCGGAGCCGCGCTCTCAGGCTATCTCGGCTACAAGTATGGCTATTTTGCCGTGTTCGCGCTGGCGGCCTTGTTCGGCGCCATCGCGATCGCTTGCGTGCTGATGATTCCAGCCAAGGCGATCGACGACCGCGCCGCGCGCGGCAGCAAGGAGGACGATTCCAAGGCGCCGCCGGATGCGATGACGATGCTGCTGAAGCACAAGGCGTTGCTCGTGCTTGCTCTCGCCCTCGCGCTGTTCCACCTCGGCAATGCCGCGATCGTGCCGCTGTACGGACTTGCCGCGGTCGCCGAGGGACAGGCCAACGGCCCGAGCTTCGTCGCAACGACCGTGGTGATCGCACAGGGCGTGATGATCGTGACCTCGCTGATCGCGATGAAGGCCGCGAGCAAGCGCAATTACTGGCCGGTGATCCTGGTGTCTTTCATGTTCTTGCCGGTCCGCGGCGTGCTCGCGTTCTTCGTCACGGGATGGTGGGGCGTGGTGCCGATGCAGGTGCTCGACGGCATCGGCACCGGACTGCAAACGGTCGCCGTCCCCGGCATGGTCGCGCGCTCGCTCAACGGCACCGGCCGCATCAATCTCGGCCAGGGCGCCGTGATCACCGTGCAGGGTATCGGCGCGAGCCTCAGTCCCGCTCTCGGCGGCTGGATCGCGCAATGGATCGGCTATGGGCCGACCTTCCTGCTGCTCGGCGGCTTTGGCCTGGCGTCGATCGCGCTGTGGCTGGCCTTCAGTGCGGCGGTGAAGAGGTATTGAGGTTCTCCGGCGCCTGGCGGTCGCGGCGCAAAGTGCTCGATTTGCCCAATAAGCAGGCTGCGGCACCTCGTCGCTGGCTCAGCGCGTAGGTGCGAGTGGTTTTTCGCGCAATCTGGCGCTTTTCCAGTTGCCGCATCCCCGGCGCGCCGACGAAAGTGCGGACCGCAATGAATCGGCAATAGGCGTTCCGGCGATCGATGACCCAGCCGCAGCTCTCATTCGATGGCGACCCGAACGGTGCGGCCTATGAGCAATGGCGCGAGCAGTTTTGCCGTCAGGTAGCGAACGTCGATTTCGTGCCGGTTGGTGAAGGGCGCGTTCACCGAACCATTGCGCCTGCCATTCTTCCCCGCCTCAGACTCTCGGCCTCGTTCGGCACGCCGATGTCCTTCGTGTCATTGGGAACGAACGACGAGTTGGTGATCACGACGTCGCCCAATTCGGCATTGCGTGGGGCCATGGGGAAACGGCCACTGGAGGTCGCCGCCGGCGACATCACGATCGGCGATCCCTCGATCAAGGGGGCCCAAATCACGCAACTGGCGTATGGTAATTTCCAGACCGCGCTGCTGCCGCGGAAAGCTCTGCTGCGCGCCTGCCCGAATGCCGAGGACCTAATCGCGGGGTCGATCTCCGGCGCCAACCCGATCACATCGATGTTCCTGCGATATTACGACCTCGCACACGCGCACGCGGACAAGCTCGCGCCGGCGGAGCTCGATGCGGTCTCGCAGCACCTGTTCGACCTCGCCGTCCTGATGCTCGGCGCACGCGGCGATGCCGCCGAAGAGGCTCAATTGCGGGGCCTTGCGGCGGCGCGCTTCGAAGCGCTCAAGTCCGACATCCTGGCTCAGCTGGACAGCCCCGCATTGTCGCTGTCCGACCTCGCAGCCGCGCACCGGATCAGTCCGCGCAGCATCCAATTGCTGTTCGAGCGCGCCGGCATCACCTATAGCGGCTTCGTGCTGGAGCAAAGATTACTGCGCGCCGAACGACTGCTGCGAAGTCCTGCCATGCGCAGCCGCAAGATCATCGAGATCGCGCACCTCGCTGGCTTTCACGACGTCTCCTACTTCCATCGCGCGTTTCGCCGCCGTTTCGGAGCGACGCCCGACGATGTCAGGAAGCTGGCTGGCGAGGCCGAATAAGCGAGTTCCGCCGCGACGGCGCCGGAACGGCGCCTGCTAGGTCCCAAAACTCTTCTGCACCGCCTTGTCGAGCGTCTCGCCGCCGACGAAGCGCTGGCGCAGCTCGCGCTTGAGCAGCTTGCCGCTCGGATTCTTCGGCAGGGCGTCCACGAAGATCACGCGCTTGGGCACCTTGAAATGGGCCATGTGGCCGGCGCAATGCCTGATGACGGCGTCTTCGTCGAGCTTCGCCCCGGTCTTGACCACGACGATGGCGGTCACGGCCTCGATCCAGCGCGGATCGGGCAGGCCGACCACCGCGACCTCGGAGACCTCCGGAATGCGATAGACCATCTCCTCGACCTCGCGGCTCGCGACGTTCTCGCCGCCGGTCTTGATCATGTCCTTGACGCGGTCGACCACGGTGATGTGGCCTTCCTCGTCGACGGTGGCGAGATCGCCGGAGTGAAACCAGCCGCCGGCAAATGCCGCCGCAGTCTTGACCGGATCGTTGTAATAGCCGGAGAGCAGATGCGGCGAGCGATGCACGATCTCGCCGACTTCGCCGACCTTGACATCCTCCATCGCCGTGTTGACGACGCGCGTCTCGACATTGAGCACGGGCTTGCCGGCGGAGCCGGCCTTGCGGAGCTGATCCTCCGGTCGCAGCACGGTCGCGAGCGGCGCGATCTCGGTCTGGCCGTAGAAATTCCAGAACTTGACCGCGGGCAGACGGCGCTGCAATTCGAGCAGCACCTCCACCGGCATGATCGAGGCGCCGTAATAGCCCTTCTGCAAGGTCGACAGATCGGTCTTGTCGAAGTTCGGCGAGCGCAGCATCGCGATCCAGATCGTCGGCGGCGCGAAGAACGAGGTGATCCTGTGCGCCTGGATCAGCGCCAGGATGTTGTCGGCGGTCGGCTTGCCGGTAATTACGCCGGAGGCGCCGAGATACACCTGCGGGCCCAGGAACACATCCAGCTGCGCGCAATGATAGAGCGGCAGAGCGTGCAGGAACTTGTCGTCCACGCTCATGCCGCCGTCGATGATGCAGCTGACATACTGCCACATCACGGCTTCATGGGTCAGCATCGCGCCCTTGGGCAGCGATTCCGTGCCTGAGGTGTAGACGATCTGCGCGAGATCGCGGCTGTCGACCGAGGCGTCCAGGAACGAGCCGTCCGGATGCAGGAGATCATCGAAGGTGGTGAGGTCTGCGGGCGGCGCGGCCGGATCCTCGCCCGGCAGCCAGATCATCTTCTCGACCGCGCAATCCTTTGCGCTCGCCGCGCGTGCGGGCTCGACGAAATCGGGACCGGTCGCGAGCAGCTTTGCGCCGGAGCTCTTCAGGATGAAATTGATCTCGTCCGGATTGAGCATGAAGTTGATCGGCACCAGCACCGCGCCGATCCGCGCCGCCGCGAAGCGCAGCGCAGCGAAGGCGTGCGAGTTGCGCGAGAGCACGGCGAGGCGGTCGCCCTTCCCGACGCCGAGGCCAAGCAGGCCGCGGCCGAGCCGGTTGCAGATCGCGTCAATCTCGGCAAAGCTCCAGCTCACGTCGCCGCAGCTCACCGCGAGCTTGTTCGGCTCGCGGCCTGCGGAGCGGCGCAGGAGATCGCCGATGGAATGCTCGCGCGCTTTCGAGATGGTGGCTGCAATGTGGCCGGTCATTTCTTCCCCGTGGAATTTTCGTTCAGCACAAAGGCCGCGAGCTTTCGTGTTTCGCGGACCGTAGTCGGCGCCGTCAGCGACGTCAAATTACACGCGGGCAAATAAAACCCGCGAAAACAACCCCATGCACAGTAGACGGTGGCTGCAAGATCAATGGGTTAGGTGGGAAGCGGGATTGGGTGTGAGTCGGGCAGGATTTCAGGAGCCAAAAAGCCAAGGGACAGTGGTTCCACTCGCCCGTCCGGCGCGCCTAAGCGAGCCGAGGAGAATTGGCCGCGATGGTTGCTCCCATCCGAATGACGTCTCCCGTGATTTGCTTCGTCGGGCAAAACAGGAGCATAGTGGCATCATCGCGGTTTGGCACTCCAAGCTCAATTACCCCGCCTGACCAGCGGGCATTCACTGTCAGCGAGCGAAGCGTAGACTTCACCGCTCGGAATTTTCTCGAGCACGTTGTAGTACTCCCAGGGTGCCTTGACCTCGGACGGATCCTTCACCTGCACAAGGTAGAAGTCGTGCACGAGCTTGCCGTCCTCGCGCAACCGCGCGCCGCGTGCGTAGAAATCGTCGACGGACGTCGCGCGCATCTTCTCCAGCACTGGATCCGTTGCATCCGTGCCTACGGCAGCGACTGCTTTCAGATAGTGGCTGACGCCGGAATAGACCGCGGCTTGCGGTGCCGTGGGCATGGCGCTGCGAAGCTTGAAGAAGCGCTGGCCGAACGCCCGGCTCTCGTCATCCAGCGCCCAGTACCATGCCGTCAGCGTGGTCAGGCCCATGGCGATTTTCGGGCCCATGGCATGAACATCGGTGTCGAACATCAGTTCGGCCACGGGCTTCTGGTTTCCCGTGTTCATGCCGAACTCGTTCCACTGCTTCATCAGATTGACCAGCTGATCGCCGGCATTGGCGAAGGCGATCGCCTTCGCGCCAGACGCCTTCGCCTGCAGGATGAACGAGCTGTAGTCCGCGTTGCCAATCGGGTGATACACCGCGCCGAGCGACTTGCCGCCCGCGGCCGCCAGCACGCGCTGCGATTCCGACACCATGTTCTTGCCGAACGCGTAATCGGCCGCGATGAAGAACCAGGTGTCGTAGCCCTGGCTGACCAGGGTACGGATCGGTCCCGACACCAGATTGTAGGAATCGTGCAGCCAGGCCAGGCCGCTTCGCGAACATTGCTTGCCCGTCAATTCGGTGGTCGCCACCGCCGAATAGATCGCAATCTTGTTCTTGTCGCGCGCCAGCGACTGGATCGCCAGCCCCACGGCCGAATTGGACACGTCGGCGACCATGTCGACGCCGTCGACGTCGAACCATTTCCGCACAATGCCGACGCCGATATCAGGCTTGTTCTGATGATCGGCGGCCAAGATCTCGACCTTGATCGACGGCACTAATTTCTGAAAATCTTCCGCCGCCATCTTGGCTGCCGCAACGGAGCCCGATCCCGACAGGTCGGACAATGGCCCGGTCTGGTCATTGATGATGCCGATCCGGACCACACTACCGGAGAGTTCGGCGGCGCGAGTGGGCGGACAAGATGCGATGAAAGTCCCAACGACGAGAAGGGTAGCGATGCGGCCGTGCCAGTTCATGCGAACACCTTTCCAATAGTGGCGCTTGTGGCTTTCCTCCCTGTGCCGAACGGGCTTAAGCTGCCGTTGCTTTCGCCTTGAGTTTAGAAACTGCCTTCTGCACCGCGGCTGCGCGCTTTTGCAGCCAAGGTTCGGCCTCGCGGCGCATGCGGGAAATTAGCTCACGCGGCGCATTCTGCACGGTGATGTCGAACGGCGGCTGCGGCTGATATTCCAGCATCAACTGGAGATTTTTCGCAACGTCTTCGCCGCAGAGCTCGGCGGCGACCTGAAAACCGAAATCGATACCGGCGGTGACACCGCCGCCGGAAATGCGGTTGCGGTCAACCACGACGCGTTCGTCGACGGCGATGGCGCCAAAGGCAGCAAGCTGGTCGCTCATCAGCCAATGGCAGGCTGACCTGTATCCGTCGATCAGGCCTGCGGCGCCGAGGATCAGACAGCCGGCGCAAACCGAAGTGATGTAGCGTGCCGATCCACCCTTGTCGCGAACGAAGGCAATCACCTCGTCATCGTCCATGGTGGCGACCTGTCCCGGGCCGCCGCCGATGCAGAACACGTCCAGATCCGGGCAGTCGGCGAACGTCGTGGTTGGCAGCAGCGGAAGACCGACGTCGCTGACGACAGGCTCGATACGCTTCCACAACAGGTGCATGCGGACGTTCGGCAGACGGGCAAACACTTCGAAAGGTCCGGTGACGTCCAGCTGCGTCATCCCGGGATAGTACAGAATTCCGATTTCGATCCGCTTGCCGGACATTGAGCCCTCCTACGTTGGATAACCCATGTTGACAGCGGAGGGCATTTGCCGAAATGTCATTACACACGCAATTCCTGCCAAGCCGTCCCTGCTCAAGGCGCTGCCAATGGCCCGTTCCGTCCGCCGCCGCGTGATCTTCGTGCTGTTCGACGACTGCCTGTTGCTCGACTTCGCCGGACCGCTGCAGGCCTTCGAGTTGGCCTGCGAAACGTCCAAAGCGGGGCAGGCGCCCTATGTCTGGCAGATCTGCTCGTTGAAGGGCGGGCCGGTCAAAACCTCGTCCGGTCTGGAGGTGATCACGACCGCCCTCGCTGATTGCGACCAAAAGAACATCGACACCCTCGTGGTGGGTGGGGGTCCCGGCGTCCATCGCGCCGCTGCAGAAGCCGCGCTGGTCGATTGGTTTCGCCTGGCAGCGCCGAAGGCAAGGCGCGTCTGCTCGGTCTGCACGGGTACATTCGTTCTGGCTGCGGCCGGGCTGCTGCGCGGGCGGCGCGCGGTCACCCATTGGGGTTCCTGTGACCTGCTGCGAGAAAAACATCCCGACGTTTCGGTTCAGGTCGATCCAGTCTTTGTGCATGACGGCGGCATCTGGACATCGGCAGGCGTGACGGCCGGCATCGATCTGGCGCTTACGCTTCTGGAAGATGATCTCGGCCATCGCGAGGCCATGCGCATCGCGCGCCGGCTCGTCGTTTTCCTCAAGCGGCCCGGCGGGCAGGCGCAATTCAGCGTGCCGCTGTCAATGCAGGCCTCGGAAGACCGCGCTTTCGAAACAATTTCGAGCTGGATGCAGGAAAATCTGGGCCGCGATTTGCGCGTCGAAAGTCTCGCCGAACGAGCCGGCATGAGCCCGCGCACCTTCGCGCGCGTGTTTCGCCAGAAGACCGGCCGCACCCCGGCCAAGGCGGTGGAAGAGCTTCGCGTCGAGGCCGCCCGACGCGCGCTGGAAGAGTCCGCCTCCCCTATCAAGGAAATCGCCGCGCGCGCAGGCTTTCAAAGCGAAGAGCATCTGCGCCGCGCGTTCCGCCGCCGCCTGAACGTGTTGCCGCATGACTATCGGACTCGATTCCATCAAGGGTAAAGTCAGCGACAGGCCGGCGGCGGCTCCGCGTTGGGCGTCAATCGCGTCAAATGGACGTCATCGGCAATTGTCGGTCTCGGTGGTCGCGGGCCTCGAGGAGCTAGCCTTCCAAGATCGCGACCGCACGCGTCCATCCGGCCGAGGCGCGCTCGATCTTGACCGGGAAGCATGACACCTTGAAGCCTGACGGCGGCAGCAGTTCGAGATTGTGCAGCTTCTCGAGATGACAATAGCCGATATGGCGTCCGGCCTTGTGGCCTTCCCAGATCAGGCTGGCGTCTTTCGTCTCGGCATATTTCTTCGCGGTGTGAACGAACGGCGCGTCCCAGCTCCAGCCGTCGGTGCCGGTCAGGCGCACGCCGCGCTCGAGCAGGTACATGGTTGCTTCGTAGCCCATGCCACAGCCCGACGTGACGTAGTCCTGCCGGCCATATTTGGCGCCAGCGCTGGTGTTGACCACGACGATCTCGAGCGGCTTCAGCTCGTGGCCGATGCGCTCGAGCTCGGCCTCGACGTCCTTGGCCGTTGCGACATAGCCGTCCGGCAGGTGCCGGAAGTCGAGCTTCACGCCGGGCTGGTAGCACCATTCCAGCGGCACCTCGTCGATGGTCCAGGACCGCTCGCCGCGATTCATGGTCGGGTGAAAATGCCAGGGGGCGTCGAGATGCGTGCCGTTGTGGGTGGAGAGACTGACCTGCTCCACCGCCCAGCCCTGGCCATCAGGCAGATCCTCGGCCTTCAGCCCGTCGAAGAACTGCAGCATGCGCGGCAGGCCCTGCTGATGATCGATATACTGGATCGTCGGATGATTGCCGGGCGGGTCGGCGGGCACGTCGTTCTGGAGAGGGACTGAGATGTCGATCAGCTTGCTCGTCATGGCGCTTCCTCGTCGATTGTTTTCGTTGGCGGCGTCAGCCGCGCCTTCAGACGTCCCCTTCAGGTATCTTGCCGCTCGACGCGGTTCTTCAAGATACCGATCTTCTCGACCTCGAGCTCGATCGTATCGCCATGCTCGAGAAACCAGCCGAGCTCGAGGCCGCAGCCATTGCCGACCGTGCCGGAGCCGATGAATTCACCGGGCATCAGCGTCTCGTCCTGGGAGACGTGCGCGATGATCTCCTCGAACGAAAACAGCATGCCCTCGCTCACGCCTTTCGAGCGGGTCTCGCCGTTGACGCGCGCTTCCATCTTTAGCTTGTAGGGATCACCGATCTCGTCCGGTGTCACGATCCAGGGCCCCATCACGTTGCCGCCGTCAAAACTCTTGCCCTTGGCAGGGCCGAGCCGTCCCTCCATCTCGATGCGCTGGGCGTCGCGCGCCGAGAAATCGTTGAAGATGGTGTAGCCGAAGATGTGATCCCCAGCCTTCGCAGGCGTGATGTTGGCGCCCTTGTTCTTGGTGATGATCCCGAATTCGAGCTCGTAGTCCATCACCTTGCTGTAGCGAGGCCATTTCACCGTGGTGTTGGTGCCGCGGACGCTGAAGCGGTTGGTGATGTAGAAGATCGGCTGCTTGCGATAGACCTCGGGCAATTCGCCGAGCGGCTCGGCGTCGATGCGCGCCAATGCCGCCATGTCGCCCTTGGCACGCGCGGCGAGCTTTTGCTGCCCGCGCGGCGCCTGCAGGATGTGCAGGGGAAACGACATGCCGTCCCGCATTTGCCTGGGCTCCGGGACCGGCGCGAGGATGTCGACGGCGTTGACCGCCGCCGACAGCGTCGCGTCCTGGCCGTGCTTGTCGAGCAGGGCCCGGGCCCGATCGAGCGCGCGGGGCCCGGCGTCGATCAGCGCCAGCATCGAGCCAAAGGCCGGATCGGCCCCGCCGTCCCGTGCGGCCGCGGCGGCGAGGTCGAACACCTGGCTGCTATTGCTGTGGACGGCTCCGATCTTCTCCTGACCGGCCGATCTGAATGTTGCGAGTTTCACCTTGGGCACCCCTTGTTCTCGTTCGAAATATATGATCAGATAAAATATCGATAAACAAGATAGAAAAATACAAATCGGGAGAGCGCGGTGAGAGGGACACAGGTCAGGGCGATATTGGCAGGTCTCACGGTGGGCCTTGGGGTGTCCGTTGCTTCCACGGCGCCCGTGCTGGCGCAGGCCAAGATCCAGATCGGCTGCACCGCGACGTCCGACTGCGCCTCGGCCATGGTCGCGGTCGACGAAGGCATTTTTAGAAAGCACGGGCTGAACGTCGAGATGACGCCGATCGCGATCAACTCCAACATCCCGGCGGCGATCCTGTCGAATTCGATTCAGGTCGGCGGACCCACCTCCACCGTCTTCCTGCAAGCCGTCGACGGCGGCCTCGACCTCGTCGCGATTGCCGGCGCCTCGGTCATGAACCCGACCTCCAACACCGCGATCGCGGCCTTCGTCCGCAACGGCATCACAATCAAGGATCCCAAGGACTTCATCGGCAAGAAGGTCGGCGCGCCGGGCCTGAACGCCTTCCTGCACGTGCTGTTCGTGAAATGGCTGGTCGAGAAAGGCGTCGATCCCCGAAGCGTCAATTTCGTCGAGGTCACCTTCCCGACCATGGCCGACATCATCAAATCAGGCGGCGTCGATGCCGTGCTCACCGCCGAGCCGTTCATCACGCGCATGAGCAATGCGGGGCTCGGCTCGGTCGGCGCGCGCTATGGCGCCGAGCTCGGCCGCACCGATCCGATCATCTTCTATGCCGCATCCCGCGACTGGGCGGAGAAGAATGTGGCCACCGTGAAGAAGTTCCGCGAAGCGATCGCGGAGGCCGCCACGATCGTCAACAGCGACCGCGAGAAGGCCTCGGCCTCGATCGCCAAGTTCACCAAGCAGCCGCTCGATCTCGTCAAGGCGACGCCGCCGAACCAGTCCGAGCCGAACCTCAAGCCGCAAAACCTCAGCTGGTGGATCGAGGTGATGTCGTCGCAGAAGATGCTGCAATCGAAGCTCGACACCGCGAAACTGGTGCTGAACTAGGGGATATCGACGATGCCAGCTCCCGAGCGCACTCTCGAACGCCCGCCGACGGAAGCCGGCACCTTGAGCGAGCGTGCCGCAAACCTCATCGAGCAGGACATCCTGGCCGGAGATCTCGCGCCGGGATCGCGGCTCGGCATCGTCGACCTCGTGCAGCGTTACGATATCGGCGCCACGCCGCTGCGTGAAGGCCTGTCGCGGCTGATGTCGCGCGGCCTGATCGTCGGCATCGGCCAGCGCGGCTTCCGCGTCGCCGAGGTCAGCCGCGAAGATCTCGCCGACATCACCTGCATGCGGACCGCGGTCGAGATCGAGGCGGTCAGGCTGGCGATCCTGCACGGCGATGCCGCCTGGGAGGCCGGCATCATCAGCGCGCTGCATCAGATGCGCCGGCATATCGAGCGCACCGGCAACGAATTCCGCGAGGGCGCTGCGGAGTTCGACCGGCTGCACAAGGGCTTCCACACCGCGCTGCTCGCCGCCTGCGGCTCGCGGCGCATGCTGGCCGCCCACTCCGACCTCTACGACCAGGCCTACCGCTACCGCCGCGTGATGATGGGCGCCATCGACAGCGGCGAGAGATTCATCCGCAGTCACCAGATACTCGCCGACCACGTGCTCGCCCGCGACGTGGCCGCCGCGCAAAAAATGCTGGCGGCGCATCTGCACTCGACCATCGACTTCGTCTATCCGCAGGTGGGCGGAGAGCAATCATGAGCGTCGTTGCAAGGCTCAGCGAGGCGCGCGCCGCGCGGCGGCAGAAACCGCTGATCGCGTTCAATGCCGCGACGCTGCGGCTCGGCGGCAAGACCATCATCGAGAACCTCGATCTTCAGGTGCGGCCGGGCGAATTCCTCTGCATCGTCGGCGCCTCCGGCTGCGGCAAGACCACGGCGCTGCGGCTCGCCGCAGGCCTCTATCGCCCCACGAGCGGCGCGGTGACGTTTGAGGGCGAAGAGATCACCGAGCCGCGGCGCGAGGTCGCGATCGTGTTCCAGGATTACGGCAAGGCGCTGTTGCCGTGGCGGACCGCCGCCGGAAACATCTCGCTGGCGCTGGAAGCCTCGCGGGTGCCGGCGCGCGAACGCGGCGCGCGCATCGAGGCGCTGCTGCGCAAGGTCGGGTTGCCCGGCCATGCCGACAAATATCCGACTGAGATGTCAGGAGGTATGCAGCAACGGCTGCAGATCGCGCGCTGCCTTGCGCAGGAGCCGACCACGCTGCTGATGGACGAGCCGTTCGGCGCGCTGGATGCGATGACCCGGCAAGGCTTGCAGGACGAGGTCCTGTCGCTGACGCAGGCGAGCCAGACCACCGTGATCTTCGTGACCCACGATCTTGACGAGGCGATCTATCTCGGCGACCGCGTCATCGGCCTCTTGCCGCATCCCGGCCGGATCGGGATCGAGTTCGACGTCGACCTGCCGCGTCCGCGCGACCAGCTCGCCACCCGCGAACATCCGGAATTCCTGCGGCTGCGCCGGCAATTGTTCGACTTCATCAAGGCGACCGAGCATTGAGCCTCGACCGCACCAAGCCCTTGCTGCTGCCGCTGGCGCTGGTGCTGGCGTTTGAGCTCTGGGCGCGCCTCACCCATCTGCAAAGCGACAGCCTGGCGCCGCCGAGCGCAATCCTCGCGGCGCTGGCCACGGCGCTCGCCGATCTCTCGATTCCGGTCGCGACCCGCGACACGCTGTTCGCCGCCTTTGCGGGGCTTGCCATCGGCAGCGCCATCGGACTTGCGCTCGGCATTGCCTTCGGCATCTCGCGTCCCCTCGACCGGCTGATGGAGGTGACGGTCGAGGCGATCCGCCCGATTCCCTCGATCGCGCTGCTGCCGATTGCGTTGATCGCGCTCGGCTTCGGCTACCGCATGGAGATCGTGATCGTGGCGTTCGCCTGCGTCTGGCCGATGCTGATCATGACGCGCAGCGCGGTGCGCAGCATCGAGCCGCGATTGATGGAGGTGTCGCGGGCCTTGCGGCTGAGCGCGCCGCAACGGATCGCGAAGATCGTGATCCCGGCCGCACTGCCGAGGATCTTCGTCGCCTTCCGCCTGTCGGCCGGGATCGCCCTGATCGTCGCCGTCACCGTCGAGATCGCCATCAACCCGATCGGCTTGGGTGCCGGCATCATGCTGGCGCAGCAGGCCCTGCGCGCCGACCTGATGCTGGCCTATCTCGTCTGGATCGGCGTGATCGGCTACGCGCTGAACATCCTGTTGATCGCCGCCCAGCGCCGCCTGTTCGGCCGCGCCGCGCTCGCCGGAGACAATCCATGAAGCGCGCGGCGATCCTCTGGCGTTTGGCAAGCGTCCTCGTCGCGGCCGGCTTCATCGCGGCGTGGCAACTTGTCGCCAATCTGAAGCTGGTGTCGCCGGTGTTCCTGCCCGGTCCGGACCGCGCCTGGGCCGCTTTGGTGCGTGGCTTCGCCAGCGGCGATCTCGCGGGCAAGCTGATCGGCACGCTGGAGCACATGGCCTATGGCTGGTTCGCCGCCTCGATCGCCGGCATTGCGCTTGGCGCGCTGATCGGCTCGTCCAAGATGATGCGCGCCTATGTCGCGCCGTCGCTGGAATTCTTAAGGCCCCTGCCGGTCTCGGCAATCATCCCGGTCGCAATCGCAATGCTCGGCCTGACGCAAGGCATGGCGCTGTTCGTGATCGCCTTCGGCGCGATCTGGCCGATCATGCTCGCAACCATTCACGGCTTTGCCGCGGTCGAGCCGCGGCTGTATGAGGTCGCCCGCTCGCTGCAGATGTCGCGCACCGCAATCATCGGCAAGATCGCCCTGCCCTCGGCATTGCCGGATATCCTCGCGGGCATGCGGCTCAGCCTGACCGTCGCGCTGATCCTCTCGGTGGTCTGCGAGATCCTGGCCGGCCTCGACGGCCTTGGTCACTGGGTGCTGCTCTCGGCACGCGCGTTCCGCTCCGCCGACCTCTTCGCCGGCGTCATCCTGCTCGGTGCGACCGGATATTTGACGTCAGTTGCGATGTCACTCGTCGAGCAGCGGCTACTCGCCTGGCAGACCGCGGCGAGGTAGCGCGGCGATTCCACCGCCAAACAAAAACGGCCCGCATCAAGCGGGCCTTTGTCGTGTCGGATCCGGTCAATCCGAATTTGGCTGCAGGGATAGGCAACCACCGATACCGACACTTGCTTCAAGCCGCAATTTGAGCGGCAGACCTTGGACGCTATCCCAGCAGCGGGTGCATCGCGGCCACGACCTCTCCACAACTCGACATCTGCCGAACCCGGAGGCCCCTTCCCCTCCCCGGCGCGGACGCTCCCCTATCGAATTTATTGCAACTAATTCGCATTTGCACTACAGATGCAAATCATTCTTACTCGCATTACATAGAATGGGGAGGCACATGATGCGGGGGCTGCGACCGACTTGGCCAAGCGAGTTTCGCCTCAAGCAGAACCCTTTCGACTTTGACGACGGGCCTGGCGCGTCTATCTGGACTGGTTTCCAAGAGCCGCGCGGCAGTCATTCAGGCGAGTTTCACTGGGCGTTTAAAGGCCATCAGGTTTGGTACGGGTGCCCGCAACCGCCCTTGCCAACGCTCCAGTTTCGCAGCTTTGACGGTTCGGGAAACAATCTCACGGACCTCGACCTCAACGCCGCCGGTACGGCGGTCGACCGCATTGGCCCCGCCCATTTCAGCGACGGCATTTCCGAGCCGCTCGATGGACCCAACCCGCGGACCATCAGCAACGTCGTTGTCGGCGAGGGCGACGCGAACGTCCCCAACGAGCAAGGCGTGTCGGCATTCATGTACGCCTGGGGCCAGTTCATCGATCACGATCTGACGCTGACGCGCAGCGACGGCATCAATGACATTAGCATCGCGGTGCCCAACGGCGACCCTGTGTTCGGCGACGGCGCAATCATGCCCATGACCCGAGCGATCACCGATCCGTCGAGCGGAACGAGCCCGGACAACCCGGCCACTCCCCTCAATTTCAGCACCGGCTGGCTCGATGCCTCCATGGTCTACGGCTCCAACTTAGCGACGGCGACGAGCCTGCGCCTGCCCGACGGACACATGAAGGTGTCGGAGGGAGGCAATCTTCCGATCGTCAACGGCATGTTCGCTGCCGGCGATCCGCGCGCCGCAGAGAACTTTGCGCTGACTTCGCTGCACACGCTGTTCGTGCGCGAACACAATTATCAGGTCGACAAGCTGCACAATGCGCACCCGACCTGGAGCGGCGATCAGCTCTACAACTATGCGCGAGCCATCGTCACGGCGGAGATCGCGAACATCACGTATGAGGAATTTCTGCCGAACCTGCTCGGCGACGATGCGATTGCGCCTTACGGCGGTTACGACGCAAGCGTGGACCCGCGCCTTTCGCTTGAGTTCAACATCGCCTTCCGCTTCGGACATTCGATCGTCTCCGCAGAAACCGAGAGCCTGGCGGAGAACGGCGAGGTGATCGAAGGAACGGAGCGTGAGCTCAAGGATATCTTCTTCGCACCGCCATCGGATTTCGTTGCGTCCGGCGGCGCCGACGGGCAGCTGCGCCATCTGGCGGGCGACCCGTCGCAGGCTATGGATGTTCGCATCGTCGAAGACCTGCGCAATTTCCTCTTCGACCCGCCGGTGAGCATGGATCTCGCCGCGATCAACATCCAGCGTGAGCGCGATTTCGGTGTCGGATCCCTCAACGACGTACGCGAATCGCTCGGCCTCGCCCGGTATACGGAGATCGACCAGATCACCAGCGATCCGGGAACGCGGGCGGCCTTGAAGGAGGCCTTCTCGAACAACGTCGACCTGATCGACCTTTGGACCGGGGGGCTGGCCGAGAATCATGCCGCTGGCGCGCTCGTCGGCGAGACTTTCCAGACCGTCATCGCCATGCAGTTCGGGGCCTTGCGCGATGGCGACCGATTCTGGTTTGAAAATCAGGGCTTCGACGCCAAGACATTGCAGCAGATCGAGCAGACGACGCTCGCCGACATCATCCTCCGCAACACCGATACCCAACACATTCAGGAGGATGTCTTCATCGCGTACACACGACACACCGGGTTAAAGGGCGGCGTGGAGTCGGAAGATCCCGATGAGCGACAGCTCGTCATCGGTTCGAACGGCAAGGACACGCTTGTCGGCGGCCCACAGGGAGATTTCCTGTTCGCCGGCACTGGAAAGCAAACACTCACGGGACTGGGCGGTGCCGACCATTTCGTCTTCGACAAGGGCGGGACCAGAGCCACGATCACCGACTTCCAGCCCGGCGTCGACAAACTCGAGTTCAAGCACGCAGAAAATCTCGGCTGGAATGATGTCCGCATCTCATCTGTGCAAGGCAATGCCATCGTGTCGGTCGGCGATGACCACATCGAACTGATTGGCGTTCGTCCCTCCGCCATTCACAAATATGATTTCATTTTCGATGTCTGAATGCGGAGCCGCAGATACCACAACGGCCGCGAGCCGTTCATGGACTTCTATCGTTGACGGGATTGAAAACGGATGAAGCGCGAACCAGACGAGCAAGGAGGATGACGATCATGCGCAGATTTTCTTTCACCTCGACACTAGCTGTCGTTGGTCTGTTGTCTATGGCATTCGCGAGCGGCGCGTGTGCCGCGGGTAATCTGGCGGGGCAGGAGCCGATCGAGGTCACAATCGAGCTCGGCAAGCCAGGGCAGCACGTGTTCGTGCCGAACAAGCTGAGGTTCGAAACCGGCAAGCTCTACAAGCTGGTGCTCAAGAACCCGAGCAACGACGCGCATTACTTCACCTCGCAGGGCTTCGCGCAGCTCATTTTCACGCGCAAGGTCCAGGCCATGGGAACGCGCGACGGCAAGTTGGCGGCGCTCGCCGAGTTCAAGGGGGCGATCCGCGAGATTGAGGTCTATCCGGGGCAAACGGCGGAATGGTGGTTCGTGCCGGTGGCGACCGGCCGCGTCACCGACCTGCGCTGCGGCATCGTTGCGGCTGACGGCCGCACGCACGCCGACCACGGCATGATAGGCGAGATCGTCATTGAATAAGCAGTTGCTGCGGCGCGCTGCTGGTCCGCGGATTGTGAGTTACGATGACAGTGCCTCAGTTTGCCTCGCCGACCCGGCCAAATTCTGCACGGTTCACAGACGTGCCGTATTGCTGACCGACTCAAGCGGATTGGCACTAGCCGCGGCCTCGTCCCGGCTTTGAGACGGCCCGCGATCCTTCCCCCCAAAAACAAAAATGGCCCGCTTATCGCGGGCCATTTTCGTCTCGGATCCGGTCAATCCGAATTTGGTTGCGGGGATAGGATTTGAACCTATGACCTTCAGGTTATGAGCCTGACGAGCTACCGGGCTGCTCCACCCCGCGTTAAACCTTTGCGCGCCTTCCGTTAAGTCCTGGGGACGGTCTGTTGCGGCCGGCGCTGGTCGCGCTGGCTTTTCGCTTCCGTCCCAAAGGCTTCCTTGGAAGGCGACCCCTAGGCAATGCCCGTCGGGGTGCGGGGGGTATGTATCAAGGCGGGCTGCCTTTGGAAAGGGCTGCGGGAACGTTTTTTTCGACTTTGTGACAGGGGAATGGGCGGATTTTCGCGCCGTTTCGCGCGGTCTTGCCAGAAGTTCCACAAAGGGCCAGCTTGCGGCAACAAGATTAAGGCTGAAACGCCGGAGTGTCATTCCGGGGCGATGCGCAGCATCGAACCCGGAATCATCTCGCAGCACGTCATGCGGCTGAATGGATTCCGGGTTCGCGCTTCGCGCGCCCCGGAATGACGCTAAATGGGGGAAACAACATTGACCGACACATTCGATTTCGTCGTCGTGGGCGCGGGCTCGGGCGGCTGCACCGCTGCGGGGCGGCTGTCGGAGGATGCGGGGACATCCGTCGCGCTGCTCGATGCTGGGGGACGGAACGACACCTGGCGGATCACGACGCCATTCGGGCTCGCATTGCCTTACGCCGCGGCCAACTGGGCCTTCGATACCGTGCCGCAGAAAGGATTGAACGGCCGCATCGGCTATCAGCCGCGCGGCAAGGGCCTCGGCGGGTCCTCGGCGATCAACGCCATGGTCTATATCCGCGGCCACAAATGGGATTACGACCACTGGGCCGCGCTCGGCAATGCCGGCTGGTCGTATGCCGACGTGCTGCCCTATTTCAAGCGGTCGGAGGACAACGCCGATTTCGACGGCGAGTATCACGGCAAGGGTGGCCCGCTGCATGTCAACAAGCTGCGCTCGGACAATCCGATTCACGACATCTTCCATCAGGCCGCGCGCGAGGCGCAGTTTCGCATCCGCGAGGACTTCAATGCCGAGGACAGCGAAGGGCTCGGCAGCTACCAAGTGACGCAGCGGGGCGGCGAGCGCTGGAGCGCGGCGCGGGCTTATGTGGCTCCTCATCTCGGCAAGCGGCCGAATCTGCGGGTCGAGACGGGAGCGCAGGCAACGAAGATCCTGTTCGATGCTGGGCGCGCGGTCGGCATCGAATATGTGCAGGGCAAGCAGACAAGGCAGCTGCGCGCCCGCCGCGAGGTGATCCTCGCCGCCGGCGCCTTCCAGTCGCCGCAGCTATTGATGCTGTCGGGCGTGGGCGACGCCGACGCACTTGCCGCGCACGGCATCGGCGTCGTGCATCACCTGCCGGGCGTCGGGCGTAATCTGCAGGACCATCCGGACTTCGTATTCGTCTACGCCTCCGATTATCCGCACTTCGTTCACGCCTCGATCAGCCGGCTGCCATCCCTGCTGCGCGGTATCCAGCGCTATCGCCGCGAACGGCGCGGCGTGATGACCACCAATTTCGCCGAGTGCGGCGGCTTTCTGAAGACCCGGCCCGATCTCGACATACCGGACATCCAGCTCCACTTCGTCATCGCGATGCTCGACGACCACGGCCGCAAGAAGCACAAGGAGGCGGGCTTCTCATGCCATTTCTGTCTGCTCAGACCGAAGAGCCGCGGCAGTATTGGGCTGAAGAGCGCCGATCCGCTCGCAGCGCCGATGATCGACCCGAACTTCTTGGGCGAGGCGGAGGATCTCGAGGCGATGGTCGCCGGCTTCAAGACGACGCGGCAGCTGATGGAGACGCCTGCGATGCGGGCGCTGCAGAAGAAGGACATGTTCACATCCGAGGTGAAGACGGACGAGGACATCCGCGCAATTCTGCGCGCGCGTGTCGACACCGTCTATCACCCCGTCGGCACCTGCAAGATGGGCACGGACGCGATGGCCGTGGTCGATCCGGCGTTAAAGGTGCATGGCGTGGCAGGATTGCGCGTCGTCGACGCCTCGATCATGCCGACGCTGATCGGCGGCAACACCAATGCGCCGACCATCATGATCGGGGAGAAGGCGGCGGATATGATCCGGGGGGAGATGCGCTAAGTCGTTCTCCGTCATTGCGAGCGCAGCGAAGCAATCCAGAGTCTTTCCGCGGTGGGATTCTGGATTGCTTCGCTACGCTCGCAATGACGATGTGGATGGAACACTGCGTGTGCCAACGATCGCGACACGTGGAGACTCCCCCTCAACCGGAATTTGCTTTCGCAAATTCCGGCCTCTCCCCGCAAGCGGGGAGAGGCGAAGAGGGGCTCAATTCAGCAAGAAGCCGCCGTCCACGGTCACCACGCTCCCCGTCATGTAGCGCGACGCATTCGATGCCAACAGCAGGATCGCGCCGTCGAGATCGGACTCGGCGCCGACGCGGCGTTGCGGAATGCGTTTGGCGAGGCGCTCGCCTGCCGGCGTCGACCAGAAGGCGTGGTTCATCTCGGTATCGATATAGCCGGGCGCGAGCGCGTTGATACGGATATTCTGGCCCGCGAGCTCGAGCGCCATCGCTCTCGTCGCCTGGAGGATGCCGGCCTTGGAGATCGCGTAAGGCGAGAGCGCCTTCAAGACGCCGGTGCCGAGCACGGAGGCGATGTTGACGATGTTGCCCGGCTGCTTGCGCGCGATCATGCGGCGCGCCACTTCCGTCGCGAGGAAATAGGCGCCCTTGAGATTGGCGCCCATCACCGCGTCCCAGTCCGCCTCGGTCTGCTCGGTCGCGAGCTTCTCGATGGCGATGCCGGCATTGTTGATCAGCACGGTGACCGGGCCGAGCGCAGCTTCGGCGGCATCGACCGCCTTGGCGATCGAGGCGGTGTCGGTGACGTCGAGCGCGACCGCAGCGGCGCGGCCGCCCCTGCCGCGAATTTCCTCTTCCAGGCTCCTCAATTTGTCGGTCTGCCGCGCAGCGAGTGCGACGGCAGCACCATGCGCCGCCAGCACCCGGGCAAATTGCCGGCCCAGCCCCTGGCTCGCACCCGTGACGAGGATGATTTCTTTACTGACGTCGAATAGGTCTGACATGACGCGTTCCTTGCGCGGTTCCCTTAAGCTTTGAGGCCACCAATACAGACGATTTTAGCGATCTGAAACCGGAATGATCGGCTCGGCGTTCATTCGTTCCGTCGAGGCGGGGCTTTCGCGAATGAACAGTTTCGATCTCGCTGTCTACGCCGCGCTGGCAGTCGCGGTCGGCTTGGGGTTCAGGACCGGGCTGCTGCGCAGTGCCATGACCATCCTCGCTTATCTGCTCGCCGCACCCATAGCGGTGGCGCTGATGCCGCTGATCGCACCGCAGATCGCCGGCAATCCGAACTCGCCGCTGTTGCAGAACTGGATCTGGTTCTTCGCCATCTTCGTCGTCGTCGGCATGCTGTTCGGCCATATCGGCCGCATCGCGCTGAACGACACGATCGGCGAGGCCGGCCTCGGCGACCGGCTCGGCGGCGCGGCGCTCGGCGCCGTCAGGGTCGGCCTCGTCGCCACCACCTTGGTGCTGGTGTTCGATCAGATCGTGCCGACGAACCGCCAGCCGCCCTTCCTCGCCGGCTCGCATCTGCGCCCGCTGTTCTCGACCGCGGGCCAGATGGGCTTCAAGTCGCTGCCGCCGGAAGCTGCCGCCGCGATCGACCGCCTCAAGCAGGAGCGGCGGATCTGATCTGGCGCATTTGCATCGCTAGCCGCGAGGCGCATGCATTTTGGTGCGGGCCGCTCCCTTATCAGCGGCATCACAGTTGGCTAAGGTAGCCGCCGTCCAAAACCTGCCTGACATTTACGGGAGTGAAACAGTGGATCTTGGGATCAAGGGTCGCCGCGCCATCGTCTGCGCATCCAGCAAGGGCTTGGGGCGCGCCTGCGCCATCTCGCTGGCCGAGGCCGGCGTTCACGTCACGCTGACCGCGCGCGGCGCTGATACGCTGAAGAAGACCGCCGACGAGATCCGCAAGGCCTATCCCGACGTGACCGTCACCGAGATCGTCGGCGACATCACGACGCCGGCGGGCCGCGAGGCGGTGCTGAAGGCCTGCCCCGAGCCCGACATCCTGATCAACAATGCCGGCGGCCCGCCGCCCGGCGATTTCCGCAACTGGACCCGCGACGACTGGATCAAGGCGATCGACGCCAACATGCTGACCCCGATCGAGCTGATCAAGGCGACGGTCGACGGCATGATGGCACGCAAGTTCGGCCGCATCGTCAACATCACCTCGGCCGCGGTGAAGGCGCCGATCGATATCCTCGGCCTCTCCAACGGAGCCCGCGCCGGCCTCACCGGCTTCATCGCCGGCCTGTCGCGCAAGACGGTCATCAACAACGTCACCATCAATGGCCTTCTGCCGGGCCCGTTCGAGACCGATCGCCTGACCAGCACCGCGAAGGGCGAAGCCGACAAGCGTGGCGTCACGCCGCAGCAGATCCTGGCCGAGCGCGCCAAGCTCAACCCCGCCGGCCGCTTCGGCCAGCCCGACGAATTCGGCTATGCCTGCGCCTTCCTGTGCGGCGCCAAGGCCGGCTTCATCACCGGCCAGAACATTCTGCTGGATGGTGGCGCGTTCCCGGGGACGCTGTAAAGCATCATCGCATCACGAAGGATCGTCATGCCCGGGCTTGTCCCGGGCATCCACGTTCTTTGTTCGGCAAAGTAAGACGTGGATGGCCGGGCATAGGCGAGCGGAAGCGACGCCGTCCTTCGGACGGCTATGCCCGGCCATGACGATGTGGAGGCGTCAAAGCCCGATCCTCACCGCTGCTTGGTGGGCTCGTCCTCATCCTGCTGGCTCGGAGCGGAGGAATCGGCGGTGGTGCGCTCATCGGTCCAGTCGATGCCGAATTCGTCGAGCCCGTTCGCGAGCAGATCGCCCAGCATGGGCTCGCCGAGCAGATAGTGCACCGTTTCGCGGCGTGGGCTGCCATATTCACGGCGCGCCTCCGCCGCGCGGGCGCGCAGCTCGTCCCAGTCATCGATCGTGCCGTCGCCGCGGCCGAGCCAGGTCAGCGCGACGAGGTCGAGCTGCTCGTCCTCGTTCAGGGCGATCATGAAGCTGCCGAGCTCTTGCACGACCGGATCGGAGCCATCGTCGTCGAGGACGTCCATCATATCGTCGTCGGCCGCGTTCGAGCCGGAGTCCGGATCAGAAGCCCCCTCCTTGACGTCGAATTCGCGCGCCTTCTCGATGATGAAGGCGACCTTCTCCGCGGAAATCGCAAGCTCTGGCATGGCGTCCTCTTCGGCTAGCATCCAGTTCCCCGCGATAACGCCACATCACCTCAGATGATCCATTGCGCCCGATGGCAGAAAATGTGCATGTTCCAGCGCAAGAGCAAGAACACAGGGGAGGCGCCGGATGCAGTGGAAGGTCGGCAAGGTCAGGATCACCAAATTCGTCGAAATGGAGACGGTCGGCTCGACCCGCTTCATCCTGCCGGCAGCGACCAATGACGAGATCCAGAAGCTGCCCTGGCTGAGCCCGCATTTCGCCACCGACGAAGGCCGGCTGAAAATGTCGATCCACTCGCTGGTGGTGGAGACGCCGACGCGCCGGATCGTGGTGGACACCGGCCTTGGCAACGACAAGCAGGGCCGCGGTGTCCCCACCTGGAACAACCGCAGCACACCCTTTCTGGAGACCATGGCAGCGGCGGGGTTTCCGCCTGACAGCATCGACACCGTGCTGTGCACGCATCTTCACGTCGACCATGTCGGCTGGAATACGCGGCTGGTTGACGGCCGCTGGGTGCCGACATTTCCGAAGGCGCGCTATGTTTTCGGCAGGACCGAATATGAGCACTGGCGTGATTACACGGCCGAGCCGGACAAGGTCGCGGTGTTCAACGATTCCGTGAAGCCAGTGGTCGATGCCGGCCAGGCCGATCTGGTCCCGAGTGACCATCGGCTTTGCGAGCAGATCGAAATGATCCCAACCCCCGGTCACAGCCCGGGGCACATGAGCGTCCTGATCGAGTCCGATGGCGAGCAGGCGCTTCTGACCGGCGACGTTGCCCATCATCCCTGCCAGATGGCCCATCTCGACTGGTGCTCGACCGTGGATACCGATCCCGCGCGATCGGCGGCAAGCCGGTACGCGGTGTTCTCGCGCTTTGCCGACACGCCCACACTGGTGATCGGCGGTCATTATTCGGCCGGACATATCAAGCGGGACGGCGACGCATTCAGGTTCGTGGCGCTGGGGTGATGCCCGTTTTGGGCGGTTGAATTTCCCGCCGCCCTGTTCCAAGAAGCTATTCAACCGATCGGTCCAATCTCCAGGGAGAAACGAGAATGAAGCTTGTTCGTTATGGCGAGAAGGGTGCGGAAAAGCCCGGCCTGATCGACAGATCCGGCCAATTGCGCGACCTGTCGGCGCATCTGAAGGACCTCACCGGCGAAGCTTATTCGCCGGAATCCCTGAAGAAGCTGGCCGCGATCGATCCCGCCTCGCTGCCCGCCGTTTCCGGCAAGCCCCGGTTCGGCGCGCCCGTCACCGGCATCTCGAAATTCGTCGCGATCGGCCTCAACTATTCCGACCATGCCAAGGAGACCGGCGCCGAGATTCCGAGCGAGCCGATCATCTTCATGAAGGCCAATACCTCGCTGTCGGGCCCGAATGATCCCGTCGAGAAGCCGCGCGGCTCGACCAAGCTCGACTGGGAGGTCGAGATCGCCGCCATCATCGGCACTCGCGCCAAATATGTCTCGGAAGCCGACGCGCTAAACCACGTCGCCGGCTATTGCGTCTGCAACGACGTCTCCGAGCGCGCCTTCCAGATCGAGCGCCTCGGCCAGTGGACCAAGGGCAAGTCGCACGACACATTCGGCCCGCTCGGGCCGTGGCTCGCCACCAAGGACGAGATCAAGGATGTGCAGAACCTGTCGATGTGGCTCGATGTCAACGGCCAGCGCCGCCAGACCGGCTCGACCAAGACCATGATCTTCTCGATGGCCAAGTGCATTTCCTATGTCTCGCAGTTCATGACGCTCCTGCCCGGCGACGTCATCACCACGGGCACCCCGCCCGGAGTCGGCCTCGGCATGAAGCCGCCGACCTTCCTCAATGTCGGCGACGTCGTCACGCTCGGCATCGAAGGCCTCGGCGAGCAGCGCCAGGAGATCGTGGCGGCGTAAGCCGCGCATCATACACCGTCGTCATGCCCGGGCTTGACCCGGGCATCCACGTCTCACAGTCTGACTACGCGGCAAGGCGTGGATGGCCGGGTCAAGCCCGGCCATGACGAGGAGACGCCGTTCGCACAAGTTCGATTGCAGGGAATTCCCATGAAGCTCACCTTCTCCCCCGCCTCGCCCTTTGCCCGCAAGGTGCGCATCGCCGCGATCGAGCTCGGGCTGATCGACAAGATCGAATTCGTGCCAGCAAGCGTGACGCCGGGCACGGCCAACGAGGACTATTCGAAGATCACGCCGCTGAAGAAGCTGCCGGTGCTGATCACCAATGACGGCGACGTGATCCTGGATTCCTACGTCATCGTCGAATATCTCAACGAGATCGCCGGCGGCAGCCTGATTCCGGATTACGGCCCGCGGCGCTGGAAGGCCAAGACCAATCACTCGCTGATCAACGGCATGCTCGATTCCATGCTGCTGTGCCGTTACGAGAAGATGGTGCGGCCGCAGGGCCTGCAATGGCAGGCCTGGTCGGACGACCATTGGAACAGAGCCTGGACCGGCATGGCGCGCTTCGAGAACATGCCTGACGTGCTGAACGGCCCGTTCGACATCTCGCAGATCGGCCTCGTTTGCGTGCTCGGCTATGCCGACTTCCGCTTCGCCGATTGCGGCTGGCGCAAGGCCTTTCCCAAGCTCGACGCCTTCCACCAGAAGATGCTGGAGCGGCCCTCAGTGAAGATCTCGGTGCCGCCACCCGCATAAAGTTCGGGAGTTCTCATGAGCCTCAGATTCTCGGTCGGCGATCTCACCATCCATCGCGTCATCGAGCAGGAGACCTCGTTCGTCCCGGCGCTGGAGATGCTGCCGGGGCTGACGGCCGAGGTGCTGGCCGAGAACCGGGCGTGGATGCGCGAGGCGAAGGCGCTGGACGAAGAGGACGTGCTGCTGCTGTGCTTCCAGTCCTACGTAGTGAAGACGCCGCACCACACCATCCTGGTCGACAGCTGCATCGGCAACGACAAGCCGCGGCCGCGGCCGAAATGGAACATGAAGACCGACGACACCTATTTGCGCGGCCTCGGGGCCGCGGGGTTTTCGGTCGACGACATCGACTTCGTGATGTGCACGCATCTGCATGTCGACCATGTCGGCTGGAACACGCGGCTGGAAAACGGCCGCTGGGTGCCGACCTTCCCCAAGGCGCGCTATGTGTTCGCTAAGCAGGAATTCGATCACTGGTCCGCGCAGAACGAGAAGACGGAGATCCCGCCCTTCGTCGACAGCGTGTTGCCGGTGGTCGAGGCCAACAGGCACGAGCTCGTCGGCAACGACCACGAGATCGGCGACCACGTCCGCATCCTGCCGACACCTGGCCATACGCCGGGCCATATCGCCATCACGATGGGCCGCGGCAAGGACGATGCGGTGTTCTCGGGCGATCTCATCCACTCGCCACTGCAGACGCTCTATCCGGAGCTGTCGATCAAATTCGACGTCGATCCGGCCGCAGCCGCGAAAACGCGCCGCAGCTTCCTGGAACGCTATTGCGACACCGACACGCTGTGCTGCACCGCGCATTTCCCCTCGCCGTCGGTGGGGAAGATCAGGCGCAAGGGCAACGCGTTCGTGTGCGCGGCGGTTTAGCGAGATGCCGTAGGGTGGGTTAGCTCTGCGGCTGCGCGAAGCGCAGACGCCGAGCGTAACCCACCGCTTCTGCCTCCGCGGAGAATAAAGTGGTGGGTTACGCCGCGCGGCTTGCGCTTCGCGCAATCCGCGAGGCTAACCCACCCTACAGTATTGCCCGAGTGGAGAATACTATGACCGATCTGCCCCCAATTCCCCTGCCCGCCGGAATCCGCTCGCGCACCGTCGACGGCATCAACGGCTTGCGGATGCATGTGCTGGAGGCCGGTTTCGAGACCAAGGGACGGCCCTGTATCCTCTTGCTGCACGGCTTTCCCGAGCTCGCCTTCTCCTGGCGCAAGGTGATGCCGGCGCTGGCCGCCGCTGGTTATCACGTAATCGCACCGGACCAGCGCGGCTACGGACGCACCACGGGATGGAGCGCGGAGTACGACGGCCCTCTCGCGCCGTTCTCGCTTCTCAATCTCGTGCGCGATGCGCTCGCTCTGGTGTCGGCATTCGGCTACAGGCAGGTCGATGTGGTCGGACATGATTTTGGCAGCCCGGTCGCAGCCTGGTGCGCCTTGATCCGGCCCGACGTGTTTCGTTCGGTGACGATGATGAGCGCGCCGTTCGGCGGCCCACCGGCGCTGCCGTTCGGCACGGTCGACAATCCGGCAAAGCCCGCGGTGGAAGACCCGGTGCATCGCGAGCTCGCCGCGCTGCCGCGGCCACGCAAGCACTATCAATGGTACTATTCGACACGGGAAGCCAATGCCCACATGCAGCAGGCACCGCAGGGCGTGCACGATTTCCTGCGCGCCTATTATCATCACAAGAGCGCGGACTGGACCGACAACAAGCCCTATCCGCTGCAAGCGTGGTCGGCGCAGGAGCTGGCGAAGCTGCCGACCTATTACGTGATGGACTTGCATGA
Source organism: Bradyrhizobium sp. CCBAU 45321 (assembly GCF_028128975.1). Lineage (NCBI taxonomy): Bacteria > Pseudomonadati > Pseudomonadota > Alphaproteobacteria > Hyphomicrobiales > Nitrobacteraceae > Bradyrhizobium > Bradyrhizobium sp. CCBAU 45321. The sequence goes on from NZ_LFKZ01000130.1 coordinate 245,260, forward strand.
GACCATGGCCGAGACGGTCGCGAAGGAAATGCCCTCTCCGGCCGCGATCGCCGCGAACCAATGGCTGCCGGACAGCCAACTTGCCCATTACAGCGCCGAATACAGCCGCACCGGATTTCAGGGCGGGCTGCAATGGTACCGCTACGGTACGTCGGGCACGCTGAACAATGAGATGCAATTGTTTGCCGGCCGCAGCATCGACGTGCCCTCCTGCTTCATCTCGGGCAAGCAGGATTGGGGCACCTATCAACGGCCCGGCGTATTCGAGACGATGCAGCGCAGCGCGTGCACGAAGATGCTCGGTTGCCATCTCGTCGACGGCGCCGGCCATTGGGTCCAGCAGGAGCAGCCGGCCGCGGTGAGCCGGTTGCTGCTCGACTTCCTCGCTAGCGCCGGCATGGCCTGATTTGATCGGGAACCACAATCTCCATCAAACAGCCGTTGAGAGATTCGGCCAAACTGCGCATCATCTTCCAAGAACCGGAGCGGGAGAAGCGCCGTGGCCAGATCGGAATGGAGTTTCAAGAGTGCGGTCGAACTGTCGGCCGCGTTGCGCGCGAAGAAGGTCTCGGCCGTCGAGCTGACGCAGGACGCGATCGCGCGTATCGAACGGCACGACGGCAGGATCAACGCGGTGTGCGTGCGCGACTTCGATCGCGCGCTCGCTGCGGCGCGCGAGGCGGATGCGGCGCTGGCGCGCGGCGAGCGCAAGCCGCTGCTCGGCCTGCCTACGACGATCAAGGAATCCTTCAACATCGCCGGCCTGCCGACGACCTGGGGATTCCTGCCGCAGAAGGATTTCAAGCCTGTGGAAGACGCGCTGGCCGTGGCCCGCATCAAGCAAGCCGGCGGCGTGATCCTCGGCAAGACCAACCTGCCGGTCGGCCTCGGCGACTGGCAGAGCTACAACGACATCTACGGCACCACCAACAACCCCTACGATCTCGGCCGCACGCCGGGCGGTTCGTCCGGGGGATCGGCGGCAGCCCTCGCCGCAGGCTATTGCGCGCTCGCCACCGGCTCCGACATCGGCGGCTCCCTGCGTGTGCCGGCATTTCATTGCGGCGTGTTCGCGCACAAGCCGACCCTCAATCTCTGCGCGGCGCGCGGCGAGACCCCGCCGCCGTTTCCAGCCATTCCGCGCGAGGGCGACCTCGCCGTCATCGGGCCGATGGCGCGCAATGCGGCGGATCTGTCCTTGCTGCTCGACGTCATGGCGGGACCCGATCCTCTCGACATCGGTATCGCCTACAAGCTCGATTTGCCGGCTGCGCGGCATCAGTCGCTGCGGGATTTTCGTATCCTGGTGATCGACAGCCATCCTCTGCTGCCGAGCGACCGAGATGTCCGCAGCGCGATCGACAAGCTCGCAATCGATCTTGCGAAGGCCGGCGTCACCGTCGCACGCGAGAGCGCGCTGCTCCCGGACTTCGCGGAGACGTCCCGGCTTTACATGCGCATGCTGCTGGGTTTCCTCGGCGCGTTCTTGCCTCCCGACGAGCTGGCGGATGCGCAGGCGCGGGCGAGCCAGCTGTCACCGGAGGACACCAGCCTTGACGCGGAGCGACTGCGCGGCATCACCGCGAGCCACCGCGCCTGGGTGCTCGATGCGGGGGCCCGCGCCGTCCTGCGCGCGCAATGGCGGGCGTTGTTCGGGAGCTTCGACGCGGTGATCTGCCCGATCATGCCGACGCCGGCCTTTCCGCACGATCATTCGCCGGAGCAGCGCCTGCGAACGATCAGCATCGACGGCAAGGATTACCCCTATTCCGACCAGCTCGCCTGGCCGGGCATCGCAACGCTTCCGGGCCTGCCGGCAACGGCCGTTCCGCTCGGCCTGTCGAAGGACGGCCTGCCGGTCGGCGCTCAGATCGTCGGTCCCTTCCTCGAGGACCGCACGCCGCTCAAGCTCGCCGAGCTGATCGAGCGCGAGTTCGGCGGCTTCGTGCCGCCGAAGATGTTCGATGATTGATTCCTTCACGTCATTGCGAGCGAAGCGAAGCAATCCAGACTATCTCCGCGGAGACTCCTGGATTGCTTCGTCGCGAGGGCTCCTCGCAATGACGGAGCGAAACAGCGGTTCTGGAATCAACTATCGAACACGATCACGCTGCGTAGCGTCTTGCCCGCTTTCATGTTGGCGAAGCCCTCGTTGATCTCGGAGAGCTTCAGCTTGGCCGAGATCCAATCTTCCAGATGCAGCCGGCCGCGCAAATAGAAGTCGACCAGGCGCGGCATGTCGACGCGGAAATGGTTCGAGCCCATCGAGGAGCCCTGGATCTTGCGCTCGCGCAGGAAGTCGAAGCCGTGCAGCTCGATTTTCTGCCCGAACGGGATCATGCCGACGATGGTGGCGGTGCCGCCGGAGGCGAGCATCGCAAAAGCCTGCTCGGCCGTCTCCTTGCGGCCGAGCACCTCGAAGGCATGGTGCACGCCGCCATTGGTGAGGTCGCGCACCTGCTTCACGACATCGCCGTCGGCGGGGTTGATGATGTCGGTCGCGCCCAGCTTGGTCGCGAGCTGGAGTTTTGCGGGATTGGTGTCGATGGCGATGATACGACCGGCGCCGGCGATCTGCGCGCCGTTAATCGCGGCCATGCCGACGCCGCCACAGCCGATCACCGCTACGGTCTCGCCGGCCGTCACCTTCGCCGTGTTCACCACCGCGCCATAGCCGGTGATGACGCCGCAGCCGATCAGGGCGGCGAGATCGAGCGGCATGTCCTTGCGGATCTTCACGATGGCGTTCTCGTGCACCAGCATCTGCTCGGCGAAGGAGGAGAGATTGAGAAACTGGTGAAGCTTCTCCGGCTTCGACCATTGCATCCGGTTGGAGACGCCCGGCAGCATCTTCACCGTCGCGTCGGTGCAGAGCACAGTGCGGCCGGTGGTGCAATTGTCGCAGGTGCCGCAGAAGACGGAGAGACATGTGACGACATGGTCGCCCGGCTTGACATAAGTCACATCGGAGCCGACCTGCTCAACCACGCCAGCGGATTCGTGACCGAGCACCGCAGGCAGCGGATGCGGATAGAGCCCTTCCATGAAGTGCAGGTCGGAATGGCAGAGACCGGCAACCGCGGTCCGGATCAGCACCTCGCGCGGTCCCGGCTTCGGCAGGCTGATGTCCTCGATGACGAGCGGCTGGTTGACTTCATAGAGGACGGCGGCCTTCATCGGTGTTTCCTCGTTGTTTATGATTTCGTTGCGTGCGGACGTTACCTCTCCCATGGGGAGAGGTCGGCGCGAAGCGTCGGGTGAGGGGTTACACCCCCTCGTGGGACCTGAGCCCCTCACCCGATTTGCTACGCAAATCGACCTCTCCCTATGGGAGAGGTGAAGACAGAAGCCTACGCCGCCAGAACCAGTTCGCCAACCTCGCTCATGCTGGCGGCACGATCGCCGAGCAACAGCGCGGCAATCTTCGCCTGCGCGGCATTTTCCGTCAGCCGGAACGGATCGCTCGGCGTCACGCGATGGTCGATCACGAGGCGCGAGAGCAGCAGCCGGCGTGCATCGCCACGCATCTCGTGGACGCGGTGCGCTTCCCAGGCGAAGGCGACTGCGCTGGCGACGTGATAGAGCGCGCTGGTGGCGCGGCGCGCATCGGCTTCGTTCTCGGACTTGGCCGCAACTTCGCGTGCGAAGCCGACGACGCGGTCGGTGAGGCCACGCAGATGATCGCGCCAGGCCTGCGGTACCGAGGCGCTGTCGCCGAGCCGGGCGTGCAGATCGGCCGCGAGCGCGGATTCCGCGCCGTGGCGGCCCACTGCCCGCCGCAGCGCATCGATCGCGACAATGTTGCCGGTGCCTTCCCAGACCGAGCCGAGATGCGCATCGCGCAGCAGGCGGGCGGTGGCGAATTCCTCGATATAGCCGATGCCGCCGCGCATCTCGAGCGCATCGCCGCAAACCTTGCGCGCATCGCGCGTGGCGCGGAATTTCAGCGTCGGGGTGAGGATGCGCAGCAGCGTCGCAGCATCCTGGCTGCCGGCCTCGGCACGGTCGAGGGCATCAGCAGTGAGGAAGCTCATCGACAGGCCCTGCTCCACCGGCAGCATGATCTTCAGCATCTGCCGCCGTCCCAGCGGTAGATCGATGATGCGCTGCCCGAACACCACGCGGTTGGTCGCGACCGTCATCGCATCGTGATAGGCGCGGCGCATCAGTGCGGTGGACTTGACGCCGTTGGAGAGCCGCGACGAATTCACCATCTCGGCCATCTGCACGAAACCACGGTCGAGCTTGCCTACGGCGTAGGCGATCGCGCCTTCGAGCTTGATCTCGCCCGAGGCCATCGAGCGGGTGCCGAGCTTGTCCTTGAGGCGCACGATCCGGTAATGGTTCTGCGTGCCGTCGTCGAGGAAGCGCGGCATCAGGAACAGGCCGACGCCGCGGGTGCCGGGCCCGGCGCCTTCGGGCCGGGCCAGCAGCATTACGACCTTGGCGTCGGCATTCGAGCAGAACCATTTCTCGCCATAGAGGCGCCAATGGTCGCCTTCCTGCACGGCGCGCGTGGTCAGCGTGCCGACGTCGGAGCCGCCTTCCTTCTCGGTCATGAACTGGCCGCCCTGGGTCAGCTTGCTCATGTCGGTCGAGGTCAGGCCATCCAGATATTTCGCCTTGAGCGCCTCGCTGCCGAAATTCGCCAAGAGCTTGGCGCAGCCATCGGTGACGTTGATCGGGCAGCCCATGCCGAATTCGGTCTGGTTGAACAGGAAGGTGAAGGCGTGCTTGGCGACAACAGGGTATTTGTCCGGCCAGCCCATGATGCCTTTGCGGATTGAAAGCGCGTGGATGCCGAACTCGCCGAACGCGGCGTTCTCCAGCTCGCGATAGGCCGGGTGATATTCGATCCATTGCACGTCGCGGCCGAACTTGTCGCGCTGGTGCAGGATGGGCGTGTGCCGGTCGGCGAGCCGCGCGCATTCGTCGAGATGGCCGCCGGCGAGCTCACCGAGCCGGCCGAGATGCGGCTCGATGTGGCGGAACAGATTCTCCGGCAGATGGATGCGAAGCAGGTCCGCGAGCGCGGGATCGGCGCGGTAGAAATTCATGCCCGACGTATCGGGCGCCAGCAGGCCGGCTGGCGCGGCCGCGATATCTTTTGGCTGCGCTTTAACCGGTCCGGGCATGATCGTCCTCTTCGTTTCCGTCCGACGGCAATTCTTTGCGCTTGCCGCTTTGGATGATGTCGATCATGCTCCAGTCGCGGACAGCGATAAAGCCGCAAAATGTCAGGGCGGCATGATCGCCGCGAGGGAGCAACTCGCCCTGCGGAATTGTGATCGCGCCGGCTGGTTGTCTGCGCGGACCATGCATAGATCAGCGGCTCCTACTTCGGAGAGATCACGCCATGGAACACCCGAACTACAGGATCGCCCTCATCGTCGGTGCCGGCGAAGGCCTCAGCGCATCGCTGGCGCGCCTGCTGGCGGCGCAGGGCATCCGCGTCGCGCTCGCCGCACGCAAGATCGAGAAGCTTGGCGCGCTCTGCACGGAGACCGGGGCCAAGGCCTATGCCTGCAACGCCACCGAGCCCGACGAGGTGGAGCGGCTGTTCGGCCTGGTCGAGCGCGAGATCGGCATGCCCGACCTCGTCGTCTACAACGCCTCCGGCCGCACGCGCGGGCCGTTCGTCGACCTCGTGCCCGCCGACGTCGCGCAGGCGATTGCGGTCAGCGCCTATGGCGGTTTCCTGGTGGCGCAGCGGGCGGCCAAGCGCATGCTGCCGAACCAGCACGGCGCGATCCTGTTCACCGGCGCCTCCGCCAGCGTCAAGGGCTATGCGCAGTCCGCTCCCTTCGCGATGGGCAAGTTCGCGCTGCGCGGACTTGCGCAGAGCATGGCGCGCGAACTCTCGCCGCAGGGCATCCATGTCGCGCATTTCGTCATCGACGGCGGCATCAGGAGCGCCGCGCGGACGGATCCGGCGGACAAGTCGGACTCGATGCTCGATCCCGACGCGATCGCGCTGAGCTATTGGAACGTGCTGCAGCAGCCGCGCAGCGCCTGGAGCTGGGAGCTGGAGCTGCGGCCCTGGGTGGAGAGGTTTTGAGGGCGAGCTGACAACAACACCCGTCATTGCGAGGAGCGAAGCGACGAAGCAATCCAGACTGGCTCTACGGAAAGATTCTGGATTGCTTCGCTTCGCTCGCAATGACGAACGAGGGAGGCGACATGACCACCGAAACCACCATTGACACCGGCACCAATGAACTCCTCTGCACGGTCCGTGACCGCGTCGCTGTGATCACGCTGAACCGGCCGGAGGCGCGCAACTCGCTGTCGGACGCGCTGACGCCGGCGCTGCGCACGATGATCAGGAGCTGCGGCGAGAATCCCGATGTCGGCGCGCTGCTGCTGACCGGCGCGGGCGAAGCCTTCTGCGCCGGCGGCAACGTCAAGGGCATGGGTGCGCATCGCGACAAGGCCAAGCTCGACATGTCCTTTGACGACAAGGTCGCCGACCTGCAGGAGCGGCAGCGGCTGCTCACCGGCGCGCTGGTGTCTGTGCGCAAGCCGACGATCGCTGCGCTTCCCGGCCCCGCGGTCGGCGCCGGGCTCGCCATCGCCATGGCCTGCGACATCCGCATCGCCGCGCAATCTGCCTTCGTCGCCACCGGCTATGCCCGCATCGCGCTCAGCGGCGATTATGGCATCGCCTGGCTGCTCACTCGGCTGGTCGGCACCGCGCGGGCGCGCGAATTGATGTTCACCGGCGACCGCGTCGATGCCGCGCGCGCCGAAGCGATCGGCCTCGTCAACCGCGTCGTGCCCGACGACAAATTGCAGACCGAGGCGTTCGCACTGGCCAAATCGCTCGCCGAAGGCCCGCGCCTCGCGCTGCGCTACATGAAGGACAATCTCGACGAGGCCCTGCTGTTCGACTTCGAAACCGCGCGCGACCACGAAGCCGAGCGGCTGGTCCGCCTCACCACGACCGCCGACCACAAGGAGGCCGTGCAGGCCTTCATCGAGAAGCGCAAGGCGGTGTTCACGGGGAAGTAGTTCCGAAACGAGGCGTCATTCCGGGGCGATGCGCAGCATCGAACCCGGAATCCATCGGGCCGCGAAACGCGCGGTGTAATGGATTCCGGGTTCGCGCTACGCGCGCCCCGGAATGACGATGGAGTGAGAGACCGCAGTGGAAAAAAAAGCCCGGCGCTGGCTTGGCCAGGCCGGGCTGCAGTCATGTCAGGCCGAGGCTGAGGGGCTGTCGGCCTGACGGGAAAGGGCGGCGAGGCGCCAGCTCGCACAGGGAATGTCTTTCGGTTCGACCCTGATCTCCTTGTCGAAGCGCACCAGCTTCCAGTCATCAGGGTGGTTGACGAAGGTGAAGCCGGATTTGCGCGCGAGCGAGACCATGGTCTCGTTCGAGCGCAGCGTGTCGCCGTAGATGTGCTCGGCGCCGAGCGCGGCCGCGCGGCATTCGAGATTCTTCATCAGCGCGGTGGCGATGCCGTGGCCCTGCCAGCGGTCATCGACCGAGAGGCCGAACTCGAGGGTCGCGGTCTCGGCATGGAAGGCATAGCGCGCTTCGGCCACGATGGTTTCGAAGCCGTCGACCATCATGGTCGCCACGATGGTGAAGCGATCGCGCTCGCCGACCTCGAGGAAATCGTGCAGCAGGCCCTTGGGCAATTCGCTGATCGCGCCGAAGAAGCGGTTGTAGCGGGAGCGGGTCGAGAGCGAGCGGAAATAGTGCTGCAGTTCATCGGTGTCGCGCGGCTCGACGAAGCGGACATTGAGCCGCTCACCGTGCCGGGTGCGCAGCACGTCCGAATATTGCTTGAGGTCTTCGAGGCGGAGGCTGCTCATGTCACATGCCCTGCGGAAAAGGGACCGCCGGCGCCCCTGTGCTCAGGCGGCGCCGGCCTGGCGGCCTATCAGGCCCGCCAGAAAGGCTTGTCGGCCTCGTAGGCAATGTCGGACCAGGACAGCCCGACGTCGTGGAGGTCGCGGGCGGTCCAGTTGGTCAGCTCGCGCCGGGTCCGGTAGCGCTCGTGCCAGACGTGGAGGATTTCACCGATCTGGTAGAGGAGGCCGTGCGCATGATGATTTGTCATCGAATTGTCGGTCAATGTAGACATTTTCAGCTCCTGGAGCTAAGTTGACGGCTAATATCTGCCTTCTGCTGCGCCGCGACAAACGACAATTTGTACCTTTTCGCATGAAATAACGTCATGCATCCTGCTGCCAAATGACTGCCAGATTGCCCTCCCTGAACGGATTGCGGGCGTTCGAGGCCGCCGCGCGCCATCTCAGCTTCACGCTGGCAGCCAGCGAGCTGAACGTGACCCAGACCGCGATCAGCCATCAGATCCGCAGGCTGGAGGAGGAGCTCGGTATCCGCCTGTTCATCCGGCAGAACCGCGCGCTGGCGCTGACGCCGGAGGCGCGCGATTACCTGCCGGGCGTCCGCGCCGCCTTCAACGACTTGCGCCTGGCCACTGACCGCCTGCTGCGTAAGGAGGACGACAAGGTGCTGACGGTGTCGACGCTGGCCTCACTCGCCGCCAAATGGCTGCTGCCGCGGCTGACCGATTTCCAGGAGCAGCACCCCGGCATCGATGTGCGCATCACCACCTCGACCAGCCTCGTCGATTTCCAACGCGACAATGTCGATGCCGCGATCCGCTATGGCCGCGGCCAATGGCCGGGCCTGCGCGCCGACTGGCTGATGGCGGACGAGCTGTTTCCGGTGTGCAGCCCGTCGCTACTGCGCGGCGACAAGCCGCTGCGCCGCCCCGAGGATCTGCGCAACCATCCGCTGCTGCACACGTCGAGCACCAATAGCGACGACTGGCGGCTGTGGCTGACCGCGGCGGGCCTGCCGGCCGATATCGCAAGACACCCCGGCATCACCTTCGACATGATCTTCATGACCATCCAGGCGGCGATCGACGGCATCGGCGTCGCGATGGGACGGACCTCCTACGTGCAGGACGACATCGCCAAAGGTCGGCTCGTCGTGCCGTTCAAGATCGCGCTGCCGGCGGACGCCGGCTTTTACCTGGTCTCGCCCGAGGGCCGTCGCGAGGCGCCAAAGTTGGTCGCTTTTCGCGACTGGATGATCGCTGCAGCGCAAAATAAAGCCTGAAAATTCATCAGCTTCCCCGGCGAAATCGGTTGACTCGCCTCGCCCCGCGCGGGAAGGGGTATGGCAGATTGTCGCAGCATCAATCTGTCGCCTTGCCGAAAGAACGATTCTCGGCCGGCCACGCCTTTCCAAGGGGAGAACGCCATGGCTGGATCAGCCGCATCGACCAATCCACCCGCGATCAAATCGCGCATCGGCGCCATCCTGCGCGCGACCTCGGGCAATTTCCTCGAGCAGTTCGACTTCTTCCTGTTCGGCTTCTATGCCGCCGCGATCGGCAAGGCGTTCTTCCCCTCCACCAACGAGACGGCCTCGCTACTCAACACGTTCGGCGTATTCTGGCTCGGCGCTCTCATGCGTCCCGTCGGCGCGATCGTGCTCGGCGCCTATATCGACCGCATCGGCCGCCGCCAGGGCCTGATCGTCACGCTCGGCATCATGGCCTTCGGCACCGTCGTCATCGCGTTCTGCCCGAGCTACGCGACCACCGGCATCGCCGCGCCAATCATCGTGCTGATCGGCCGGCTGCTGCAGGGCTTCTCGGCGGGCGTCGAGCTCGGCGGCGTTTCGGTATATCTCGCGGAAATCGCAACGCCCGGCAATCGCGGCTTCTACACCTCGTTCCAATCGGCGAGCCAGCAGGTCGCGATCTTCGTGGCCTCGATCCTCGGCTTCATCCTCTCGGAGGTGATGCCGGCCGACTTGGTGGCCGCCTGGGGCTGGCGCATTCCCTTCTTCGTGGGCTGCCTGATCATTCCGCTGATCTTCATCCTGCGGCGGACGCTGGAGGAGACGCCGGCCTTCCTTGCCATGAGAAAGCATCCGACGACGCGCGAGGTGTTCGCCTCCGCACTCACCAACTGGCGCATCGTCGTGCTCGGCATGATGATCGCGATCCTGACCACGACGACGTTCTATTTCGTCACCGTCTACACGCCCACCTTTGGCAAGACTGTGCTGAAGCTGTCGACGCAGGACGCGTTGCTCGTGACATTGCTCGTCGCAGTGAGCAACTTCATCTGGAATCCGGTCGGCGGCGCGCTGTCCGATCGCATCGGCCGCAAGCCGGTGCTGCTCGCCATCGCCGGCCTCTCTCTCGTCACCGCCTATCCGGCGCTGCACTGGCTGGTGGCCGCGCCGACGTTCGGCAAGTTGCTCGCGGTCGAGATGATGTTCTCGTTCTATTTCGGCGTCTACAGCGGCACCATGCTCGGCGCACTCGTCGAGATCGTGCCGGCGCACGTGCGCACCACCTGCTTCTCGCTCGCCTTCGCGCTCGCCGCCGCCCTGTTCGGCACCTTCACGCCGTTCGCCTCGACCTGGCTGATCGAGCGCACCGGCGACAAGGCCGCGCCTGGCTTCTGGCTAATGTTCGCCGCCCTGCTCGGCATCATCGCGGCCTCGACGGTGTATCGCGGCGGCGGCACAGTGCCGGCCTATGATGCGGTGCCGGAGCCGGTGGCGGGGCGCTAGACGGTGTCATTTCGGGACGCGCACTCTCTTCATCTCTCCCCGCTTGCGGGGAGAGGTCGAATTCGATCGCAGATCGAATTCGGGTGAGGGGGTACAGGTATCTCGACGACCGCTCGTGTTGAGAGAGGCCCCTCACCCCAACCCTCTCCCTGTAAGAACGGGGCGAGGGAGCGCACCGCCGGTGCGGCTTAGATTTCGACCACCACGTAGTCGCTCTCGACTTTCACCGGGATGGTCTCCGCGACATAGGGCCCCTTCACCACGCTCGCGCCCGGCTCGACATGGGCGGGATAGGCCTTCACGCGGAAACGGCGGGGGTCGCAATAGGATTGGCCGGTGCGGATGTCGAACTCCCAGCCGTGCCAGGGGCAGCGGATGATCTCACCCAGCTTGGTGTATTCGATCTCGCCGGGATTGCGCGACTGGGCGAGACCGATCAACGGCCCCTCGCACAGCGCAGCGCCCTGATGCGGGCAGCGGTTCATCAGGCCGAAATATTCGCCTTTGATGTTGAAGACTGCGATCGGCCGCCCGTCGATCTCCAGGAATTTTCGCGTGCCGGGCGGGAGTTCATCCACTGGCGCAATGACGTGCCGCGCCATCAATTGATTCCGTACAGCTTCTTCGCATTGCCGAGATAGAACGCCTCGCGGTTGGCCTCGCTGACTCCCGCTGGCAGCACGCGCGACGGCTCGTCATAGTCCCAATGCGGATAATCGGTGGCGAACAAGAGACGATCCCAGCCGATCCATTTGATGACGTCGAACAGATCCTCGCGCCTTTCAGGATCTTCCATCGGCTGCGTCGTCCACCACACCTGCTCGCGGATATATTCCGACGGCGGCCGTTTTACATGCGGCACCTCGCTCCTGAGCCGCTGCCAGGCCTTGTCCAGCCGCCACGCCAGTGACGGCGCCCAGCCGAAGCCGGCCTCGATCATCACCATCTTCAATTTCGGGAAGCGCTCGAACACGCCCTCCAAAACCAGACTTGCAAGCGCCGATTGCTGGCACTGCGAATGCCCGACCATCTCCTCGATGTAATAGGATGGCCAGCCCGACGGCGTGATCGGATTGCCGCCGAAGCCGAAGGCGTGGACGCCGACCGGGAGCCCCGCTTCTTCTGCGGCCTGGTAGATCGGCCAATAGCGACGCTGGCCGAGCGGCTCGACATTGCGGCTGAGCAGCAGCACCTGCACGAAATTCTTGTCGCCGGCGCGCTCGCGAATCTCGGCGGCGGCCGATAGCCCGTCCTCATTGCCGACCACGATCGAGGCCTTCAACCGCTTATCTTTGCTGGTCCATTTGTCGATCTGCCAATCGTTGATGGCCGAGCACAGCGCGGCTGAGAGCTCGTGATTGCGGATGCCCTGCCCGGTGTTGAGCGGGTTGAGCACGCCCAGCTGCACGTTGTTGGGATCGAGCAATTGCTTCTGCATGAAGGCGAGTGAAGAGCCCTGCGGGCCGCCTTCCGGCGGATAGGCATCGCGGCGCGAGGCGTTGGGCTGGGCCTTTGGATAGGGCGGGCCTTCCAGCATGCCCTGATAGGCATGGACGCCGTAAATTTCGAGATGATGCTGCCAGCGTTTGGCGAGGTAGGGATAGAGCTCGGTGGGGGTCGTTCGTGCCGGATGGATGTCGCAGTCCGCGATTGCGGTCTTGACGGTCAGTGGGGAAGCGGCTTCTTGGTTCTCGCGGAACTGGATATTCATCGCCTTGCCTCCTTTGGCAGCGGGCTCATGTCAGGCGGGGATAGGTTGCATGCGGATTGTCGATCATGATCTTGCGCACGAGATCGGGGGACAGACCTTCGGGCAGCGCGTCCTGGCCGTCGAACTGCCAGTGCGGATAGTCCGTGGAGAATAGGACCAATTCGTCCGACTGCATATGATCAAACAGGCGAATTAATGTCTCGGGTTCCGGCGGGGCATCAAATGGCTGTAACGAGAAGCGGATGTTGCTGCGCACAATCTCCAGCGGCGCGCGATCGACCCACGGCGTCTCCATCCGCACCCCGCGCCAGAACTTGTGCAGACGCCACAGATAGGGCGCGATCCAGGACACGCCGGACTCCAGCATCACCATTTTCAGCCGCGGATATTTGGCGAACACGCCCTCGACGATCAGGCTGGTGAGCTGGGTTTGGAACGCCTGGGCCTGCCCGACATAATCCTCGATGTGATAGGACCCCCAGCCCACGGCGGTCGGCGGATTGTGATAGGCGGAACCGGCGTGGATGCCGACCGGGAGTTCCAGACGTTCCGCGGCCTCGTAGATCGGCCACAGCGCGCGCTTGCCGAGCGGCGTATCGCCCATCACCAGCATCAGCACCTGCACGAAGCGCTCGTCCGGTGCACAGCGCTCGATCTCGGCAACCGCTTTCTCGACGCTTTGCGTGGGGATCACGATCGAGCCGCGGAGCCGCGCGTCGCGATCGAGCCACTCCTTCGCCAGCCAATCATTCAGCGCGCGGCAGAAGGCCGCCTGCATGTCTTCCGAAAACACCATCTGAACGCCGTAGAGCGGATTGCAGATCGCATGCTTGAGCTGGAAGGGATCGAGCACGTGACGCTGCATGGCCTCCAGACTCTCGCCGGGCTTGCCGGTCTCGGGGCGCCAGTCCGGCCGCGCGGTGATCGGCGAGTTCTGCGGATAGGATTGCGAGACAAGGTCGACCATGCCGCGCGTCGTGACCTGATCGCGCCAATAATCGTTCAGGTACGGCAGCAGGCTGGTCAGATGCGGCACGGCCGGATGCACGTCGCAGTCGATGCCGCCGGCGATCAGGGATGCCATTACGTCTCCCTTCTCACGTTTCCTCGCATGTCTCTTCTTATCCCCGCCATTCAAGCAGGCCTGCCCGCCGCCCGCAACTCGGCCAAGCGTCCTGTCATATGCTAGGAAGGCTGAGCTCGGTTGCGAAGGAATGAGGGGTTACGACATGAAAGAGCTCGTCGGCATTGCGGAACAGGTCGCCGCCAAACTGATCGCGCGCAAACAGACCATTGCGGTTGCCGAATCCTCCGCCGGCGGCTTGATCGCGGCCAGCCTGCTCGCGGTGCCCGGCGCATCCGCCTATTTCCTCGGCGGCGCGGTGGTCTATACGCGCGATGCCAGGCGCGTGCTCATGGATATTTCGGACGAAGGAATGAGGGGCTTTCGGTCCTCGTCGGAGCCCTACGCGCAATTGCTGGCCGAGCAGATGCGAACGCGCTTCGACAGCGATTGGGGCCTGTCCGAGACCGGCGCCGCCGGCCCCACCGGCAACCGCTACGGCGATTCGGCGGGCCATAGCTGCATGGCAGTTGCAGGGCCCGCCATGGAGGTGATGACGCTGGAGACGGGGAGCAACGACCGGTTCGGCAACATGCAGGTGTTCGCAGCGGCGGCGCTGAAGCTGTTGTTGAGGAAGCTTGAGGGGTGATGCGGCTGTGCGATGTGAGCGAGCGGACAAGCTCGCCACATAATCGCTGTCATGCCCCGGCTTGACCGGGGCATCCAGTACGCCGCGTCTTCTCGGTTCTATCACTGCCGTCTCGGAGTACTGGATCGCCCGGTCAAGCCGGGCGATGACGACGGAGTGTGGCGAGACAGCTACCTTTCCAAATGCCGCATGAAAATCCGCACCACATAGCCCGGGAATCGCGGTGCCTCGTCGTAGAGATCCGACGCGATCCGCTCGATGGTCTCGCGCAGCGACAGGAATTGCGCCTGACGCGCGCTGCTTTCGGTGCCCTGCATGCCCGCGAGCTCGTCCATCGCGGCGTCGCTGATCTGGCACTGCACGACCTCGCCATCGTTCAGCATGGTGAAGCGAAAGGCCAGCCGTTCCAGATCATGGCCAATGATCTTGTGGCGCATGAGTGGCATCAAGTCGTCCCGGTCGAGCCCCGCGCCGGACAATGCTGAAAATCGCTGCGCTTGTCAGCAGCAAAGTGCGGCCTCGGCCCTACTGGAACGCCACTTCGGCAAAGCTGCGGAGCTTGCGCGAATGCAGCCGTTCCGATTCCTGCTGCTTGAGCCGCTCCAGCGCCTTCAGGCCGATCTCGAGATGCTGGCCGACGCGACGGCGGTAGAATTCGCTGGCCATGCCGGCCAGCTTGATCTCGCCATGCAGCGGCTTGTCGGAGACGCACAGCAGCGTGCCGTAGGGAACGCGGAAGCGGTAGCCGTTGGCGGCGATCGCGGCCGATTCCATGTCGAGCGCCACCGCGCGCGATTGCGACAGCCGGCGGATCACCTCGGGCCCGGAAATTTCCCAATTGCGGTTGTCGACGCTCGCGACCGTGCCGGTGCGCATCAGGCGCTTGAGCTCGAAGCCTTCGAGCCCGGTGACGTCCTCGACCGCCTCCTCGAGCGCGACCTGCATCTCGGCCAGAGCCGGGATCGGCACCCACAGCGGCAGCTCGCGGTCGAGCACGTGATCCTCGCGCACATAGCCGTGCGCCAGCACGTAATCGCCGAGCCGCTGCGTGTTGCGCAGGCCCGCGCAATGGCCGAGCATCAGCCAGGCATGCGGCCGCAGCACCGCGACGTGGTCGGTGACATTGCGCGCATTGGACGGGCCGGTGCCGATGTTGATCAACGTGATGCCGCGATAGCCAGGTGCGACCAGGTGGAAGGCCGGCATCTGCGGTGCACGAGCCGGCGCAGTGCCGCTGATCGCGCCGCCGCTGTTCGTGATCACGTTGCCGGGCGCGACGAAAGCCTCGAGTCCGGCCTCGCCGGACTGCAGCCGCTGCTGGCACGCTTGCGCAAAGGCGTCGACATAGAACTGGTAGTTGGTGAAGATGACGAAGTTCTGGAAATATTCGGGATCGGTGCCGGTGTAGTGATAGAGCCGGCGCAGCGAGTAATCGACGCGGGCGGCGCGGAACAGGGACAGCGGCTCGGGCGCGCCGGGCTGGAGCTCGAAGGTGCCGTCGGCGATCGAATCGTCCATCGTCGCGAGAACGGGCACGTCGAACGCATCGCGCAGCGAGCGTGTGACGGACGAGTTCTCGCTGGTGGTGATGGCGGCTTCGATATTGATGTCGCGCCGATAGGCGAAGTGGATCGGGATCGGCTCGGCGGACTCGCCGATCTCGACGGGCACACCGTGGTTCTGGATCAAGAGGCCGATCTGCTCGGTGAGATAGCTGCGGAACAGATCCGGCCGCGTCACGCTGGTTTCATGCACGCCGGGTCCGGCCACGAAGCCGTAAGCAAGACGCGAATCCAGCCGCGCATGCGTCGCGGTGGTGAGACGGACGAAGGGATAGTAGGCGCGAACCCGCGTCGTGATCGCCTCGCCGCCGACATAGGCTTCGAACCGGTCGCGCAGGAATTTCGTGTTGCGCTCGTAGATCTCCTCGAGGCGGGCAACGGCGAGGGACGCGTCGGAGAAGGATTGGGTGGCGATGGAGGGTGGGGATTGCATGGTTCGACCGCCGGATGATTGGGCCTGAGTCGAACTATAGCAAAGAAGGCGGTGTTGTAGGTGGGCAAAGCGAAAGCGTGCCCACCAATATGCTCATCGTGTGAAAGATCGTGGGCACGGCGCTTTGCGCCTTTGCCCACCCTACGAGACTGGATTGCCTCGCTACGCTCGCAATGACGGGTGAAGATGACGCGATGTCGCGCGTCACTTCTCGCGGAACGCGCGCATCAGCTGGTCGTGAAACGGCTTCATCAGATAGGACAACATGGTGCGGTCGCCGGTCTGGACGAAGGCTTCCACGGGCATGCCGGGGATCATCTTGACGTCGCCGAGCCGGGCGATTTCTTCCGGCGGCATCGAGACGCGGATGGTGTAATGGCTCTGGCCGGTGCGCTGGTCGGTGGTGACGTCGGGCGAGACGCGGCTGACGACGCCGTTGAGCTCGGGCGTGGTGCGCTGGTTGAACGCGGAAAGGCGCAGCAGCGTCTTCTGGCCGATCTGGAGCTTGTCGATGTCGACCGGATTGACCTTGGCCTCGACCTGGAGATCGTCGGCCTGCGGCACGATCAGCATCAAGGTGTCGCCGGCGGTGACGACGCCGCCGATCGTGTGCACGCTCGATTGCAGCACCATGCCGTCCTGCGGCGCGCGGATGTCGACGCGGCGGAGCTGGTCTTCGGCCGCGACCTTGCGCTCGATCAGCTCGCCGATCTTGTCGTTGGTCTCGCGCAGGTCCTTGGAGACCTCGCTGACCACGTCCTTGTCGATCTGGATGATCTGGAGCTCGGTCTCGGTGATCTTGCCCTTGGCCTGGGCGCGCGCGGCGATGTACTGCGCGCGCTCGCCATTGAGGCGGGCCGAGTCGCGCTCGAGCTGGGTCAGGCGCGAGATCTGCACCAGACGCTTGTCGTAGAGCTCGCGCACGCCGGTGAGCTCGTTCAGCACCAGCGCGATCTCCTGGTCCTTGGCCTTTTCCTGGGCGCTGAGACCGGCGATCTCCTCGTTGAGCTGCGTGATGCGCTCGCGCAGCTGCGCCTTCTGCCCGGTGCGGCCGTTGACGCGGACCTCGAACAGCTTGGTTTCAGCCGCGAGCAGCGCCTTGACGTCGGGATCGCCCGCCCGCTCGATGAGGCTTTGCGGGTACTCGATTCGGTCGAGGCCGCGCTGCTCGGCCTGCAATCGCGCCGCACGCACCTGCGCCGCATCGAGATTCTTGGTGACGATGGCAAGATTGGCCTTGGTGACGGTGTCGTCGAGCCGCACCACGATGTCGCCAGACTTGACCAGGTCGCCGTCGCGGGCGCGCACCTCGCCGACCACGCCGCCGGTCGGATGCTGCACCTTCTTGACGTTGGATTCGACCACGATCTGGCCCGGCGCAATCAGCGCGCCCGAGATCAGGACGGTCGAGGCCCAGCCGCCGAGGCCGATGACCAGGACCACCACGATGGCGAGGCCGAGCATCAGGTGGAACCTGATGGAGTCGCGGACGGTCTTCGCGGCCGCCTTGGGGCCGCCGATGGCCATCGTGCTCATGGCTTCGTGCTCATGGTTTGGCCACTCCGCCTTCGCTGACGATCTTGATCGGCGCCGGCGGCGTCACGCGCGGCTGCAGCACCTGGGCGAGCACCTGCTCCTTCGGCCCAAAGGCCTGCATGCGGCCGTCGCGCAGCACCAGGATCTGGTCGACCGCCTCGACGCCGATCGGGCGGTGCGCCACCACGACGACGATGGCACCGCGCTCGCGCGCCGAGCGGACGGCGCGGGTCAGCGCCTCGTCGCCTTCGGTGTCGAGATTGGAATTGGGCTCGTCGAGCACGATCAGGAAGGGGTTGCCGTAGAGAGCGCGCGCCAGCGCCACGCGCTGGGCTTGACCTGCGGAAAGCGCGGCGCCCTGCTCGCCGACTTGGGTGTTGTAGCCCTCGCGCATCTTGATGATCATCTCGTGCACGCCGGCCTCCTTGGCCGCGGCGATAATCGCCTCGGAGGTGGCCTCGGGATCGAACCGGCTGATGTTCTGCGCGATGGTGCCGCCGAACAATTCGACGTCCTGCGGCAGATAGCCGATATGGCGGCCGAGCGCGTCGCTCGTCCATTGATCGAGCGCCGCGCCGTCGAGCCGCACCTTGCCGCGCACCGGCTGCCAGACCCCGACCAGCGCGCGGATCAGCGACGACTTGCCGGAACCGCTCGGGCCGATCACGCCGAGGCCGTTGCCGGCGGCGAGCGCGAAGGTGACATCCTGCACCACGAGACGCTGATCGCCGGGCGGCACCATGGCGACGCCCTCGACCGAGAGCCGGCTGGTCGGCGCCTGCAGCTGGGTTGGCATCGCCTGCGCCGGCATCTGCTCCAACAGGCGCGTCAGACGCTGCCAGCTCTGGCGCGCCGCGACGAAGGATTTCCAATGCGCGATGGCGAGATCGACCGGCGCGAGCGCGCGGGCGGACAGGATCGAGCCGGCGATGATGATGCCGGCGGTGGCCTCCTGGTGGATGACGAGATAGGCGCCGACCGCGAGCACGGCCGATTGCAGCATCATGCGAAGCACCTTGGCGACCGCGCCGAGACCACCGGCGACGTCGCTCGCCCGCTGATTGCCGGCGAGGTATTTTTCGTTGGCCTCGCTCCAGCGCTGGTTCATCCGGCCGGCCATCCCCATCGACACCATCACTTCGGCGTTGCGGCGGCTGGCCTGGGCGAGATCGTTGCGCTGGGCGGCGAGGCCCATCGCCTCCTTCGCCGGCTGGCGCGACATGAACTCGGTCACCAGCGTCAGCCCGACCAGGATGATGGCGCCGACCAGCGCGGTGACGCCGATCAGGACATGGAAAGCGAAGCAGATGGCGAGATAGAGCGGCAGCCAGGGCAGGTCGAAGAACGCGCTCGGGCCCATGCCGCCGAGGAAGGAACGGACATTGTCGAGATCGCGCAGCGGCTGCAGGCCCTCGTTGCGGCTGCCGACCAGCAGCGGCAGGCGCACGATGGTGTCGAACACGCGCTTATTGAGGGCCTCGTCGAGCGCGGTGCCGATCCGCCCCAAGATGCGGTTGCGGATCATGTCCAGCACGCCCTGCGCCATGTAGAGGAAGCTGGCGAGGATGATGAGGCCGACCAGGGTCGGGATGCTGCGGCTCGGCAGCACCCGGTCATAGACCTCCAGCATGAAGATCGACCCGGTCAGATAGAGCAGGTTGATCATGCAGCTCATCAGGCCCACGCCGATGAAGGCCGTGCGACAAGCGCGCAAAGCGTCACCGAGCTCTGAACGGCGGACGCCAGGGATGGCTGCCATCAGTCTGATCTCTTTCGGCTAACGGGCAAAGCCCTGATTTCAAAGGCGATTCAAGGAGTACTCGCCTTGGATTAACATCTGTTTTCCGGCCGTCCAACGCGGTCGAATTTAATCCGAGGCCTCATGGGCCACATCTACCCCCGACAGCCTTCCGCGCAAGTCCGGAATTCCACAGGCTTGCGGCTTTTTCTTGCAGGCTTTCAGCCGCTTCCGCGAAAAGCGCGGCTCAAGTTCCGCTCAGCCGAATGCAGAGGCTAGAGCCGGCCCCCGCCGCGCACCAGACGGACCACCAGCAGCAGGATGACCGCGCCGATGGCAGAATAGACGATCTGGGAGATCAAGCCGGTGCCCAGGCGAATGCCGAGCTTTGGAAACAGCAGGCTTGCCACCAGCGCACCGCAGATGCCGATCACGATGTCGCCGATAAGGCCGAACCCGGCGCCCCGCACGATCTTGCCGGCGAGCCAACCGGCGACGAGACCGACGAACAGGATAACGAGCAGGCCTTCGTTGGAAATGTACATCCGTGAGGTTCCTCTCCGTGAACGGAGCCATGGAACGGGAACCGGAATGAACGGGGTGTGAATGCTGGAGGCTCGCTCAGCCCGGCTCATTCATCCGAACTATGATACTGCGGTGACCGGCTCCGCCAGCACGCACCTCGCCGCCCGGCCCGACCCGACCTCGACATTGGCAGGCAATTGCTCCAGGCAGCGCGGCTCGGCGAGCTTGCAGCGGGGAGCAAAGGAGCAATTGTGCGGCTTCTCGGCCAGCGACGGCGGCGTGCCGGGGATGGTCTCCAGCCGCTGTCCGCGCCTGGCGCCGTGGATGGTGGAGGCGAGCAGGCCCTTGGCATAGGGATGCACCGGCGAGCGGACGATGTCGCGCAAGGTGCCCTGCTCCACGATCTGGCCGGCATACATCACTGCGACGCGGTCGCAGATCTCGATCGCAACGCCGATGTCGTGGGTGACGAAGATGACGGACATGCCGAACTCGCGCTGGAGTTCGCGCAGCAGCAGCAGGATTTGGATCTGCACGGTGGCATCGAGTGCGGTGGTCGGCTCGTCCGCGAGCAGAATCTTGGGACGACAGGCCAGCGCCAGCGCAATCATGGCGCGCTGGCGCATGCCGCCGGACATTTCGTGCGGATAGGCATCCAGCCGGCGCTTGGCGGAAGGAATGCGCACCACCTCGAGCATTTCCAGCGCCCGCGCGCGCCCTTCCGCAAAACTCTTGCCTTCGTGGCGCACGACGCTTTCGGCGATCTGCGCGCCGATCGTGTAGACCGGATCGAGCGCGAGCGCAGGCTCCTGGAAGATCATCGAGACGGTCTGGCCGCGAAAGGACGACAGCTGCTCGTCGTTCATGGCGAGCACGTCACGACCCAACACATTGACCGTGCCCGAGATCTGCGTGCGCTTCCTCGGCAACAGCCGCATCAGCGCACGCAAGGTCACGCTCTTGCCGGAGCCGGATTCGCCGAGCAGGCCCAGCACCTCACTGTTGCCGAGCGAGAGGCTGAGATCGTTCACGGCATAGACCGTGCGCTCGCCGGTGAAGCGGATGTTGAGGCCTGAGATCTCGACGAGTTTTGTCATGACGGCAGTTTCGGCAATCGATCGTGATAATCGGTGACGCGCTGGAACGCGGCGCCGATGGTCAGCAGGGTGGCTTCGTCGAAGGAGCGGCCGATCAGCTGCATGCCGACCGGCAGGCCGGTCGTGGTGAAGCCCGACGGAATGGTCAGTGACGGCAAGCCCAGGAAATTCACCGGGCGGGTGAACAGCGTCAGCCGCTGCAACAGCGCCGGCGCGTTCGGGCCGCCGCCAACGTCGCTCTCCTCGATCGTCGGCGCCGGCACTGGGGACGCCGGCGCGATCACCGCATCGACGCCTGCCGTCGCGGCATTGTGGGCCGCGAGCGCCGGCCCGCGCCAACGCATCGCCTCGAGGTAAGTGATGGCGGGAACGGCGAGGCCGTTCTGAAGCCGCATCAAGACCTGCGGGCCATAGTCCTGCGGACGTTCGATCATCCAGCGCTTGTGGAAGGCGGCAGCTTCCGCGGCGAGCACGAGCTGGCTGGCCGAGGACAATTGCCGCTGGTCGGGCAGCTCGACGGGGACGATGTCGGCGCCCTCGCGCTTGAGCACCGCGATGGTCTCGTCGAGCACGCGCGCAACCTCGCTGTCGAGATCGTCGACGTAGAACGAGGCGGGCACGCCGATCTTGAGACCTTTGAGCGAGCTCTTGGTGGCCGCGACGTAGTCCGAGAGCGGCTCGTGGCTGCAGGTCGAATCGGCGGGATCAGGCCCGGCCATCAGCGCCAGCAACAGCGCGCAATCCTCGGCCGTGCGGGCCAGCGGGCCGACGGTGTCGAGCGATTGCGACAGCGGCATTGCGCCGGCGCGGCTGACGCGGCCCACCGTGGTCTTGAGCCCCGTGACGCCACAGAAATGCGCGGGCATGCGGATTGAGCCGCCGGTGTCCGAGCCGAGCGCCGCATAGGTCAGGCGCGCGGCCACCGCCGAGCCGGAGCCGGATGAGGAGCCGCCGGTGATATGGGCGACGTTCCAGGGATTGCGCACCGGACCGTAATGGGCGTTGTGCCCGGTCGGGCCATAGGCGAACTCGGCGAGATGCAGCGTGCCGAGCCGGACCTGGCCGGCGTCCTTGAGCCGCTGCAAGGCGGTGGACGTGACGTTCGGCACGAAGTCGCGGCGGATCAGCGAGCCGCAGGTCGAGACGTGGCCGGCATCGTAGTACATGTCCTTGTGCGCAAGCGGCACGCCATGCAGGGGACCGCGGACATTGCCCTTGGCGAGCTCGGCATCGGCAGCATCCGCCGCTTTCAATGCAGCCTCGGCCTCGATCGACATGAAGGCGTTGAGATGCGGCTGCCACTGCGCGATGCGCTGCAGCAGCGCACGCGTCGCCTCGTGCGAGGACACCTGCTTCATCGCGATCGCGCGCGCGACCTCGGTGAGCGTCATCAGAGCGGGCTCACGGCTCATTTCGACACCTTCTGCGTCTGCGCGAGCACGTAAGTTGCGGGCTCCAGATCGAACGGCAGCGTGCCGGCGATCGCGGCGAAGCCTTCGAAGGCGGGCCCGATGGCATTGGAGATGCGGATCGCGATCTCGTCGTCCACGGGCACGCCGGCGATATGCGCGATCGGCTTGATCTCTTTCGGTGTCGGTCTCGTCATGCGATATCTCCCCTGGGGGCGCGGCTATGGCCTGAGCCCGGTATGGCCATGTAGCACGCGGCCTCGTGACCCATATTATCCAGCGCGGTGAGCTTTGGTGTCGCATTTGCGCAGAGCGGCTCCGCAAACGGGCAACGGGTGTGGAAACGGCAGCCGGGGGGCGGATCGATCGGATTGGGCGGATCGCCCGTGATCGGGGGCGTCTCGGTGCGCCTGTCGGGATCGGAAGACGGCATCGCCGCGAGCAGCGCGCGGGTGTAGGGATGGGCCGGGCTGTCCCAGACCTGGTCGACCGGGCCGAGCTCGACGACCTCGCCGAGATACATCACCAGCACGCGGTCCGAGATGTAGCGCACCACGTTGAGGTCGTGGCTGATGAAGAGATAGGTGAGGCCGAATTCGCGCTTGAGATCGGCGAGCAGATTGAGCACCTGCGCCTCGACGGATTTGTCGAGCGCCGAGACGGCCTCGTCCAGGATCACCAGCCGCGGCGACAGCGCCAGCGCGCGGGCGATGTTGACGCGCTGGCGCTGGCCGCCGGAGATCTCGTGCGGATAGCGGTTGGCGAAGTTTTCCGGGCGCAGGCCGACCTTGCCGAGCAGCTCGCGCGCCAGATTGCGCGCCGAGCCATCGGCCATGCCGTGGACCTTGGGACCGAAGGCGATCGACTCCTCGATCGTCAGGCGCGGATTGAGCGAAGCGTAGGAATCCTGGAACACCATCTGCATGCCGCGGCGCAGCTCGCGCAAGCTCAGCGACTGACCGACGGTCATGCCGTCATAGATGATGTCGCCGTCATCGCGCGGCATCAGGTGCATCAGGAGCCGCGCGGTCGTGGACTTGCCGCAGCCGGACTCGCCGACGATGCCGACCGTCTCGCCCTTGGCGACGGAGAAGGAGACATTGTCGACGGCACGCACCGTGCGCTTGGCGGCGAACAGGCCGCCGCGCACCGGAAAATGCTTGGTCAGGCCGTTGACCTGAAGCAGCGGCTGCGCGAGCCCGCCGCGGTCCTCGACCGGCTCCAGCATGGCGACAGATGCGTTGATCTCGCTCATGGCTAATTCCTGATGTCCATGGCGCTGCGCAGGCCGTCCGAAAGGAGATTGAAGCAGATCGAGACTGCGAAGATCATTGCGCCCGGCAAGGCTGCGACCCAGGGATTGACGTAGATCGCGGTGCGCAGCGTGTTCAGCATCAGGCCCCATTCCGGCTCCGGCGGCTTGGTGCCGAGGCCGAGGAAGGACAGACCGGCCGCCAGGATCATCGAGACCGAGATCAGGCTGGTGGCATAGACGAAGATCGCGCCGAGCACGTTGCCGAGGATGTGGACGCGCATGATGGTGAAGGCGCCCGCGCCGGAGGCACGGGCGGCCTCGACGAAGTCCATGTTGCGCACGCCGGTGGTGACGCTCTCGGCGACGCGGGTGATCTGCGGCACGAACACGATGGTCAGCGCCACGATGGAGTTGAGGATGCCGGCGCCGAGCGCGCCAGAGATCGCGATCGCCAGCAGCACCGACGGGAAGGCGTAGAACACGTCCACCGTGCGCATGATGGCGGTGTTGAGCTTGCCGCCGACATAGCCGGCAATGATGCCGAGCGAGGTGCCGATGCAGAAGGCCAGGATCACGGGCAGGATGCCGATGACCAGCGACAGGCGCCCGCCATAGATCAGCCGCGCCAGCATGTCGCGGCCGAGCTCGTCGGTGCCGAGCGGATAGCCTGTGGTGCCGATGTGGCGGAGCCGGCGGATCATCGAACCCTTGTAGGGGTCTTCGAGACCGAGCCACGGCGCGAGGATCGCGGAGAGGAAGATCAGCAGCAACACCAGCGCGCAGGCCATGCTGACCTTGTCGCGCATGATGCGGCGGCCGACGGTCGCCCAATAGCCGCGCGCCTTGGTGGCAGGCGCCGCCTGCAGCGCGGCGTCGGCGGTGGCGGACAGCGGAAGCTCGCTCATCGGCTGGCTCCCGTTGCGTATCGGTGTGGTCGGTGCGAACCGCTTGGTCGGTTAACCTCTCCCGCTTGCGGGAGAGGTCGTCGCGAAGCGACGGGTGAGGGCTTTCGCCTCTTGGGGGTTCTCGCGAGCGGAGACACCCTCTCCCCAACCCTCCCCCGCTCGCGGGGGAGGGAGCGCACCGGCTTCGCGGCTATAGCTCGGCTCAAATGCATCCCGCTAGCCCCGCTTGATGCGCGGGTCGATCGCGGCTTGGGCGATGTCGACCAGGAGATTGAGGAAGACGAAGAACAGCGCCAGGATCAGGATCGTGCCCTGCAGCAGCGGCAGGTCGCGCTGGAAGATCGCCGAGTTGAGCAGGAAGCCCGAACCCGGCCAGGAGAACACCGTCTCGATCAGGATCGAGCCGCCGAGCATGTAGCCGAGCTGAAGCCCCATCACCGCGAGCGCGGTGGGCGCGGCATTCTTGATGACGTGGCGGAACACGCCGGTTTCGCGCAGGCCCTTTGCACGCAAAGCCTCGACGAAGTCCTGCGAGAGAATGTCGCCAGTGAGCGCGCGGACCGTGCGGGTGACGATGCCCATCGGGATCACCGACGTCGTGATCGCCGGCAGCACGAGATATTTGAGATGCGCCCAATCCCAGGCCCAGGAGTTGGAGCCGCTGGGGCCGGCGCCGACCGCGGGCAGCCAGTTCAGCTGGACCGAGAAGATGATGACGAGCAGCATGCCGAGCCAGTAATGCGGCACCGAGACCCCGGCGATGGCAAAGGAGGTCGCGACCTTGTCGATCCAGGTCTCGCGAAAATAGCCGGCGATCAGGCCGAGCAAGACGCCCATGGTGAAGCCGATGATGGCGGCGGCAATTGCGAGCGTGACGGTGTTGCCGACCGCGCGCATGACCTCGGCGAGCACCGGACGCCCCGTCGCGATGGAATTGCCGAGATCGCCGTGAAGGGCACGCAACAGCCACAGGCCGAACTGCACCGGCAGCGGCCGGTCGAAGCCGTAGGCGGCGCGCAGCTGCGCGGCGAGCTCCTGCGACGCGTCGGCCGGCAGCACGGCGACCAGCGGATCGCCCGGCGTGATGTGCACGAGCAGGAAGCACACCAGCGCGACGCTGATGACGATCGGGACGACGTAGACAATGCGTCTGGCGGTATAGGCGAGCACGTTGGATTACTCAAGTTAGTGCGTAGTGGTCGTCATGGCCGGGCTTGTCCCGGCCATCCACGTTTTCTTGGTTCGTCATCCGGGACGATGCGAAGCATCGAACCCGGAATCTCGAGATTCCCCGGTGCGCAATTGCACACCTGAGGTCTGGTCCTTCGGACGATCCCGCAATGACGGAGCTGGAGGAGACACGTGGATGCCCGGGTCAAGCCCGGGCATGACGCGTCGATAGAGCGTACTCACCTCACTGCTTGATCGACACCGGCGAGAAGTCGATGAACCAGCTCTTCGGTTGCACGACGCCTGTCACCTTCGGGCTCATGGCGCGCGGGCCGACGTCGTGGGCGACGTAAAGGAAAGCGGCGTCGTCGACGGAGGCTGCGTGCAGCTCGGCGAGCGCGGCGTCGCGCGCGGCGGGATCGAAGGTCTGGCGCGCCTTCTTCACCAGCTCGTCGAACTTGGGGTTGTTGATGAAGCCCCAATTGTTCGAGACCGGCGGCGCCATGCCCGACTGCAGGAAGCGCACCAGCGCGAAGAACGGGTCCATCGCCGCGTAGGTGACGTTGGTCGCGTGCGAGCCGTTGGCGCTGGGATCCTTGGCGCCGCGGCGCCAGTTGGTGAACAGCGTATTCCATTCGATGACGTCGAGCTGGACGTCGAAATAGCATTCGGCCAGCGCCTGCTGCAGATACTCGTTCATCGGCAAGGGCTGCATCTGGCCCGAGCCGGACGCCGACGTCTGCGTCTTCACGGTCAGCTTCTTGTTGGGACCGTAGCCGGCCTCCTGCATCAGCTTTTGCGCAGCCGCCTTGTCGTACTTGATCTGGAAGGTGGGATTGCCGCGCCAGGGATGGCCGGGCTCGAAGGTGCCGGTCGCCGGCACCATCAGGCCGGCGAGCAGACCGTCCCTGAGGCCTTCGCGGTCGACGCAGAGGTTCGCGGCCTTGCGCACCCGGATGTCGTTCCAGGGCGAGCCCTCGACGCGCGAGAACTGCCATGGCCAGACGTGCGGCTGCTCGTTGGAGTAGAGCTTGAAGCCGCGCTGCTTCAATTCGGGGATCGCGTCCGGTGCCGGCGCCTCGACCCAATCGACCTGGCCGGAGAGCAGCGCCGCGGTGCGCGCGTTGGCTTCCGGCATCGGCAGCAGCACCATCTTGTCGACCTTGGGCACACGATCCTTGTTCCAGTAGTTCGCGTTCTTGACCAGCTCGAGCCGCTCGCGCGGCGTGAAGCTCGCCATTTTCCAGGGACCGGTACCCGAGGCGTCCTTGGCAAACGCAGTCCAGGCGGCCTGCGACTTCGCCTTGGCGTCGGCGCCCTCGGTCTTGTCGTAGAAGGACTGCCACTTCGCCGGGCTCGCCATGAACAGATTGGTGAGGTTGATCGGCAGGAAGCTGTCGGGCTCCTTGGTGGTGAGCTCGACGGTCATGTCGTCGATCTTCTTCGCCGAGGCCAGCGTCGGCATGCGCGAGGCCGTGACGCCGACCTGGCTGGCGTCGAATTGCGGCGCATCCTGCTTCAGCACCTTCTCGACGTTCCACACCACGGCGTCCGCGTTGAACGGCGAGCCGTCGTGGAAGGTGACGCCGGGGCGCAGCTTGAAGACCCATTTGGTCTTGTCGGCATCGTCGACCTTCCACTCGGTGGCAAGACCGGGGATCACCACGCTCGCCTTCTCGGCGGAGGACAGGTCCCAGCCGGTCAGCGCGTCGTACATGGTGAGGCCGGTGAAGCGATTTCCTTCAAAACCCTGATCGGGCTGGCCGAGCGTGCGCGGAATATCGGCAGCGGTCATGCCGATGCGCAGCACGGTCTGCGCGCTCGCCACACGCGGCCATGCGGCGGCTGTCGTCAGAGCGAGCACCGCGATCAGTGCCGCACGTGTCTTCTTCTTAGTAAGCATCGCCTCGTCCTTCTCCGGCTTTGGATGATTAATTTTGATGCAATGGTATGCAATGGCTATGCCAAGGAGAAACTTTTTCTGCAAATCTTGCCTGCGGCGACAAGTCCTTGTGGATCGCCAGGAGGCAACCAGGCGGGCTGCCTATTCTGGCATCAAGATTGCAAGTTCGGCTCCGAAATCCCTGGGAGCTTGGACCATGCGTATTCGCTTATCGACCTGTCTCGCCGTGCTTGCGCTGGCGTCCTCCGCAATCTCGGCGCGCGCGGAGAGTGTTGTGCGCTACGGCATCTCGATGGCGGATATTCCGCTCACCACCGGCCAGCCTGATCGCGGCGCCGGCGCCTATCAGTTCACGGCCTACACGATCTACGATCCCCTGGTGGCCTGGGAGATGGACGTCGCCGACCGCCCCGGCAAGCTGGTGCCGGGCCTTGCCACCGAATGGAAGGTGGACGATGCCGACAAGACGAAGTGGCGCTTCAGCTTGCGCAAGGGCGTGAAGTTTCACGACGGCAGCGATTTCAACGCCGATGCGGTGATCTGGAATCTCGACAAGGTGCTCAACGACAAGGCGCCGCAATTCGACAAGCGGCAGAGCGCGCAGGTGAAGACCCGCCTCCCCTCCGTCGCCAGCTACGCCAAGATCGACGACTCCACCGTGGAGATCACCACCAAGACGGTCGATTCCTTCTTCCCCTACCAGATGCTGTGGTTCCTGGTCTCGAGCCCGGCGCAATACGAAAAACTCGGCAAGGATTGGGACAAGTTCGCCAGCCAGCCCTCCGGAACCGGCCCGTTCAAGCTGACGAAGCTGGTGCCGCGCGAGCTCGCCGAGCTCAGCAAAAATCCGGACTACTGGAACAAGAAGCGCATTCCCAAGGCCGACAAGATTGTGCTGGTACCGATGCCGGAAGCGCTGACGCGCACCAATGCGCTGCTCGCCGGCCAGGTCGACCTGATCGAGACACCCGCGCCGGATGCCGTGCCGCAGTTGAAGGCGGCCGGAATGAAGCTGGTCGACAACGTCACGCCGCATGTGTGGAATTATCACCTCAGCGTGCTGCCGGGCTCGCCCTGGACCGACATCCGCCTGCGCAAGGCGCTGAACCTTGCGATCAACCGCGACGAAGTCGTCGGACTGATGAACGGCCTCGCCAAGCCCGCCAAGGGCCAGGTCGACCCGTCGAGCCCGTGGTTCGGCAAGCCCAGCTTCGAGCTGAAATATGATCTCGCCGCCGCCAAGAAGCTGGTGGAGGAAGCGGGCTATTCCAAAGCAAAGCCGCTGAAGACCACCTTCATCATCGCGCAAGGCGGCACCGGCCAGATGCTGTCGCTGCCGATGAACGAATTCCTGCAGCAAAGCTTCAAGGAGATCGGCATCGAGATCGACTTCAAGGTGGTCGAGCTGGAGACGCTCTATACGCATTGGCGCAAGGGCGCCGCCGACGAGATGAACGCCGGCATCACCTCCAACAACATCGCCTATGTCACCTCGGATCCGCTTTACGCCATCGTCCGCTTCTTCCATTCCGGCCAGATCGCGCCGGTAGGCGTCAATTGGGGCGGCTACAAGAACCCGAAGGTCGACGCGCTGATCGACGAGGCCAAGCAGACTTTCGAGAGCACCAAGCAGGATCAATTGCTGGCGCAGGCGCATGCGCTGATCGTGGACGATGCCACGCTGGTGTGGGTCGTCCACGACACCAACCCGCACGCGCTGTCACCGAAGATCAAGCAGTTCGTGCAGGCGCAGCACTGGTTCCAGGACTTGACGACGATCGGGGTGGAGTGAGCAACGCGCAAGGGTGGGCACGGCGCTTTGCGCCTTTGCCCACCCGAGGTCCATGCTCAGCGCGCGCGATCACCGCCCCTTGGTCGGGATCTTGTTGTACGGCACGTCCTTGTCGACGCGGATGTCGCCCGGCAGGCCCAGCAAGCGCTCGGCGATGATGTTGCGCAGGATCTCGTCGGTACCGCCGGCGATGCGCATCGAGGGCGAGGACAGCAGCATCTGCTGGAATTGGCCCTGGGCCGTTTCCTCGTCGTTGCCGGTGAGAACACCGGCCGCACCCTGCAGGTCCATGGCGTAAGTCGCGATGTCCTGCAGCATCATGCCCGAGACCAGCTTGCCGATCGAATTCTCCGGGCCCGGGCGCTCGCCTTTCGATAGCGCCGAGATCGTGCGGTAGCTGGTGTATTTCAGCCCGTTCGACTTCGCCGCCCAGCTCGCGAGCTTCGAGCGCACGGCGGGATCGTCGATGGCGAGGCCCTCCTCCAGCATCAGGTTCGAGCAGAGCTCGAACATTTCAGGCACGCCGGTCGCGAGCCGCGCGCCGATCGACATGCGCTCGTTCATCAGCGTGGTCAGCGAGACGTTCCAGCCGTCGCCGACGGCGCCCAGCCGCTGGCTATCGGGGATCACCACATCGGTGAAATAGACCTCGTTGAACTCCTGCATGCCGTTGGCTTGCTTGATCGGCCGCACCTCAACGCCGGGGCTCTTCATGTCCAGGAAGAACATGGTGAGGCCCTTGTGCTTGGGCACGTTCGGATCGGTGCGTGCGATGAGGAGGCCATAGTCGGAATAATGCGCGCCCGAGGTCCAGATCTTCTGGCCGTTGACGACCCAATTGTCGCCCTTCTTCTCCGCGCGTGTGCGAAGCCCTGCGACATCGGAGCCGGCAGACGGCTCGGAGAACAGCTGGCACCAGATCTCCTCGCCCGATGCGAGCTTCGGCAAGTAACGGCGCTTGGCCTCCTCACTGCCGAACGCCATCACGGTCGGTCCGCACATGCCTTCGCCGATCTGGAACGGCTGCGTCAGCTTGCCGTAGACGCCCTCCTCCTGCTGCCAGATCACCTTCTCGATCGGCGTCGCGCCGCGGCCGCCATACTCCTTGGGCCAGTGCAGGCAGGCCCAATTGCCCTCGAACTTCTTCTTCTGCCAGGCCTTGCCGACTTCGACGATGTCGCGGTTGGCAAGGCGGATGCGGCCGAGCGAGGACTTTGATAGCTCGCCATGCAGCTCCTTCGGCGCGTTGGTCTCGATCCATTTGCGCGCGGTCTCACGGAACGCGGCTTCCTGCGGGGTGTCGTCGAAATTCATCTTCGAGCTCTCCTCTCTCGTGCCCCGGACGCTGCGCAGCGCGAAGCGGTGCGCTGCAGAGCCGGGGCCCATTGCGGCCATCTGGGTCCCGGCTCTGCGAAGCAGCACTGCGTGCTGCATCGCGTCCGGGACACGGCTAATTCCTTCCCTTCGTCGGGATCCTGTTGAACGGCACGTCCTTGTCGACGCGGATGTCGCCTGGCAGGCCCAGCACCCGCTCGGCGATGATGTTGCGCATGATCTCGTCGGTGCCGCCTTCGACGCGGGTACCCGGCGCGCGCAGCAGCATGGCCTGGAAACGGCCGGCGAGCTCGGCATCCTCAC
Source organism: Bradyrhizobium sp. CCBAU 45321 (assembly GCF_028128975.1). Taxonomy (NCBI): domain Bacteria; kingdom Pseudomonadati; phylum Pseudomonadota; class Alphaproteobacteria; order Hyphomicrobiales; family Nitrobacteraceae; genus Bradyrhizobium; species Bradyrhizobium sp. CCBAU 45321. The sequence continues at coordinate 276,222 of NZ_LFKZ01000130.1, forward strand.
CGCTGACGACGCCGGACGCGCCCTGCAGATCCAACGCGTAGGTCGCGACGTCCTGGATCATGGAGCCCGCCACCAGCTTGCCGATGGAGTTCTCCGGCCCCGGGCGTTCGCCCCTCGACAGCGCCGAGATCGCGCGCATGCTGGTGTATTTCAAGCCGCTCGCCTTCACCGCCCAGTTCGCCAGCTTGGAGCGCACCGCGCGATCCTCGATCGCCGGGCCGTCGTCGAGCATCAAGCTGGAGCAGTACTCGAACAATTCAGGGAAACCGGTCGATACGGCCGCGCCGATCGCACTGCGCTCGTTCATCAGCGTGGTCAGCGAGACGTTCCAGCCGTCGCCGACCTCGCCGAGGCGCTGATGGTCGGGGATGCGGACGTTGGTGAAATAGACCTCATTGAAATCCGAGGCGCCGCTCGCCTGCTTGATCGGCCGCACCTCGACGCCGGGGCTCTTCATGTCCAGGAAGAACATGGTGAGGCCTTTGTGCTTGGGCACGGTCGGATCGGTGCGCGTGAGCAGGATGCCATAGTCTGAATAATGCGCGCCCGAGGTCCAGATCTTCTGGCCGTTGATCACCCAGTCGTCGCCGTCCTTCTCCGCACGCGTGCGGAGGCCCGCGACATCAGAGCCGCCGGCGGGCTCGGAGAACAGCTGGCACCAGACCTTCTCGCCGGAGGCGAGCGGCGGCAGATAGGTGCGCTTATGCTCCTCGCGCGCGAACGCCATCATGGTCGGCCCGCACATGCCGTGGCCGATGATGAACATGCGGGAGAGCTGGCCGAACGGCCCTTCCTCCTGCTGCCAGATCACGCGCTCGATCGGCGAGGCGCCGCGGCCGCCATATTCCTTCGGCCAGTGCAGGCAGGCCCAGCCGGCGTCGGCCTTTTTCTTCTGCCAGGCTTTTGCGACCTGCAGGATATCCGCGTTTTTGAGCACGGTACGCCCGAGCGAGGATTTGCGCAGCTCCTCCTCGTATTGCTTGGGCGCGTTGGCGTTGATCCAGGCGCGGGCGGTGGCGCGGAACTCGGCTTCCTGCGGGGTGTCGTCGAAGTTCATGGTCTCATCTCTCGGTTCGTTCCCCGGACGCTGCGCAGCGCGAAGCGGTGCGCTGCAGAGCCGGGGTCCATTGCAGCCCCTGGGTCCCGGCTCTGCGGCGCTCCGCGCCGCGTCCGGGACACGAGCGAGGGTTACGCCGCGTTCTTCTTCCGCATGCGGTCGATCAGCTGATCCTCCCAATAGGACAGGCTGCCCAGGCCAAGCGCCATCGCATTGGCGCGGCGGTAGTACATGTGGCAGTCAAATTCCCAGGTGAAGCCCATGCCGCCGTGGACCTGGATGTTGTTCTTGGCGCAGTGCTGGAACGCCTGCGTCGCGCTGATGCGCGCGGCGGCGGCGGCTTCCGGCAGCTCGGCCGCATTGGTCGAGAGTGCCCAGGCGCCGTAATAGCTGTTGGATCGCGCCAGCGTCGCCGAGACGTACATGTCGGCCAGCATGTGCTTGACGGCCTGGAACGAGCCGATCTGCCGGCCGAAGGCGATGCGGTCCAGCGCGTAGTCGCGGCCCATCTCCAGCGCGCGGTCGGCGCCGCCGACCTGCTCGAACGCGCACAGCACCGCGGCGCGGTCGAGCACCTGGGTGAGGATGCTCCAGCCGTCGCCCGCGGCGCCGAGAGGCTCGGCTTTGGCGTCCTTAAAGGTGATCTCGGCCTGCCCGCGGGTCGGATCGAGATTAGTGAGGTTCTTGACCTCGACGCCGCCGGCTTTGAGATCGACCAGGAACAGCGAGATGTCATTGTCGCGCCCGCTCGATCCCGTGCGCGCGGCAACCACCGCAAAATCGGCGATGGCACCGTCGGCGACCGGCTTCTTGACGCCGTTGAGCACCCCGTTCGCAGCCGTCAGCTTGACGTTCTTCGGCGCTGGGTTGCCCTTGCCCTCGAACAGCGCCAGCGTGCCGATGGCCTCTCCGGACGCAATCGCCGGCAGCCATTTCTTCTTTTGCGCGTCGCTGCCGGCGATCAGCAACGCTTCGGCGGCGAGGTACACGGTCGAGGAAAACGGCACCGGCGCGTTGGCGCGGCCCATTTCTTCCGCGATCACGCACAGCTCGAGATGGCCCGCGCCGGCACCGCCGAACTCCTCGGGAATCGCGACGCCGAGGAAGCCCATCTCGGCGAGGCCTTTCCACAGCTCCTTGTCGTAAGGCGTCTTGCCGTCGAGCACGACACGCACCGCCTTGGGCGAGCATTTCTCGGCGAGGAACTTGCGCGCTTGGTCGCGGAGCTGTTTTTGGTCGTCGGAGAAATCGAAGTTCATGGCGGGGCTACCTTTGTTTATTCGTTGTCATTTATTGGCACCGTCATTCCGGGGCGCGCCCCTTGGCGCGAGCCCGGAATCCATAACCACGAGCCGGGGTTATGGATTCCGGGCCTGGCCCTTCGGGCCATCCCGGAATGACGAGGGGAGAGAGTTGCGCTCTCATTTCAGCACGATCACATCTTCATCCGGCTTGTCCGCATAGAGCCGCTCCACCAGCGCCGCGCGGCGTTCCAGGCCGGCGCGCTGGTTGATGTAGCCCTTGTCGGTGAGCTCGTTGCCGTCGATCGAAGGCGGCTCGACCATCAGCATCGCGCGCGCGATGACCCGGCTGCTGGCGCCTTCGCACTCACGGTTGTGGGCTTCCAGGCCGCGCCTGAAGCAGGCGATCACCTCGGGATGCTTCACCGCATCGGTAAAGCTCAGATCGGGATTGCCGGCCAGCTGGCGGCAGGCGTGCAGGTTCGGCCAGGCCAAGAGGCCGATGAAGGGACGGTCCTGCCCCGCGACCAGCGCGTCGTGCACCACAGGCGTCGCTGCTGCGATCGCATCGGTCCGCAGAGAGCCGACATGCACGAACGTGCCGGTGGTGAGCTTGAAGTCTTCCACCACGCGGCCGGCAAAGATGATGCCTTGCACCGGATCGGCATCGTCGACGAAGATGCCGGCATCGCCAATGCAGTAGAATCCTTCCTCGTCGAACATTTTCCTGGTCAGCTCCGGCTGGCCGAAATAGCCGGGCGTGACGTTGACGCCGCGCAGGCGCAATTCGTACTTCGAGCCGCAAGGCACCATCTTCAACTCGACGCCTGGGAACGGCAGGCCGATCAGGCCGACGCGCTCGGTGTCCCAATAGGTGCCGGTCGAGGTCGGCGCGGTCTCGGTCGAGCCCCAGCCGGTATAGAACACGATCCGCTCTCCGGTGGTCTTTACCGCCAGCGCTTGCATGCGCTCGTAGAGATCGTCAGGCAGGCGCGCGCCGCCATAGGCCATGATCGAGAGGTTCTTGAAGAATGAGCGGCAAAGCGCGTCGTCCTTCTCCATGGCGGCGGCGAGCGCGGCATAGCCGGCGGGCACGTTGGCGTAATAGGTCGGCGAGATCTCGCGCAAATTGCGCAGCGTCTCCTCGAACTGGCCCGGCATCGGGCGCCCGTCATCGATATAGAGCGTGCCACCGTCGACCAATATTGGATGGAACGCGGCATTGCCGCCCATGGTGTGGTTCCAGGGCATCCAGTCCAGCATGGTCGCAACAGGCCCGTTCGGATCGCGCGGCCGCACCTGCATCATCATCGCCGCATTGGCGCACATCATCTCCTGCGTGTTGATGACGGCCTTGGGCATGCCGGTCGAGCCCGACGTGAACAGCAGCTTGCCGATGGTCTGCGGCGTGATCTTCGCGATCGAGGCCTCGACATCGGCCGTGACGGGCGTTGCTGCGAGCTCGGCAAAGCTGACGCTCTTGATGCCCTCGCAGGGCCGCGCGACGTGGACCACGGTGACGCCGCTGAGGTCGAGCGCCTTCAGCGCCTTCTCGAAGGTCGGTCCGTCCTGCACCATCAGTACGGCCGGCTTGATCAGGTCGAACAGATACTTCAGCTTGACGTGGTCGTGGCTCATCAAGGAGTAGGCCGGCGATACCGGCGCTGCGGGGACGCGCGCCTGCATCGCAGCCTGCGTCATCAGCGCATGCTCGATCGAATTGCCCGAGAGGATCGTGACGGGCCGGCCGCCGAGCTCGAGATTGAGCAAGCCTTGCGTCAGCGCGTCCACGATGCGCTTGGCTTCGCCATAGGACACCTTGCGCCATTCGCGGTTCGGACCGCCGCGCTGCGCCAGCCAGATGCGCTCGGGCGCTTCCTTCGCCCATTTCGCCAGCGACGCCGGAATGTGCTTCTCATAAGGCTGCAGCGGAATGCGCGACTTCAGCACCACCGTGCCGTCGGCGCGGCGCTCGACGTCGATGTCGCGCGCGAGCCACTGGACCTTGCGAAAGGCGGGCTTCGTCATCACCGCTGCCGCGCTTCCACTCATTTTGCGTCTCCCGGAATTACTGTCCTTTGCGGATCGTTCTCGTTCAGCGCCTGATATAGACAGGCTTTCGCTTCTCAAGGAAGGCCCTGATGCCTTCCGAAAACTCCTCCGAGCGGCTGCACAGGACCTGGTTGCGATCCTCCATCGCAATCGCGGCTTCGAGCGAGCCGGCATCGACGCTCATGTTGAGGCATTCCTTGGATAGCCGTAGGCCCACGGGCGAGGCCGTCATCATCGCCTCGACGTAAGGCCCTGCCGCGTCATCGAGCTTGTCCTCGTCCACGAGCTCCGAGACGAGGCCGACCGCGAGCGCGCGCTCCGCTCCGATGAAGCGCCCGGTGAGGATCAGCTCGGATGCAACGGAGACGCCGACGAGGCGCGGCAGAAAATAGCTGGTGCCGATGTCGCAGCCGCCGAGACCGAGCTTGATGAAGGCACAATTCATCCGCGCCGATCTCGTCGCGATGCGCATGTCTGAGGCCAGCGCCAGCGCAAAGCCGCCGCCGGCGGCCGCGCCCTGCACCAGCGCCAGGATCGGCTGCGGACAGCGCCGCATCAGTATCACGATGTCGGCGATGCGCCGCTGCGAATCCAGCGACTCCGTGACGCCCGGCGGCTCCTGCTGCCCGGCCCGGCGCTCCATCGCGGCTTTGAGATCGAGGCCGGCACAAAAATTCCTGCCGGCGCCCTTGAGCACGACGACGCGCGTGTCGCGATTGCGTTGCAGGCCCTGGAAATAATCGTTGAGCGCATCGATCAGCGCGGGATCGAGCGCGTTGAGGTGCTCGGGCCGATTGAGCGTCACCCGGTCGACGCCGTCGTCATGCTCGATCAGCAGCGGTTGGGACATGAGGCTCGTACCTTCGTGCCACACAGAGACCGTCTCCCACCCTCCCCTGGAGGGGGAGGGTCGATCGCGCGCAGCGCGAGCGGGGTGGGGTGACAGTCTCTCCCCACCGAACAGTGCCCGAGTGGAGAGATCACCCCACCCCGGCGCTTCGCGCCGACCCTCCCCCTCCAGGGGAGGGTAAGAGAGAGCCGCCTACCTTGGCGCCATCCTGATCGCGCCGTCGAGGCGGATGGTCTCGCCGTTCAGCATCGGGTTCTCGACGATGTGCACCGCGAGCATGCCGTATTCGTTGGCATCGCCGAGACGCGAGGGATGCGGCACCTGGGCGCCCAGGCTCTTGCGGGCCTCTTCGTTCAAGCCCATCAGCAGCGGCGTGAAGAACAGGCCGGGCGCAATGGTGTTGACGCGGATCTTCTGGCTGGCGAGATCGCGCGCGGCCGGCAGCGTGAGGCCGACGACGCCACCCTTCGAGGCCGAATAGGCGATCTGGCCGATCTGGCCTTCGTAGGCGGCAACCGAGGCAGTGTTGATGATGACGCCGCGCTCTTCGCCGATCGGCTCCGCAGTGACGAGGCGCTCAGCGAACAGACGCAGACAGTTGAACGTGCCGATCAGGTTGACGTTGATGATGCGCGCGAACTTTTCGAGCGGATAGACACCGTCGCGGCCGACGATGCGCTGCGAGCCGCCGATGCCGGCGCAGTTCATCAGCACGCGGGCGACGCCGTGTGCGGCTTCCGCTTTGGCAATCGCAGCCTTGATCTGCTCCTCGCTGGTGACGTCGGCGTGCAGCGCGACGCCCTTCACTTCGGCGGCCACCTTCTCGGCGTTTTCCTTGCTCTGATCGATCACGCCGATCTTGGCGCCCTTGGCGGCCATGGCGCGGGCGGTCGCGGCACCAAGGCCCGAGCCGCCGCCGGTGATGAGAACGGCTACGTCTTTCAACTGCATTTTAGAACCTCTCCTTGTTGTGGCGAATGGCGAATAGCGAGTGGCGAATGGAGCCTGCGGCCCAATTCGCTATTCGCCATTCGCCATTCGCTCGTTCAGTATTCCGCCGCAGATCAGCGTTTCCATGTGTTTGATGTATTGCCGGCAGACATCGTCGGTGACCGGGCCGACGCCGGTCGCGCGCGACATCGCGTGCCGGCCGAAGAACAGGTGATCGCAGGCGCCGATCAGGCTGGTGTAGAACAGCACCGGATCGGTCGGGCGGAATTCGCCGCGGCTGACGCCTTCCGCCAGCAGGCGGCGGTGGAAGTCCAACAGCGGCGCAACGAAGAATTTCGAGACTTCGTCGGCAGAGCTCGCGCTGGTCTCGTGCAAGAGATAGTGGATCAGCCGGTTCATATAGGGGAACCGGTGATAGGCACGGATGATGCCGGCGATGTGCAGCTTCAGCTTCGCCGTCGACGTGATCGGCTGCGCCAGCAGATATTCGAGGTTGGTCATCTCGGTCGCGGCATCCCGCGCGAGCAGCGCCAGCAGCAGGCCGTCCTTGTTGCCGAAGTGATATTTGACCAGGGCCGCGTTGGCGCCCGACTTCTGCGCAATGTCGGAGAGCGAGATCTCGATCGAGGAGCGTTCGATCATCAGCTCGCTCGCGGCCACCAGCAATTTCTCTGCCGTGGAATTTTTCCCGCCGGGAAGCCTGTTCGGTACGCTGGTCGCCACGGAGATCCCTGTTTGGCCGCTGGAAGCGGGGCGCAGATAAGCGCAAGCAGCGCCTCATCACAAGAGTTAATTGATCGATTGACTAAACGATGGTCCGCCCCTTAAATCCGCCCCCGACAACTCAATCCAAAACGATCATGGGAGAGACCGAATGGCCGAGGCTTACATCGTCGCCGCTGCGCGCACCGCCGGCGGGCGCAAGGGGGGCCGTCTCGCCGGCTGGCATCCGGCCGATCTCGCCGCGAAGGTGCTGGATGAGCTGGTCGACCGCACCAAGGTCGATCCGGCCCAGGTGGAGGACGTAATCATGGGCTGCGTCATGCAGGTGGGCGAGCAGTCCAACAATGTCGCGCGCAATGCGGTGATGGCCTCGAAGCTGCCGGAGAGCGTGCCGGGCACCTCGATCGACCGCCAGTGCGGCTCCTCGCAGCAGGCGCTGCACTTCGCCGCGCAGGCGGTGATGTCGGGTGCGATGGACGTCGTGATCGCGGCCGGCGTGGAATCGATGACGCGGGTGCCCATGGGCCTGTCGTCGCAGCTTCCGGCCAAGAATGGCTTTGGCAATTACAAGAGCCCGGGCATCGAGAAGAAGTATCCGAATATCGTGTTCAGCCAGTTCACCGGCGCGGAGATGATGGCCGAGAAGTACGGCCTCTCCAAGGATGAGCTCGACGAATATTCTTACCAGAGTCATCAGCGCGCGATCGCGGCGACGCAAGCAGGTCACTTCAAGAAGGAGATCGTGCCGCTCGACATCACCCGTGCCGACGGCAGCAAGGACACCCACCACATCGACGAGGGCATCCGCTTCGATGTCACGCTCGACGGCATCAAGGGCGTCAAACTGATTGCCGAGAACGGCAAGCTCACCGCAGCCAGCGCCAGCCAGATCTGCGACGGCGCCTCCGGCGTCATGGTGGTGAACGAGAAGGGCCTGAAGCAGCTCGGCGTCAAGCCGCTCGCGCGCATCCATCACATGACCATGACGGGCGGCGATCCCGTGATCATGCTCGATGCTCCCCTGCACGCCACCAAGCGCGCGCTGGAGAAGGCCGGCATGAAGATCGGCGACATCGACCTGTTCGAGGTCAACGAGGCCTTCGCCTCGGTGCCGACCGCCTGGCTGAAGACCACCGGCGCCGATCCGGAGCGTCTCAACATCAACGGCGGCGCCATCGCGCTCGGCCATCCGCTCGGCGGCTCCGGCACCAAGCTGATGACGACGCTGGTCCACGCCCTGCACCAGCGCGGCAAGCGCTACGGCCTGCAGACCATGTGCGAGGGCGGCGGCATGGCCAACGTGACGATCGTGGAGCGGCTGTAAGAAAAACAAGAGCGAGTCGTGAGTGGCGAGTAGCGAATGGTGAGTAGGCGAAGAGCGGTTTGCCCTTCTTCCCTATTCGCCACTCGCTACTCGTCATTCGCGTTTTGAGGAAACGCCATGACCCACCCCTGTATCCACGCCAAGACGACGCCCGACAAGATCGCCTACCAGATGGCCGGGACCGGCAAGGCGATCACCTATCGCGAGCTCGACGAGCTCTCGAACCAGGGCGCGCAGCTGTTTCGCTCGCTTGGCCTCAAGGCCGGCGACCACATCGCGCTGTTGATGGAGAACCGCCTCGCCTTCATGGAGCTGTGCTGGGCGGCACAGCGCAGCGGGCTCTATTACACCGCGATCAGCCGCTACCTGAAGCAGGACGAGATCGACTACATCATCGCCGATTGCGGCGCCAAGGTCGTGATCACGACGCCGAAATGCGCCGACCAGATCAAGGGCCTGATCAAGGGCACGCCCGGCGAGCCGATCTTCTACATGATGGACGACCCGCTGCCCGGCTTCCGCTCCTACGACAAGGAAGCCGCCGCGCAGCCGACCACGCCGATCGCCGATGAGGTCGCAGGCTACGACATGCTGTATTCGTCGGGCACCACCGGCCGCCCGAAGGGAATCAAGAAGGCTTTCGAAGGCAACAGGATCGACGTGCCGAACGCCTTCCTGCGGGTGCTCTGCGCCGACATGTGCGGCATGAATGCGGAGAGCACCTATCTGTCGCCGGCGCCGCTCTATCACGCAGCGCCCCTGCGCTTCAACATGATGGCGATCGTGCTCGGCGGCACCTCCATCATCATGGAGCACTTTGACGCCGAAGAGTTCTTGAAGCTGGTCGAAAAGTACAAGGTGACGCAATCACAGCTGGTGCCGACCATGTTCGTGCGCATGCTGAAGCTGCCGGACGAGGTGCGCACGAGGTACGACGTTTCCAGCCTGAAGGGCGCGATCCACGCCGCCGCGCCCTGCCCGGTTGACGTCAAGGCCAAGATGATCGAATGGTGGGGTCCGATCCTGATCGAGTATTACGCCGGCTCAGAAGGCAACGGCGTCACCGTCTGCAACTCGCAGCAATGGCTGGAACACCGCGGCAGCGTCGGCCGCGCCGTGGTCGGCAAGATCAAGATTCTCGACGAGAACGACGAGGAGCAGCCGGTCGGCGAGATCGGTACCGTCTATTTCGCCGATGCGCCCGCCTTCACCTATCACAACGACCCCGAGAAGACGAAGAAAGCCTACAACGCCAAGGGATGGTCGACGCTCGGCGATGTCGGCTATCTCGACAAGGACGGCTTCCTCTATCTCACCGACCGCAAGTCCTACATGATCATCTCCGGCGGCGTGAACATCTATCCGCAGGAGACCGAGGACGTGCTGATCACGCACCCTGAGGTCGCCGACGTCGCGGTGTTCGGCGTGCCGAACGAGGAGATGGGCGAAGAGGTCAAGGCGGTGGTGCAGCCGCACGACATGAGCCGCGCCGGCAAGGCGCTGGAGGCCGATCTGATCGCCTATTGCAAGAGCCGCCTCTCCGCGATCAAGTGCCCGCGCTCGGTCGATTTCGAAGCCGAGCTGCCACGCACGCCCACGGGCAAGCTGGTGAAGCGGCATTTGCGCGATCGGTATTGGCCGAAGACGGCGGCGAAGATTTAGGGAGAGCGGCCGCTCTCAACACCGTCATGCCCGGGCTTGTCCCGGGCATCCACGTGCTTTGTACCGCAAAGGAAGACGTGGATGGCCGGGTCAAGCCCGGCCATGACGCCGAGCAAGCTTTGGTATCTTCAATCGAACAGGCTCGGGGTGTGGTTCACCAGCGCGCCTTCGATCTCGAGCATCTTCAGCTTCGTGACCACGCCGCCATTGGCGGAGAAGCCGCCGGGCTTGTTGCCGGCCGCCAGCACGCGATGGCACGGCACCACGATCGGGCACGGGTTGCGGCCGAGCGCCTGGCCGACGTCGCGCGACAGCTGGACGCCGCCGAGCTGCTTGGCGATGTCGCCATAGGTGACGGTCTTGCCCGGCGGAATCGCGCGGGCGATCGCGTAGACGCCGCGATTGAACTCGGGCACGCCGTCGAGGTCGAGCGGAATGTCGGTGAGATCATCCGGCTCGCCGGCGAGCAGTCTCGTCATGCGGTCGACCGCCTGTTGCACCTCGGCGGTCGGCTCGGCCTCAATGGCGTCAGGATGGCGCTGGCTGATGCGGGTGCGGATCTTCTGCTCGCCGCCCATCGGCAATTGCGTGCCGTTGATGCCGCGCGGGCCCCAGGCGATGGCACACAGGCCGATCCTGGTGTCGAACAGGGCAAAATGCTGGTCGGTCATGGCTTGGTTCCTGAATTGCTTTCGTTGCAGGCCCCACTTTCTTCTCGCGCCAAATCTAGGCTTGGAAATAGTTGCGATCCACCCGGTTTCCGGGAATCTTGCACAGGCGTTCCAATCCTCTCCCGCGAGTCCATAATGCAGAGCCTCCACGTCAACGGTTACGACATGCCCTATCTCGACGTGGGCGAAGACAGGGGCCGTCCGCCTCTGGTCTGCGTGCATGGATCGCTGAATGACTTCCGCGTCTGGGGCTGCGTGCTCGGGCCGCTGACGCAGCGGCACCGGGTGATCGCCGTCAGCCTGCGGCACTTCTTCCCGGAAAAATGGGATGGGGTCGGTGACACCTATTCGATCGCCCAGCACGCCAGCGACGTCATCGCCTTCATCGACAAGCTCGACCTCGGGCCGGTCGATTTGATGGGCCATTCCCGCGGCGGGCATATCTGCTTCCGCGTGGCACAGCAGCGGCCCGATCTCTTGCGACGGCTGATCCTGGCCGAGCCCGGGGGCGAGCTCGATGCGAGCCTCGATCCGGATTACGTCGGCGGTCCCTCGCCACTGCTGGCGCGCTTCACCGCCTCGGCCGAGAAGATCGCGGCCGGCGATGTCGACGGCGGCCTTGCCGTCTTCGTCGACACGCTGGAAGGCCCCGGCACCTGGCCGCGATTGCCCGCGATGGTGAAGCAGAACCTGCGCGACAATGCCTATACCCTGATCGGCCAGGTCCACGACAGCCGCCCGCCGTTCTCTAGGGCGGACGCAGAGGCGATCAAGATGCCGACGCTGTTCATCCTGGGCGCGCGGACCAAGGGCCTCTTGCCGAAAGTGCTGCATGCGCTGGCCGCGCATGTGCCTTATTCCAAGACGGCGATCATCCCGAATGCGACGCATCCGATGTTCGAGCAGGCGCCGCAGAAATTCTCCGAAGTGGTTTTGGATTTTCTGGCGAGCTGACCATGCAAAGCTTCCACGTCAACGGTTACGACATGGCCTATCTCGAAGTCGGTGAGGGCCCGCCGCTGGTCTGCGTGCACGGCACACTCGGCGACTTCCGCACCTGGTATTCGGTGCTCGGTCCGCTGTCGAAGTCCCATCGGGTGATCGCGGTCAGCCTGCGGCATTTCTTTCCCGAGCACTGGGACGCTGTCGGCGACGACTACAAGATGGCGCAGCATGTCGCCGATACGATCGCCTTCATCGAGCAGGTCAAGCCCGGCCCCGTCGACCTGATGGGCCATTCGCGCGGCGGACACATCGCCTTTCGCGTGGCGCAGGCGCGGCCCGATCTGTTGCGCAAGCTGGTGCTGGCCGAGCCCGGCGGCGATCTCGACGTATCCCTGCCTGTGCCCGAAGGCACGCCCGCGCATCCGCCGCTGGCGGCGCGCACCGCGCGGTCGGTCGAGATGATCCGCGCCGGCGACCTCGAGGGCGCGGTGCGGAATTTCTACGAAGGCATCGAAGGCGACGGCTCCTGGCGGCGCGTGCCGGCTGCGGCCAAGCAGCAACTGCGCGACAACGCGCTCACCTTCCTCGGCCAGATCAACGAGCAGCGCCGGCCCTACACGCTCGGCGATGCGCAGGCGATCAGGACGCCGACGCTGCTGATCGGCGGCGGCGCCACCACCGGCAGCCTGTCGGTGATGTGGCGCGTGCTGGCCGCGCACATCGCGGGCGCTGAGACGGCGGTGATCGCGAACGCCGGCCACTGGATGTTCGAGCAGGCGCCGCTCGAGTTCGGCGAGGTGGTGAGCAGATTCCTGGCGGAGTAGCTCACACCTTCCACACACCGACGGGCATCTTGATCGTCGCGTTCAGGCGGTTCCACACGTTGATCGTCGCGATCGCGAGGATCAGGGTGGCGAGCTCGCGCTCATCGAAGTGCTTCGCAGCTTCATTCCAGATCGCATCGGGCACCGGATCCTCGCGATCGGCAAGGCGCGTGGCGGCTTCGGTCAGGGCCAGCGCGGCGCGCTCGGCATCGGTGAAGTAGGGCGCCTCGCGCCAGGCGGATACGGCGAACAGGCGTTCGTCGGTCTCGCCCAGCCTGCGGGCGACCTTCGGGTGCATGTCGACGCAGACGCTGCAGCCATTGATCTGGCTGGCGCGCAGGTGCACCAGTTCCAAGAGCTTTTCGGGCAGACCCTGCTTTGTCAGGTTGCCGAGGGATTGCAGGACATTCATGGCCTCGGGCAGGACCATGACAGGGTGTTTCATGCGGGCGTGCATCATGTTGCATCTCCATCTGTCGAATTTCGAAGGTTCCGGTCACATCGACTGGATTGGCTTCGTCATGGGCTTGACGGATCGCGACGAGGGAATGTGACCGATGAGCGAAGAAAATTTTCTGACCGAGCAGTTCGAGACGAGCAGGGACCATTTGCGTGCGGTGGCCTACCGCATGCTGGGCTCCCGCGCCGAGGTCGACGATGCCGTGCAGGAGGCTTGGCTGCGGGTCAGCCGCTACGACCTGTCCGACATCGCGAATCTGCGCGGTTGGCTGACCACGGTCGTGGCGCGTATCTGCCTCGACATGCTGCGCGCCCGGAAGTCGCGCCGCGAGGATCCGATGGGTCCGCACGTACCCGAGCCGCTCGACGATACCCGTGAGCGAGAGGCGGAGATGGCCGATTCTGTCGGCGCGGCACTGCTGGTCGTGCTGGAAATGCTGCAGCCCGCGGAGCGGCTCGCCTTCGTGCTGCACGACATGTTCGCCGTCCCGTTCGAGGAGATCGCGCCGATCGTCGGCCGTTCGGTCGATGCCTCGCGGCAGCTGGCGAGCCGCGCCCGGCGGCGCGTGCAGGGCGCACCGGTGCCGGAGACGGATCTGACGCAACAGCGAAGGATCGTCGATGCATTTCTCGAAGCCTCGCGCGAGGGCAACTTCGAAGGCTGCTCGCGGTGCTGGATCCCGACGTCGTCTTCCGCGCCGATCTGGCGGCGGTGCGGCTCGGCTCGCTGGCGGAGGTCCGCGGCGCCGAGGCTGTCGCGCAGCTCTACAAGGGCCGCGCCCGGGCGGCGCGCACGGCGCTGGTCGATGGCGAGATGGGTGCTGCCGTCATCCTCGGCGGACAGTTGCGGGTCGCGCTGCGCGTGACGTTCGCGGGCGGGCGGATCGGCGCGATCGAGGCCGTCGCCGATGCGGACGACATCGCCGCGATGGAGGTGCAGGTGCTGGATGGCTCAGATCCGGACCAACCCGTTGTCGCGAAAACAACCCCATGCACAGTAGACGGACTTAGGAAAATCAACAGCTTACCCGGGTGACATGAAGCCATTGGGATCGCCCGAGATACGGCTTGACGCTCTACCTCGCCGAGCGTAAGTTCGAATACGGAATTCCGTATTCCTTCGTTCTTCTGGAGCTGCCGGCGTGATCCCTCTCGACCCGCTCCCGAACCTGATCGACCAGGTCTATGCGCGGATCCTGGAGGCGATCTCTGACCGCACGCTTCGGCCCGGCCAGCGCATCCGGCAGAACGAGCTCGCCGATCGGCTCGGCGTGTCGCGCCAGCCGGTGTCGCATGCGCTGCATCTGTTGCATCGGCAAGGCCTGGTCGCCGAGAGCGGCCGCCGCGGCTTTGAAGTGACACAGCTCGATCCCGCGCGCATCCGTCAGCTCTACGAGGTGCGCGGCGCCATCGACGCGCTGGCGGCCGGGCTGGCCGCTCAGCGCGCGGCCAGCGACGCAGCGGGACGCGCGCGACTGGAGGCAGCGCTCGCCGCCGGGCGCCGCAGTGACCGCAACACGATTCTACCCGAGCTCATCACCCTCGATGTCGATTTTCACCGCGCGATCTATCAGCTCGCCGGCAATCCCGTGATCGAGGAGACCATGGCGCCGCAATGGCCGCACATGCGGCGCTCGATGGCGACAGTGCTCTCCGAGCTCGATTATCGCGCCAGCGCCTGGGCGGAGCATGCCGATATTGCCGGACACATTCTCAGCGGCAACGCGACGGCGGCCGAACGCTCAGCGCTCGCGCATGCACAGACGGCGGGACGGATGACCGAGGAGAGATTGCGGGTGACGGAAGAGGCGGCGGCGTAGCACGCCGTCATTCCGGGGCGACGCGACGGGACCGCGCGAAGCGCGGCCCGGGAGCGTCGAGCCCGGAATCCATCGGGCGGCAGAGACTGCGGAGGAATGGATTCCGGGCTCACGCTTCGCGTGCCCCGGAATGACAAAACAAAGCAAACAGGAGGACGACCCGTGAAACTGTCCCAGGAGCAATTGGAGTTCTTCCACCGCGAGGGCTGGCTGTTCCTGCCCGAATTGTTCGCCCAAGAGGAGGTCGACCTGCTCGCGCGAGAGGCGGTCGCCATTTACGATGCCAACCGGTCGGAGGTCTGGCGCGAGAAGAGCGGCGCGCCGCGCACCGCCTTTGCCGCGCATCTCTACAACGAGGCGTTCGCGATCCTCGGCGCGCATCCGCGCATGATCGAGCCGGTCGAGCAGGTGTTCGGCGAGCCCGTCTACATGCACCAGTTCAAGATCAACGCGAAATCGGCCTTCACCGGCGACGTCTGGCAATGGCACCAGGATTACGGCACCTGGAAGCGCGATGACGGCATGCCGGAGCCGCGGGCGATGAACATCGCGATCTTCCTCGACGAGGTGATGCCGATCAACGGTCCCCTGATGCTGGTGCCGCGCAGCCAGAATGCCGGCGATCTCGAGGCTTCGCACGATCTCGCCACCACCTCCTATCCGCTATGGACGCTGGACGAGGACACGGTCACGCGCCTCGTCAAGCAGGGCGGCATCGTCGCGCCCACCGGCAAGCCCGGCGGCATGCTGATGTTCCACGGCAATCTCGTGCACGGCTCTAGCGGCAACATCACGCCCCTATCCGCGCAAGATCGTGTACCTGACGCTGAACGCGGTCTCGAACCATATCCGCACACCGACACGACCGGATTACATCGCGCATCGCGATTTCACGCCGATTAAGACGGTCGACGACGACGCGCTGCTGCGGTTGGCACGGACACCGCGCCAGGCGGCGGAGTAACCTGTCATTCCGGGGCGACGCGGAGCGTCGAGCCCGGAATCCATCGGGCCGCAGTGCTTGTGGAGAAATGGATTCCGGGCTCGCGCTTCGCGCGCCCCGGAATGACGAAGTTTGACAGTGTCACCTCACAGCCATAGCGATCTCGGACTCCCCATGAACCTCTTCCGCCTCCTGCAAGCCCGCGCATCCGCCGGCAAGCCCGTCCGTGTCGCGCTGATCGGCGCCGGCAAGTTCGGCTCGATGTTCCTCGCACAGGTGCCGCACACGCCGGGGCTGGATGTGCCCATCATCGTCGACATCGACCGCGACCGGGCCCGCGAGGCCTGCCGGACCGTCGGCTGGAGCGCCGAGCGCATCGCCGCGACCGTGTTCACCGATGACGGCGTGCGCGCCATCGCCGGCGGCGCCATGGACGTGGTGGTGGAGGCGACCGGCAATCCCGCCGTCGGCATTGCCCA
The DNA here is from genome assembly GCF_028128975.1 of Bradyrhizobium sp. CCBAU 45321. Taxonomy (NCBI): domain Bacteria; kingdom Pseudomonadati; phylum Pseudomonadota; class Alphaproteobacteria; order Hyphomicrobiales; family Nitrobacteraceae; genus Bradyrhizobium; species Bradyrhizobium sp. CCBAU 45321. The sequence continues at coordinate 292,223 of NZ_LFKZ01000130.1, forward strand.
CGCGCGCGCCGCGATCGCGGCGGGCAAGCATATCGTGATGGTAAATGTCGAGGCCGACGTGCTGGCGGGCCCGCTGCTCGCCGACGAAGCGCGCAAAGCCGGCGTGGTCTATTCGCTCGCCTATGGCGACCAGCCGGCGCTGACGGCGGAGATGGTCGATTGGGCCCGCGCCACAGGATTTCACGTCGTTGCCGCCGGCAAGGGCACGAAGTACCTGCCGGCCTATCACGACGTGACGCCCGACGGTGTCTGGCAGCACTATGGCCTGACGGCGGGCGAAGCGCAGTCGGCCGGCATGAATCCGCAAATGTTCAACTCTTTCCTCGACGGCACCAAATCGGCGATCGAGATGGCCGCGATTGCCAATGCCTGCGGCCTCGACGTGCCCGCGGAGGGCCTGGCGTTTCCGCCGTGCGGCGTCGACGATCTGCCGCATGTCATGCGGCCGCGCTCGCGCGGCGGCGTGCTGGAGCGATCCGGTGTCGTCGAAGTCGTCTCCTCGCTCGAGCGCGACGGCAGGCCGGTGTTTCGCGATCTGCGCTGGGGCGTCTATGTCGTGCTGGAAGCACCGAACGACTATGCCGCCGACTGCTTCCGGCAATATGGACTGAAGACCGATGCCAGCGGACGCTTCGCCGCCATGCACAAGCCGTATCACCTGATCGGGCTCGAGCTGAACATCTCGGTGCTGTCGGCCGCGCTACGGGGCGAGCCCACCGGGCAGCCTTACGGCTTCCGCGGCGACGTCGCCGCCGTGGCCAAACGTAACTTGCGTGCCGGGGAGGTGCTCGACGGCGAAGGCGGCTACACGGTATGGGGCAAGCTGATACCGGCGGCCGCGAGCCTCAGGGCCGGGGCCCTGCCGATCGGGCTCGCACATCGCCTCAAGCTTAAGCACGACGTCGCCCATGGCACGTTGGTACGCTGGAGCGATGTCGAATTCGACCCCGGCAACGAAACGGTGAAGGCACGCAGGGCCATGGAAGCCGCGTTCGCGCCGCAGCATTGATCGGCTTGGCAGGCGCACAACCAAAGCGAGCTTGATTTGCTGTTCCCCTTTCGTCATGCTGCCTGCGATCCGGGAACATTGAATTTCGGACACCAAGAAACGTCGGCCACCGGCGAAGATGAAGCGGCGTCAAGACCGCGATCCCTCGTCGAGGACACGACACCGCAGGAGGGAACGCATGGAACGTCGTAAATTTCTGACGGCAGGCGGACTGGGCCTTGCCGCAAGCGCAATTGCAGCGCCGGCTGTCGCACAATCAATGCCCGAGGTGAAATGGCGGCTGGCGGCGAGCTGGCCGAAATCACTGGATACGCTCTACGGCGGCTGCGAGTATTTCTGCAAGCGGGTCGCGGAGATCACCGACAACAGATTCCAGATCCAACCCTTCGCGGCCGGCGAAATCGTCGGAGGCCTGCAAGTGCTCGATGCCGTGTCCAACGGCACCGTCGAAATGGGCAACACGGCGCTCTACTATTATTGGGGCAAGAACCCGGCATTCACCTTCGGCACCTCGCTGCCGTTCGGCCTCAATACGCGTCAGCACATTTCCTGGCTGATATGGGGCGGCGGTCAGGACATGCTCAATGAGCTCTTGAAAGAGCACAACGCGATCGGCGTGCCGACCGGCTCGACCGGGGCTCAGATGGGCGGCTGGTTCCGCAAGGAGATCAAGACCGTCGATGATCTCAAGGGCCTGAAATTCCGGGTTGGCGGCTTCGCCGGCACCATTGTCGCAAAGGTCGGGGGCGTGCCGCAACAGATCGCGGCCGGCGACATCTATCCCGCGCTGGAGAAAGGGACGATCGACGCTGCCGAGTGGGTCGGTCCGTATGACGACGAGAAGCTCGGCTTCGTCAAGGTGGCGAAGTACTACTACTATCCCGGTTGGTGGGAAGGCACCGGCCAGGGCCACAACATCATGAACCTCGAGAAGTGGAATGGGCTGCCGAAGCACTACCAGGCCGCCATCAGCACGGCATCGATGGACACCTTCACCTGGGTGACCGGCAAGTACGATTCGGTGAACCCGCCCGCGCTGAAACGGCTGCTGGCGTCCGGCGCGATCCTGAAGCCGTTCCCGCAGGAGGTGCTCGAGGCCTGCTACGGCGCAGCCAACGAGATCTACGCCGATCTCGCCAAGAACAACCCGCATTTCGGCAAGATGTATGCGAGCCTCACCGCCTTCCGCAGCGAGTCGCTCGCCTGGATGCAGGTGGCCGAGCTCAGCTTCGATACCTTCATGATGCGGATGCGGACGCGGACGTAAGCGCATCGCGCGCTGCGCACGGCAGAACGACGAAAGCCCCGGAGATGTCTCCGGGGCTTTTGCCATTAAACGACTCTCGTAGGGTGGGCAAAGCGAAGCGTGCCCACGTGGAAGCTGAGAAGACGTGGGCACGGCGCGCATCGCGCGCCTTTGCCCACCCTACGAGAAGCGAATGCGCGGCGCGAGCAACGCACCACAAGCATCCTCAATTCTCCTCATCCCCGAGCGCTGCGATCAGCTTGTCGTAATACCTGGCGACGAGATCGATGTTGCTCTTGTGCTCGACCTGGAGCGCAGGCGTCTTCAGCGCCTGGTTGAGCTCGTCGAGGGCTTCCTTCTTGTCCTTCGCCGGCATCTTCTTGTCGGCCTGGATCTCCGCGATCTGAGCCTTGATCACCGCTTCGGGGCCGACATATTTCTTGGTGGCGGGATCGAAGCCGCCGATGACAAGGCTGATATTGTCGACGACGTTGTTGTAGTCGTCGTAGCTGGCAAAGCCGTG